>DJMK01000177.1 GCA_002436485.1 Proteobacteria bacterium UBA6492
GGGTCGCTCGGCTCCCGCCAGACTGGCACGCGCTATACAGCAAGCGGAGGAAGCTGGCCTGGCCGTACCGCGTATGCGTGAAATAAGCCAACAATAATACACCGCAAACAGGCGCGTTTGTTCACGACCACTTGTCCAGAAATAGATTACGTTGCAAGCTACTCGGTCCCTGCTCCGTGTTACTACAGGCATTTTCAGGATGCTGCACGACCTGAATACTATCGATTTGCGTCAGGTCGCCGCAGACCGGCTCGAGCGTCACGAGCAGGTTTTCCAACATGTCACGATTATCTGAACTGATATTAATTGATAACACATATCTCGACATAAACAGGAACTCCGGTTAAACAAAACAACCCTGTTGTAAATTCGGGCATTCCCTTACCTCCTCAGCCAGCACCAGGTAACGCAATGAAGGCTCCGCGGTGACAGTATTAAACGGGTAACAGGTCACCAACCCCAGCCATCGATGATTACCCGCAACATGCAAATTGGCGTATTGAATATTTACCACCTGAGTCTCCCTGACACGATAGCGAATGGTTTGACTATTCATCGTTTCAAGTTCAATCACATCGCCCGGTACCACATACTGTAAAAACCGGAAGTGTGTGTCACGATGTGCACTGATGACAACCAGGCCCTGTTGATCAGCAGGATCACTGGCCGTGTGCATACCAGGTGCAAAAGCCAGGCTGTTTCCCTGTTCCCCACTCAGGACAACTTGATCTACATCGTGCTGCGGTACACGCAAGCGAGCGACTGGATGCGTATCCGCCCATGGCCATGGTTTGTTTACCGATTGTGCTGCCAGGCTGCTTTGCCAGGCTGACTGCAACATGTGTTGCGCCAGCATGGCCTTGGCCGGAATATAAAATGCACTTCCCAGGAAATAGATAGCGAGTGCCAGCAAAACCCAGATCATGCGCCTGATGGTTTTATCACTTAGACCGCGCATGCTGCCCCCCTGCGTTGGCGCAGCAACACAACTAATATACCGGCCATTAACAACAGGCTTCCGATCATAAACATAAGGTACTGCGCTGTGCCTGTTTTGGCCTGCATACCGAAAATCTTCTTGGCATCCTGACCATGCGGCAAATTCGTCGGCACTGCTTTCGACTTCAATACTTCGTGTTGTGGTCGTACCGGTGTGACATCAACCGCCACCAGGCTGGTATAACGACTTACCAGATGATGTCCCAGGGCCAGCTTAACAACATCGTTGCGCACCTGCTGCTTGTCTGCACCATCATGCAGACTATCCAGCAATGCGTCTATCTTGCTCCTGGCCCAGAGTTTTCCGATACCCTTGCCGACTTTGCCTTGCTGTAGAAATAAGCTGGCTTGCCAGTTGTTTGATTGACCTTTCCCAAACAGCTGAACTTCACCGGACTTTGCCTTCGTACGAGCAGTTAACATCAATGGTTCCCCGGCATACAGATCAGGCATAACCTGTGGCCAGGTATCAAAATCCCCGAAATGTTGTGTCAGTCTCAGGTCACGCATCACCGGTGTATCCAGCTTGGCAAATAACTGTTGCATCTTTTGCTGAACTTCATTGACATCACCAATAAAAGTAAATGTCCCCTTCCCAAACTGCGCGGCCTTGCGCATGAAATGACTGTTTGGTGCGGAACCGATTCCGACTGTAAACAGGCGATCCTTGCCCAGGTGGTGACGAATATACTCGAACAAGGCATCCTCGTTTCCAATTGCGCCATCTGTCAAAAAGATCACCTGTCGTAATCGTGGAGTATCCTCGTGTTTTTGCAATGCGTTACGCATTGCCTGCATCATTTCGGTACCACCACCCGCATTTAGACCGGCCACATAATTCGTGGCGCGCGCGATATTGGCGGCAGTAGCCGGACTGGCCTGGTTAAATAACTTGTCGGTTACCGAATTAAACTGGATGACATTGAAATAGTCCGTCGAGCGTAATCGTTTAAGACCGAGTAATAGCGCCTTGCGCGCCTGTCGAATCGAGACACCACCCATCGAACCGGAAGTGTCAATCACATAAATCACCTCGCGTGGCAACACGTGGGCCTTCTTTTCTTGCGATGGTGGTAACATCATTAGCAAGTAGTAGTTTTCGTTATCCACCTGCTCGCGAAACAGGGCAGCTCTTGGCGCAAAACCCAGTTCCGGTTTCCATGTCAGCTCAAAATCACGATCTGCTGGAACACTGCCTGATGACAGCGTAATCGTATATTGGCCGGGACCATGCGCCTTGTGTTCAGTCGCATGATAAGGACTTGTCAGTGTCTCTAATGGAAAACCGGCATCAAGCTCAATATGCAGAGAAACCGGGTTTACTTTCTTACCCAGGGCCACGATCGGCGTGATTCGATCTGCATCGGCAACCTGGTCTGTTGGTAATGCAGATGCATTTACATGGCCTGCTGATCGGCCAGTCTTACTGCCGGGTATGTAACGTGGTGTTATAGCGAGAGGGAAACGTAAATGAAACTGCCCCTGGTCATAGCGTAGTGTCTGCTGAAACTCGATTTCAATTTTGATTTGTTCCCCCGGACCTATATTTGCTACAGAGGTAGTGAACATGTTGGGTCTCTCCTGCTCCAGTAACGAGGTACGTTTACCTTGCGCCTTGGCTTGCTGATAAATCTTTTTCGCCTCGGCACGTTCCTTAATCTTTCCTTTGATAACACGTTCGCCAATACGCATTTGCATATGATCGACAGCCGCATTCTCAGGCAAAGGAAAAACATAAACACCCTCGAGCCAATCGCTACTGTCATTGGTAAATGTCTGAACGATATGCGCACGGTTCACAAAACCGGTGACGCGCATATCCACCTCTGTGCTGAGTACAGGTGCGGTGCGATACTGGCCATCGTGCGCAGCACGATAAAACAGGGTGCCCTGTCCTACCTGCTCCATCTCGATGGCCTCGCCGGCAGTGACCGACTGCACATAGGACATAAACAGGATAAAAGCAGCCAGGATAAGTAACTTGTGCAACAGTGTGACAAAACATGCTGCCACTCGCTGTAGCGGTCGCCGTGAACGTGGTGTGGCTTCGAATAGCCACCCCTGGCTGTCAGTAACATCAGACCTTTTTATTTTCATTAACCGTCTCCCATTGATTGGCCCAGCGTTCCATCCCTGGAGTGATAACGATCCATCGGTGCGCCGGAATTTCTACAGTTACAAGTCTTGCTGAACGAAATGGCACCGCGGGGCTAAAATCGGGAATGGCAGGGATGAAAAATGATGAATTCTGGCAAATGCAAAACGTGCATCCACACAGGCCAGTGTCTGTGCTAGTGTATCCTTATAGTGACAGGAGGAAGTATGAGCAAGACCATCGCCATTGTTGAGGATGAGGAAGCAATTCGTCAAAATTATGCCGATGCATTGTCCAGGCAAGGGTATACCGTGCAGCAATATGCTGATCGATTGACCGCCATGACAGCATTCGAGCGCCAGCTCCCCGACCTGGCACTCCTTGATATTGGCTTGAAAGACGACGTTGACGGTGGTTTTGAGCTGTGCCGAAACCTACGCGCCCGCTCACCCAGCCTGCCTATTATCTTTCTAACAGCCCGGGATAGCGACCTCGATACGATCTCCGGTTTGCGTCTCGGTGCCGACGACTATCTGACCAAGGACATCAGCCTGCCAAATATTTGTGCGCGCATCAGTGCTTTTTTCAGGCGCATGGAGATCATGAATCAACCATCACAACAGGAAGATGTCGTTAAACGCGGTCCATTGACTTTGGATATGAATCGCTATGAGGCATACTGGCATGACCAACGGGTTGATTTAACACTGACTGAATTCTGGATTGTACATACGTTGGCATTAAGACCCGGACATGTCAAAAACCGCGACCAGCTAATGAGTGATGCAAAAATTGTTGTTGATGATGCCACGATCACCTCGCATATCAAACGTATTCGCAACAAGTTTGCCCGGATTGATACACAGTTCGACAGGATCGACACCGTGTACGGAATGGGTTATCGCTGGATAGACAAGGACTAGCCAGCACTCCTGTCTACCAGATAGCCTGAATGTTAAGAAAGCCACACAATAAATTCCGTATCAGTATTCGAATAAAGCTACTGCTGGTTTCGTTGAGTCTTTTTATCATTCCCTGGGTTGGCACCCGNNCTGGATGGCTACATGGATGACTGGGCTGCTTATGAAGATCGCATGCAAACATTTGATGCCAATAATGCATTAAAAGGCTCAGAGTCTACCTCGTTAACATTCCAACACCAGCTTGGTACCTATGGGCGTCACTTGTATGTGATCTTTGCTATTAAGGACGACACGATTGTCTATCGCGAGCCAAACAGTCCGCAGCTCAATGAGAGTGATCATTTGGTTATCGCGATGCAAAACAACCGGGGAGAATTCGTACGATACATGATCACCACGATTGCGCCAGGCTGGGTCAATGCACATCGCATTGACAATAATATCAATAACCCACGCATTCTCGGGCCAGAAGTGCATATCAAGGGTGAATGGCAAGAAACATCAGACGGTTACAACATAGAGATACGCATCCCGCGCAATATGCTGGGAGACAAACTTTCATTTGCTCTCGCAGATGTTGACGACCAGCGAACGCGCCTTACGGATACCATTATCAGTACGGCCGGCCTTGATCAACCTGACACGCTAGGCACTATCATGTTTCCATCGGAAGAAGCGGAACAATTATTATCTGGTTTACAGCACCCGCTTACCCGTACTTGGGCCATTGATATTAACAACCGGGTAATCGCGCGCACCGGGAACCTGACTGAGCCGGATAGCGAACCATCTGCGAATGACGATCAAAAGATAACACAACGGCCATTTTTCGCAGGTTTGATCTCGTTAATCTATAAACTAATCTTAAAGCAACCGGCTACCGAATTTCATGACGAGCTGTTAAACGCATCACGTTTGAATAGCGAGGAATTTCGCAGCGCCATCAATGGCCAACCAGCTATCCGCTGGCGCCAAACGCCTGACAAGGAAGTCAACATATTGACTGCAACCTACCCGGTGTACGATAAATCCAGGGTGATTGGTGCGGTTGCCATCGAGCAAACCAGCAATGCCATCTTGCTCATACAAAATCGCGCCATGGAAATCCTGATAAACCTGACATTTCTGGCCTTCCTGATTGCAAGTATAGTTCTGCTGGTTTTTGCTACGCGTCTCTCCATTCGAGTAAGCCGTCTGCGTGATGCCACTGAAAATGCAATTACCGATGATGGACGTGTTGTAGGGCAGATAAGTACCGTCGACGCAACCGACGAGATCGGTGACCTGTCCCGCAGTGTAGCTGACATGTTGTCACGACTCGCCCAGTACAACCGCTACCTCGAATCGATGGCAAGTAAACTATCGCATGAGCTTAGAACACCTGTCACCGTGGTCAGGTCATCGCTGGATAACCTGACGCAGAACAGCAGCGAAAATGAAATCAAAACCTATTTGCAACGTGCGCGTGAAGGCATTCAACGGTTAAACGATATCCTGACACGCATGAGTGAGGCAACACGTCTGGAGCAGACAATTCAGTCTGAGCAACAACATACTTTTGAGCTTGACCAGGTCATCAGTGGCTGCGTCGAAGGTTATAAACTAATCCATCCACAAACGCGCTTCATCCTTGAAGTAGAGAAAAACCACAGCTACCCGCTACAAGGTTCGCCCGATTTGATAGCGCAAATGCTGGACAAACTGATAAACAATGCTATTGATTTCCACGAACCCGAAACACCTATTCGAATAAAACTGCTGCATGCGAACAAGGATATGGTGCTTTATATAGAAAATACCGGGCCACTACTACCCGACGAGATGCAATCCAACCTGTTTGAATCTATGGTTTCAGTGCGACAAAACCGTAGTGAACAACCACATCTTGGTCTTGGGCTTTACATCGCACGCCTTATCGTTGAATTTCACCATGGCCGAATTTCTGCTAATAACCTGCCTGCAAAAAATGGTGTAAGCATTAAAATTACATTCCCGTCAATAAACACAGCGCCATAATTCATCATTATTCATTAGCACTTGTGCGTATTTCAGTACGCTGAGTGTCATTTTCTTTGTGTGTAATGTCTGCATGTAAACACAGCAGTTTATAAAACCCAATCACACGAGGAAAATGACATGAAAGATAAATCAACAGGCTTAACCCTTTTTTGGATGCCAGGCGTTTTACTAATGGGCAGCATGGTCATGGCAGGTTGCGCAGGCAATAGCGTAAAGCCTGCCGCCACATCAATGGCTCCCATAGCTTCCAACGCCCACAGCAGTGAGACACAGGCAAATTCAAACAATACCGAGGCAGTCGTCACTAATAAGGAGTTAAGCATGCCAGAGACCACTGACAGTACGGAAAAATATCCGCAAATCGATATCAGCGAAAATACACAACCGGATAAAAAACGCTTCTTTTTTGCTTTTGACAAGACACAACTTGGCGATGCTGATATTAAAATCATTCGGGAACATGCGCGTTTCATGATTGATAACCCGGCTTTGCTAATGCAAATCAGTGGTCATACCGACAAGTCCGGACCGCGTGAGTACAACGAATATCTCAGTAAACAACGTGCTTCCGAGGTTGCAAAGATTCTTATTTCGGAAGGTGTCCCGGAATCACAACTGGTTATCAAGGCACGTGCGGATGAAGAGCCTTTACAGAATGTCGCCGAGGCACATAAAAACCGTCGCGTGGAACTTGAATACCAGGAGCTGAACCTGGTCAGTACGCAATAGACAAGGTGTTACCAGACCGGACGGCCCAACACTGATTTTCCCCTCCTCCTGTTCTCTCCATCAGTGTGTCCGGTCTGCTTGCCGATTAGCCCCACACGGGTTAATCGGCTTTTTTTTGCTGCAAAGCCTTTCTGGCCTGATCACCAAATTGACAGATTTGCTCGGTTGCCAGTAATAAACGCGGCGTATGCCGGTTTAACCAGTCTGCGTTGGCGCTAAACAGGTTGTCATACCTGACTGCTTTCAACTCCGGCCACTTCTGCCAACTGGCAAGCCACTCACTTGGCGTGCCTGTTGTCACGGCAGCAATTATCAGGTCAGGGTTGGCTTGGAGCACGGCCTCTCGATCAACCGTAGCAGACAGTTGTGGCAAGGATGCAAACACGTTTTCAAGTTTGCAGATACGAAACACGTCAGCAATATAATGCTGGTCATTGATCGTATACATTGGCTTGTCCCAGAACTGGTAGAAGACGGAGAGCGGTGCACGATCACGGTAACGCTGTTTAAGCATGGTTAACCGCTCTTCAAAAGCGGCTGCGGTTTTTTCAGCTGTGCGACTGGCCGTCAGCTTGCCAAGATTGCGTAATGTCCGCGCCACATCAGCGACCCGTTGCGGATTATCCCGATAAACAGTTAATCCAAATTCTTCCAGGCGCGCGAGCTGTTGCTTGTTGTTGCCGCTGTGCCAGGCGACTATCAGATCTGGCTTAAAAGACAGAATACGTTCCAGCTTGAGATTATCAAAACTACCTAGACGTGGAATACGTTTGGCTTGCTCGGGATAATCACTATAAGCCACGGTAGCCACAATACGATTGCCTTGTTCAAGGGCATACAACATCTCAGTGAGGTGCGGTGCAAGCGTAATAATGCGTGTCGCAGGTCTGTCCAGGCTAACAGGCTTGCCAGTATCATCAACTACTTCAATGGCAAGTACAGCAAAACTGCTCACTAGCAGAAGACATGAAAACAATAACCGGGTTGTCATAGCTGCCCGTTGTGAAAAAGCAGCCGTGGTATATTTACATCCGCCGCATGTTCAATTTCAAAGCGGGTCAGAGCCGCATTGGCGACTTGAATACGAAAAGCATGTTCCGCCGGAATATCCAGGAAGTGCAATAAAGCCATACGCATTACTCCCGCATGACACACCACAAGCACGTGTTGCCCGGTATGCTGGGTCAACAGCACCTGTATCACTTCGGCAATACGCTGCCTGAAAGAATGTAACGGTTCGGCACTTAGCGGCCGATTGGTGATGGGGTCAGCATAGAACGCGCTAAGACTTCCCGGGCTTTCCTGTTCAATCTGCTGTCGGGTTTTACCTTCCCAAATGCCAAATGCAATTTCTTTCAGAGAATCATGCACGCTGAGCGAAAGATTATGTCGTGCTGCCAGTTCATGAGCAAAATCGACACAACGTGTCAGGGGTGAACTTGCTATGTGCTGCCACGGACAGTGGTCTCCGACGGCGGCCCACATTTGCTGCCAGCCTTTTTCACTCAGGGGGTGATCGATCTGGCCACGGTACATACGACCGCCAACCGGCTCACCGTGGCGAATTAAATCGATCGTCGTAACCGACATGGGATAGCTGTGTATTCGTTATCAGGAAAGCCAGCCCGTGATGACCAGCAGCCCCAACACGGTTAGCCACGCCAATACCGTGCGTTTAACGAGTGCCAGCGCCATATGCAAACCGTGTACATCCGGCTCATTTTCCTTGGTTTCATCTGCGGGTGAGATGGCACCCAGGCCGCACTCGATTATCAGTTTCTCGCTGTCCATTTTCCACAGATCTGAAACCTGGCTCACTGATTCCAGTGTGTGAACGAAACTACCGGTAATGGCATAACCAATGACGGCAAGGCGTGCCGGTACCCAGATCAGAATCCTGTGTAACTCCTCGATGGCATCGACCAGGCCATTTTTGGCTCCGGCAAAGCGTGCTCGTAACAGGCAATTGGCCCTGAACAGCACCGCACCGACCGGACCGAGGATGACAAACCAGAAGAAAACACCCAGGATGTTAGTCACCAGCCTGATAAACAGTGTTTCCTTCATGTTTTCCACTGTCACTGCCAGATCATCATCGGCAGTGCTAGCCAGCAATGTGTTTGCGTGCGCAGAGGCTGCCTCGTTGTCATTTTGTTCCAGCGCAGACAGGTACTCCTGCGTGATACGCA
>DJMK01000090.1 GCA_002436485.1 Proteobacteria bacterium UBA6492
TCCAGGAACAAGGTGCCGCCATCGGCCTGTTCAAAACGTCCTTGCCTGGCACCTTGCGCACCGGTAAACGCCCCTTTCTCATGACCAAACAATTCCGACTCAAGCAAATCTTTTGGTATCGCTGCAGTATTCAATGCAATAAACGGTTTGTCAGCACGCGGACTATGCTTGTGTAATGCATGTGCTACCAGTTCCTTACCAGTACCTGATTCACCGTTGATAAGCACAGTTATGTTTGAGCGCGACAGCCTGCCAATTGCACGAAATACTTCTTGCATAGAACCAGCAGCACCAATAATTTCTGTTGATTCTTCATCCTGTTTCGTGATGTCTGCTTGATCTCTGCGCGACAAATCAATAGCGCGGCGCGTTAACTCGACAGCTTCATCAACATCAAATGGTTTTGGCAGATACTCAAAGGCACCACCCTGGTAAGCGCTCACCGCGCTATCCAGATCAGAATGTGCGGTAATAATAATAACCGGTAATTCCGGATCACGTGTATGGACGTTTTTCAAGAATTCAAAACCGTCCATACCGGGCATACGAATATCAGAAATAATCACATCAGGATGATCACGATCCAGCAAGCGCAAGGCACTGTCAGCATTTTCAAATGTTTTAACATCCATGCTGGCACCTTTGAGTGCCTTTTCCAACACCCATCTTATTGAACGATCATCATCTACAACCCAGACCTTTTCCATAACTACGTCCTCAAACTATATTTCTATTGGCAACATGATGGAAAACACCGTCTTACCTGGTTCGCTCTCACACTCTATCAAACCACCATGTTGATGAATTAATCTTTGCGCAATCGATAATCCCAGTCCCGTACCCTCTGCACGACCAGTAATCATGGGATAAAAGATTTTTTCCTTGATATCACCCGGTATGCCTGGACCATCATCGATTATGTCTATCTTCGCTACAATGCGGTGCTTCATCTGACCGATAGTAAACTTACGCAACACTCGGGTACGTATGGTAATGTTTCCGCTATCACCAAGTGCCTGTTTTGCATTTTTAACGATATTCAGTAAGGCCTGCACAAGCATGTCAGGATCGCCTTTAATTTCTGGAATACTGGTGTCATAGTCTCGATGAAACTTTATGTCACTATCGTTTTCTGTTATTACAATATTACGTACATATTCGATTATCTGGTGAATATTAATATTCTCGGTCTTTGGCATACCGCTTGGCCCCAACAACCTGTTCACAAGTTTCTGTAAGCGATCTGCCTCACCAATAATGACACGTGTGTATTCTCGCTGGTCTTCGCTGGTTAGCTCCCGATCCAATAACTGCGCTGCACCGCGCAGGCCGCCCAACGGATTTTTTATTTCATGGGCAAGACTTCGCAACAAGTCCCGTGTTGTTACTTGTTGCTCATAGACTGCATCATCCCTGGAAATTCGCATGAGCCGATCTATGGGTGTGATTTCAAACAAGAGTTCTGTCTCGCCAAACGATGATTGAATAATAGTGACGTTTAAGTCTGCGGTGACCGTCTTGCCATTTAACAAATCCAGCAACTGCTCATGTTTGGCAAAAGGGTGCATGGAACGCACAGCCTCAACCAGCTGGTCCATTAACGGTTCTCGTGGGTTAATCAGTATAGAAAAATGCTGACCGGCCAGTTGGCGCACACTGGCACCAAAGAGCATCTCAGCACTTGGATTTAAATAGCGCAGCTTCAAATCGGCATCGAACAGGAGAATCGCCACGTTCGTATGCTCGAGAATGCGCTGATACAGCTCGGTTTTAGTCGTTGGAACAGCCACCATGACTCCATATGTAGCAATTTTCAAACCAAGTTAGTGCATAATGACATTCCGGTTATTTGCATGGGTTAACTTTGAATATTTACAATTAAAACAATAAGATATGAAAACTGATGTCGACCGAATTGAATCTGATTCAATCCCGTAAATAACCATAATAGTGCATATATATTAATATGCGACCTATTATGCACTAATATAGTGCATTAAAAAATAGTGATATTTTTCTGGGTTTTGCGGGCTCGAGTCGCCCAATTAGTAGCCGCGTTTTAGCGCTTGATTATGTGTCGCCTCATAAAAAAGGTAGATGCCTGGCTCTTGATGACCTTACCATCTGAATCGACAACCTCGACTTTGAGCTGGTGTTCTCCGGGATCTATACCGGAAAGCTGGTACGACTGTCCCTCACCACTCTTTAGTCTGTTGCCATCTACCGAAACGGCGATACTGTGGTTATTTCTTAGAGAAGGCTGCAAGCTGATATTGACATCGAGCTTACCTTCATTGCTCCAGATAGTTTCCTCGTGTGCCGGTTTGCTGATGACAAGTGCCTCATACTCAAACGGTTTTTTCTTGGGTTTCGGCTTGCTCGCCTCGAAACTGGGCGTGGGAACAGGTTCGTAGGTCGAAGCCTTTGGTACGTTAATTTCCTTGCCATTTTGTACCGGTTTGTCGGTATAGATTACCTCGCCGTTGGGACCAATAGTCTTGTAAAACTTTTTCTCGCCGACTGCCGGCACCTCGCTTACTGCCTCTTCGGCCAAAGCCGGCACGCAAACGAGACAGTAGGAAAATAAAGCACAAAGCAATTTAGATTTTGATTCCATTTTTATTATATAGCGCGAATCAGCAATGAAATCCATGCCTGATTTCATAAGACAAAAAAACGCCCCTAAAAAGGGGCGCTTTTTCATTATTGTCGCACCTGCTTAACAGCTATAGTACATGTCAAATTCCACTGGATGGGTAGTCATGCGCAGACGCGTGATTTCTTCCATCTTCAGATCTATGTAGGCACTGATCATATCATCAGTGAATACTCCACCCGCCGTCAGGAAGGCACGATCTGCATCAAGTGATTCAAGCGCCTGATCGAACGAGTGGCACACAGTCGGTATGGCTGCCGCTTCTTCTGCCGGCAGATCATACAGGTCTTTGTCCATCGCATCACCCGGATGTATCTTGTTCTGAATACCGTCCAGACCTGCCATCATCATTGCAGAGAATGCCAAGTACGGATTGGCCGTTGGATCTGGGAATCGAACTTCAATTCGGCGCGCTTTTGGATTCGCTACGTATGGAATACGAATAGAAGCAGAACGGTTACGGGCAGAATAGGCCAGCATAACGGGTGCTTCAAAGCCCGGTACCAGACGCTTGTAAGAATTTGTTGATGCATTGGTGAACGCGTTCAATGCGCGCGCGTGCTTGACAATACCACCAATGTAAAACAAGGCTGTTTCCGACAGGCCGCCATACTGATCGCCAGAGAACAAGTTTACACCATCTTTAGCCAACGACTGGTGTACGTGCATACCATTACCATTGTCACCAACCAGTGGTTTCGGCATAAATGTGGCTGTTTTGCCATAAGCATGTGCCACGTTGTGTACACAGTACTTTAGCTTCTGGTTCCAGTCAGCACGCTTTACCAGGGTACTAAACATGGTGCCGATCTCACATTGACCGGCTGTTGCCACTTCGTGGTGATGCACTTCGACCTTAACGCCCATTTCTTCCATGGCAAGACACATGGCTGAACGGACGTCATGCAGAGAGTCAACTGGTGGAACTGGAAAGTAACCGCCCTTCAGGCCAGGACGGTGACCAATATTACCTTCTTCAAATACACGTTCAGAGTTCCATTCGGCTTCTTCCGAGTCAACTTTGTAGAAAGCACCACTCATGTCAGCGCCCCAACGCACGTCATCCAGAACAAAGAATTCCGGCTCAGGACCAAAGTATGCAGTATCAGCAATACCAGTCGATTTCAGATATGCCTCGGCACGTTTGGCAAGTGAACGCGGGCAACGATCATAACCTTCACCTGTTGCAGGTTCGACGACATCGCAAGAAACAATCAGAGTCGGTTCATCGGTAAACGGATCCATAACCGCGGTCTCCGCATCTGGCATCAGGATCATGTCTGACTCGTTAATACCTTTCCAGCCCGAGATGGAAGAACCATCAAACATCTTACCTTCGGTAAACATGTCGGCGTCAACGATATCGGCAGGCATCGAAACATGTTGTTCCTTACCGCGGGTATCAGTAAAACGGAAGTCTACAAACTTCACGTTGTTGTCTTTCATCATCTTTATTACATCGTCTGACATTGGGTTCCTCCAAATATAATTTGTTGATATACGCCTCATCATGAGGCAAGCAATTCTTATGCTTCAAAATAAGGCATAAATTATGCCACAACTTAACTTATTGTTTTTAAAGCTTATTAATTTATAATGCATGCACATAATGCACTATTCTAGTGCTTGCGATATCAAACGCGCACCAAATTAATGCCTAATGATAGCTTACCTGGATAGATTCTACGTCTTCTATTCTGTCGGCTACATCTTCAAATTGTGTCGCAATCCGCTTGCGTGCCTCAACCGGCTCATTTTCCAACAGAGTGAAGGGTAATACCAGATCAATGTTAATCTTCCCATCAAGATAGTGCAGGGTAATGTCTTCATCCCTGATGGTCATCATGCCCTGAATGGCAGACGCTTCGACCTTTAGCTTATTCAAGATGACCTGGCGTAATGGCAAATGCATGCTCTTTGCGACGACCTCGTCATCTTCAGGGTCGATATGCACCATCACATCAGCCACTTCGTCAATCTCTTTGATTACCCGCGCACGTACCGTTTCGCTGATATGGTGTCCTTCCGAGACACTCAGCCTGGGGTTGACCTGTATATGCACATCCACCAACGCATCACTACCCATGCGGCGTGTACGTAATACATGTAGCGACTGCACACCATCAACCGCAAGAATCGATCCCCTGATAGCCTCAACCCGCTCGGGCTCAAGACCGGTATCAATCAATTCGCGCAAACTGTGTAGCGACAAATCCCAACCAATCTTGGCGATCATGAAAGCTACGCCGACAGCGGCAATGGCATCTAAATAATTTAGTCCTGCCATACTACCGAGCACGCCGATAACAACGATAATCGAAGAAATGGAATCCGAACGGCTATGCCAGGCATTTGCCTTGAGCAGGTTAGAACGAAATTTGCGCGCGATAGTCATGGAGTAGTGATAGATCGCTTCTTTTGACAACACCGATATGATTGCAATCAGCAGGGCAAGCATGCCCGGATTCAAAAGTCGCTCTGTATTGAATAGCCGATCGATTGCATCTAAGGCGATACCAACTGCAACACCAAGTAATGAAATACCCAATACAACTGTGGCCAACGTTTCAATGCGGCCGTGCCCATAGGGATGCTCTTCATCAGCTTCTCGCACGGAATGCTTCATCGCATAGAGCACGATCACATCTGTTGCAAGATCAGACAAAGAATGTATGCCATCAGCAATCAATGCTTGTGAGCTGGAAATTACTCCGCCAAAGATCTTGGCGATACCTAGCAGCAGATCAACAGCCGAACCTATCAGGGTAACCTTGCGAATTTCGCGGCTTCTTATCTCCTGGGCATTTGCTGCTGTGAGATTATCCGCGCGGCTATGTCCCATTACCCACCTCGATTAACAGAATCACTTCATCATCGGACTGTGTTGCTTCCAGCACTTTATGTCCATTAATACGACACCAGGCTGGTATATCGTTTAATGCTCCGGGATCGGTACACACAACCTTTAACTTATCACCCTGCTGCAATGTATTGACCTTGTCCTGTGTACGAATCACCGGCATGGGGCACAAAATATTTTTTGCATCCAGTTCATAGTCACTCATACATACCAATCCTGTTTCAACTGATCGGGCGATATGGGCGTGACATTGAATCGCTTGCTACTGCCATCGGGCAAGCTTGCTTCTATTTCTACCTGTTCGGCTGTTTTACCGTGTCCAAAACGCGCAGTAATACGTCCTGCCAGTTGTAAATCCTCCTCGCTGAGCTTGCCATCGATCAGAACCAGTGGACCTGTATGACTGGTACTACGCATACTTGTGAAATGCTTGCGATATCCTTCCATGAATTTGTTTTCGCCTTCTTCACGGCCGATTATCAGTTTAAAGTGTGGGCGAGGGCGTATGTGTCGCCCGACCTTGAGCAACATAATGTCATCTAGTTCATAGTCACGTGAATCATGTGCCTTCCATAAGTCGACCAGTTTACGCGAGTAAGTTTCATCGGTCAGAAAACAACATCCACCTGCTGGCGAGGCATAATCAGAAAAACCATACTGTTTGGCCAATGCAATTTGCGGTTTTCTGGATCGACCCGAAAAATCAAACAGTTTTTCCCTGTCAACCCAGCCCTCGCGTTCGGGTAGTGTTGCAGGAAGATTTTTTGCACATAGTGGTCTTAATAGCCGGTCTCCCGCGCCAGATTCTTCCTGCACCAGCGGCATAGTATCCCGGCGTTGAGACATCGGCCGTTGCCCGATAACTTCCCCGGTGATAATAAAATCGAAATCGTTTTCTTTTATCCACTCAAAGGCTTTGTGCACCATGAATATTTTGCAGTCCAGGCACGGGTTCATATTGGCGCCATAGCCATGCTTCGGGTTAAGCACCACGGATTTGTATTCCTCGATGACATCGATGATGTGCAGCTTGATCCCCAGTTGCTCGGCCACCCACAGGGCGTTGTTGCGC
>DJMK01000044.1 GCA_002436485.1 Proteobacteria bacterium UBA6492
CCGATCATGGACGGCAGCGCGGGTCCATTTGTCTTTTTGATTCAGTCTGCAGGTATTTCCGAGCAGAATGCACCCAAGCGATTTATCCGCATCAAGCGTGAGGTCAGGGTGGAAGATGGAGACAAGTGGGTCAAGTTTGAGCCTTTTGACGGCTTCAAGGTTGGCTTCACCATTGAATTCGATCACCCGGCTTTCAAGGACAGCAACCAGACGGCCGAAGTGGATTTCTCCACCACGTCATTCGTGAAGGAAGTAAGCCGAGCCCGCACCTTTGGTTTTATGAATCAGATCGAGGCGTTGCGCTCAAACAATCTTGCGCTTGGCGGCAGCCTCGACAATGCAGTTGTGCTGGACGATTATCGCGTGCTTAATGAAGATGGCCTGCGTTACGTCGACGAGTTCGTAAAGCACAAGATCCTGGATTCGATCGGTGACCTTTACCTGCTGGGTCGCAGCCTGATTGGTGCCTTTAGTGGCCACAAGTCAGGGCATGCTCTCAATAACAGGCTATTGCGCACCTTGATCGCGGATGAAAAGGCATGGGAACTGGTGACTTTCGAGGACGAGAGCAAGGCGCCAATTTCATTTATTCAGCCTGTACAGGCCAACTAAACAACTGTTCAATTATTCTTCACTGACGTGCCGGGCAAGCTTGTTGAGTGCCCGCTGCAAGTCAGGATCTTCTATGGTTTCTGCCAGGCTGCGTATTCCACGCGCATTATCAGGGTTCATTTGTGGTCCCTGCTTGTGCGCTACGTCAGCCTTTTCCTGGCTTGGGGTCAGGATTTTGATGTTGATGCGTTCTATGTCCTTAAATGCTTGATTATCCTCACTTAATTTCCCAATGAGGTCAGGCGCAACAAAGCGTAGACGTGTGGCCCAGCTGGCACTATCGACCAGGATCGTCAGGGTAGGTTTTTGAATATTTCCGACGTAACAGTGTTTAGCCAATTGATCGTCCAGGTGCCGGCGCAGGATGTGAGTCAGCCGATTTATTTGGCGGGTACGTGTGATTAGGTTCGCAAGTTCATCACTCGCGTCTTCAAATACCTTGTTTATTGGCCGGCTGGATCTCATACTAGGAAGTGAAGAATATCTTGCTATTTAGCAATAGCTTGCGTTAAATTCGGAATAAGGCTGATAAATGGATTGTGTTGGAAATCAGTCTGTAAGTAAATAAAAATAAAGTTACATCTCAGATTACCGATAACTAATTGAAGAAACGGTCTTTTTACCGTGTCAGTGGCGTGTGAGAAATGAATATCGTTGTATTACGACGTAAAAAGGGATGCACAGGACTCGTAACGCTGTGCCACAAAAAACTAGCCTTACTAATGGTAGGGTTTCTTGTGGCTATGCCAGCGGCACTCCTATATACAGGTTATGAGCTTGGCAAGTCCCATATGCAGGCCAACCCCGATGATCTCACCCTTGCCGTGCAAGCCGAACTGGATACCCAGCGATTGCAACTGGCGGAAGTTACCCAAAAAGCCGAAGAAAACCTGAATGCCCTGGCGCTACGACTTGGCAAGCTACAGGCTCATGTCATTCGTCTCGATGCCCTCGGTTCACGCCTCACTAATATGGCCAAGCTCGACAAAGGTGAATTCGATTTTGAGAGCCCTCCGGCACAGGGTGGTCCAGTTGCAGACCTGCAGCAATCGTCCATGATGCAGGTCCCTGATTTCGTAGCAGCTCTGAATGACCTGTCTGCCCAGCTGGATGACCGCAACAAACAGCTGAGCGTGCTGGAAACCATGATAATGAACCGGAACCTGCAAGCTGAAGTGATGCCGACAGGCCGTCCCATTGCACGTGGTTGGCTCTCTTCGTATTTTGGTATGAGAACAGATCCGTTTTCCGGTCGCCGCGTCCACCACGCGGGAGTGGATTTTGCAGGCAAGCTTGGATCTGATGTCGTAGCCGTGGCTGCTGGCGTGGTGACCTTTTCTGGACGACGTTCCGGCTATGGAAACCTGGTGGAAATCAATCATGGTAATGGCTACATGACCCGTTATGGCCACAACCTCAAGAACCTGGTGAATGTTGGTCAGACGATTAAAAAAGGCGAATTGATCGCCAAAATGGGCACCACCGGCCGTTCCACTGGTCCGCATGTTCACTTCGAGGTTATCGTCAACGGCCGTCATGTCGATCCCAAGCGTTACATTCACGCTTCCGCAAAATAACACCTTTTTAATCCCACAAGCTTGGACAAGGCTGGCTGATACGGCTTATGGNNGTCTGCCTGGTAACCGCCTGCTCAGCGCCTCCTGTCACCGAGATTCCTCCCGAAAAGCAGCCTGAGCCAGCACAACCACCTGTCACTGATGCCATCTCCAAACGCGAGCTGTCTGTCATTGCGGTCGGGGATATTATGCTGGGAACTGATTACCCCACGGATCGGCTACCACCACAGCAAGGTAAGCTCCTGCTGGCACAGGTGTCTGAAATTCTCTCGGGGGCGGATCTTACCTTTGGCAATTATGAGGGCACGTTTATCGACGGCGGCATACCCGCCAAGACCTGCAAGGACATGAGTCGCTGCTACCTGTTTCGCACCCCGCCACACTATGCACAGAACCTCGCTAAGGCCGGTTTTGACCTTATCAGCCTCGCCAATAATCACGCTCGAGATTTTGGCGAACATGGCCGTAGTTCCAGTATGGATACGCTGGATCGCCATCAAATCCATCACTCCGGGGGTAAGGGTGATGTCGCCAGTCTGACCCTGGACGGCCTGAGAATCGCGATGATTGCATTTGCGCCTTTCAGGGGCTCTCACAACCCCCTGTCGCTGCAAGAAGCAGGATCATTGGTTTCAACGGTGGCCGCGAAACATGACATCGTGCTGGTGTCCATGCACATGGGAGCTGAAGGCGAGCAGGCAACACGCGTGCCGTTTGCCGATGAGATGTACCATGGCGAACTTCGCGGTAACGTAGTGGCGTTCTCGCACGCTGTCATCGACGCCGGTGCTGATCTGGTTATCGGGCATGGCCCGCATGTGCCGCGGGCTCTTGAGCTCTACAAGGGCAGGCTGATTGCCTACAGCCTGGGTAATTTCTGTACCTACTATGGTATCAATGTGCGTGGACTGAATGGGCTCGCTCCGATTCTAAAAGCGCATCTTGATGAGAACGGGGCGTTTGTTAAAGGCGAGATTATTTCAACTCGCCAGTATCGTCCGAATGGGCCGCTGCCAGATCCGTCACATGAGGCCGCCCGGTTGATAGCGCAATTAACCAGGCTGGATTTTTCATCCACGCCACTTGAAATCAGCGAAACCGGCCAAATCAGTATTAAAACGGGTAATTGAACTCAACCTGCCATTCCATCAGGATTGGGACAAAACCCCATTCGACCTGTAGAATACGCCCCTTTAGCCAGCCAAGCTGGCAGGGCAAGTAACTGTTCACTAACTGGAAAATTATGGTAACGGGAATATTCAAGAAAGTCTTTGGCAGCCGCAACGAGCGGTTGATCAAGCAGTACCAGAAAGTTGTCGCACAGATTAACGGGCTGGAGGATGAAATCAGTGCGCTGAGTGATGAACAGCTTAAGACCAAAACCGATGAATTCCGCCAGCGCTTCCAGGATGGTGAGAGCGTGCACCAGTTACTACCCGAAGCCTTTGCCGTTGTACGTGAAGCGGGCAAACGTGTCTTTAACATGCGCCATTTCGATGTGCAGCTTATCGGCGGCATGGTGCTCAATGATGGCAAGATTGCCGAGATGCGCACCGGTGAAGGTAAAACCCTGGTCGCCACTTTGCCTGCTTACCTGAATGCACTGACCGGCAAGGGTGTTCATGTGGTGACGGTCAACGATTACCTCGCCCGTCGTGATGCGGAGTGGATGGGTAAGTTATATAACTTCCTGGGCATGAGCGTAGGCACGGTCGTGCCAAACATGTCACCGGAAGACAAGCGCACGGCCTATGCAGCCGATATTACCTACGGCACGAATAATGAATTTGGTTTTGATTATCTGCGTGACAACATGGCGTTTAGTCTGGGTGATAAATTCCAGCGCGGCCATGCCTTTGCTATTGTGGACGAGGTCGACTCAATCCTTATTGATGAAGCCAGAACGCCGCTCATTATTTCAGGCCCCGGCGAAGAGAGCTCTGAGCACTATCACAAGGTCAACGAGCTGGTTCCGCAGCTAAAAAAACAACTCGAGGAAGATGGCCCAGGTGATTACTCGGTTGAGGAAAAATCCAAGCAGATCTTCCTGACCGAGGAAGGTCACCAGCATGTGGAACAACTGCTGACGCAAGCGGGCTTGCTGAATGAAGGTGAAAGCCTTTACGACGCGACCAATATCAGCCTGATGCATCACATAAATGCAGCCTTACGTGCTCATGTCCTGTTCCAGAAAGATGTCGACTATATCGTTAAGGACAATGAAATCGTCATTGTTGACGAGTTTACCGGACGGACCATGCCGGGAAGACGCTGGTCAGATGGTTTACACCAGGCCGTCGAGGCCAAGGAAGGGGTGCCTATTCAGCAGGAAAACCAGACGCTGGCCTCGATTACTTTCCAGAACTATTTCCGCCTGTACGGCAAGCTGTCAGGCATGACCGGTACTGCGGATACCGAGGCTTTTGAATTCCAGCAGATTTACGGGCTTGAAGTCGTGGTCATTCCAACGCATCGCCCGATGGTTCGCGACGATCGTGGTGACCAGGTTTACCTCACCCAGCGTGAAAAGTTTATGGCCATTATCGAGGACATCAAACAATGCCGGGAAAAACAGCAACCGGTGCTGGTCGGTACCACGTCCATCGAGGTTTCCGAGTTTCTGTCCAAGTTTCTTAACAAGGATAAAATTAAGCATGAAGTGCTGAATGCCAAGCAGCATGAGCGCGAGGCGCATATTGTCCAGCACGCCGGTCGGCCGGGCACGATTACCATCGCTACCAATATGGCAGGTAGAGGTACAGATATTAAATTAGGTGGTCAAGAAACTCTCAAATCTTTTGTTTCTTTTCAGAATCAAAAGATTTGAGAGTTTCTTGACCACCTAATTTAATATCTGTGCCTCTACCTGCCATATTAGTTGCAATAGTAACT
>DJMK01000105.1 GCA_002436485.1 Proteobacteria bacterium UBA6492
CTAATATTCGACGATAATTCATTGCTTTCTAGCAAAATTATAGTCGCCGTGTCTCATTAACTACAGACACAAATCGTGACAGTGTGTTGCAGATTGCACCTGGTAGCAGGTATCTATGAATATCGGGGATTGAATAGTGTGGTGAAGGACCGCTATGGGTCGTTAACTGACTTAAAGATTTGCTTATATGCTTGCTGATATCAGTTTATTAGTCAACAGGCCGGGGTTTCCTGTTCTCATCGATCGCAACGTAAGTGAGTAGGGCCTCGGATACCTTGTGACATGTGCTCGAGCCACGCTCCCGTTCGGTATAAGCCGTGACAGAAACTTGCAACGAGGTATTGCCTACCTTGGTGACCTCGGAATAGATGCTCACCAGGTCGCCAACGTAGACGGGTTTCAAAAACGCAAATTCGTTCACCGCGACAGTGACGATACGGCCTTTAGCACGTCGATAGGCCGCAATACTTCCAGCAATGTCGACCTGTGACATCAGCCAGCCGCCAAAGATATCGCCGGATGCGTTGATATCAGTTGGCATGGCAAAGATGCGAATGGCGGGTTGTTCATCTTTTGGTAGTTGGTCGACGGTATTCGACATCAGTGACCCTCGTACATTTTTTGGATGGCGTCGCTGTATTTCTCAATAATGGGTGCGCGTCGCTGCTTGAGGGTAGGGGTCATGGCCCCATTTTCAATCGTCCATGGCTCAAGTGTATTATGCACAGCATAAATCCTGGCGTATCCCGGAAAATCCTTCATACAGTTTGCAATCCGTTCTTTTACGGCATTGTGTACAGATTCGGAGTTGAGATATTCCTCATTCGGATCGCAGTCCAGAGATTTTGCCAGTTGCGCCCATTCGTCAGGATTCAATACAGTAATGGCACTGAGATAAGGTTTTGCTTCGCCAATCACCAGCACCTGGTCAAACAGGGGATCTTTTGTGATAGCCATTTCAATGTCTGCGGGTGGTACCTTCTCGCCATTGGAGAGAACAAGAATTTCCTTGAGACGGCCCGTGATATAGATATGATCAGATTCTATTTTTACCTTGTCGCCTGTCCACAGCCAGCCGTCTGCATCAATCATTTCGCGGGTTGCTTCATCGTTATTCCAGTATCCAATCATGATGCCGGGCGAGCGCACCAGTAGCTCGTCATTTTCGCCCAGTTTGACTTCAACATCGCGTAACGGCTGACCAACGCTGGCCGGTTCGTTATCTTCCAGTTTATTCACGCTGATCACCGGACTGGTTTCAGTCAAGCCATAACCCTGTGTGATGGTAAGGCCAAGCCCAATAAAAGTCTTGGCAACATCGCTGGCTAACGGTGCACCACCACTTACGGCGAGACGCATTTTACCTCCCAGTTTTTGCATGATCTTTTTGCCAACCAGCGTGTATAAAACGGGCCAGAAAAGTAACTTGGGGTGCCAGGACGCCTTGCGCTGTTGGCACTTGAAGCGGTGCCAGCCAACATTTACGGCACTGTTAAACAGGTACCGTGCAATCGACGATTTTTGCGCTAGCTGTGACTGGATCTTGTTGTAGACGCGCTCAAAAATTCGGGGCACGGTAACCAGAACAGTTGGCTTGATGGTTACCAGGTCTTCAGCCAGTTGCTCAATTGAACGTGCATAGCTTACTGTGGCGCCACTCATCATCGGCAGGTAATATCCAGCAGTGCGTTCCAACATATGCGACAAGGGTAAAAAAGACAGGAACTCATCGCTGTCATAGACTGCCACGCTATCCAGTGGACTATTGGCATTCCAAAGAATATTACCATGACTCAACATTACGCCCTTGGGTTTGCCTGTCGTTCCGGAGGTGTACACGATAGTAGCAAGTGTGGTTTTATGTACCTGGGAAACAGAATGCGTGTATTGTTCAATCGGATCGGGCAACCAGTCATCAACAGTCATCAAATGCTCATCCGATGCCTCGTTAAAATACTCCATACCGATAATACGTTGAACATGTGACTTGCTTACAAGCGCGTTCTTAAGCATTTGCCATTGATCATTGTTTTGCAGGAACAACAGTTTTACGTTGGCGTCATCAAGGATATAAGCGATGTTTTCGGCGCGGTCATTGGTGTAAAGCGGTACTACGACCAGGCCCAGACCGATTGCAGCCTGTTCGAACATCACCCATTCAGGGCAATTGTTGACCATCAGAGCGACGCGGTCTCCGGGTTCGAAGTTCTCTTTACGCAAAGCTTCTTGCCAACGGGCAACATGATCTGCCATTTGTGACCAGGTTATATCAATCCATTGTTCAAGTGCCGAATCAAAGTAACGATAGGCTACCTTGTCAGGCGTGCGTTTTACACGCACCTGGAATAGCTCTGCCAGGTTAGTTGCTTCATCAAGGCTTATTATGTCTTTATTATTTGCCATTTTGATCTTCCTGTTTTATTTGTTGCCAGCCCTCATCCGCTGCGAAACGTGGCCCATAACGTGATTGTAGGTGTTCGAGCATTTTCAACAACTGCGCAGTACCCCTGTAGTGAATATAATGGAAGGGGCCGCCACGAAAGGGCGCAAAACCAGTTCCGAATATAATGCCTGCATCTGCCAGTTCCATGTCG
>DJMK01000099.1 GCA_002436485.1 Proteobacteria bacterium UBA6492
GTTTGTGTCAGTGCACTTTTATCTAAAGGCCTTATATCATTCAATAATCCGTAGCGCATTTCACCGCGATAACCGGTACGTTGCACCGCTCGCGCAAAAAATGGAACCAGGGCTGATTTAAATGAACGCGGGGTCACTATCGCTCTGTCGTATTTATTTGCACGCAGTTTTTTACCAAGGCGATAGCGCGTTAATAATTTTAGTTGTTTATGTGTAACCGGCAATTCGATCGCCTCATTTACTTCGGGCATACGTTGCAATAGTGGGACAGACCATGCGGGAGCAACCACGTCAATAATGCAGCTCGGGTCCTGTTGCTTGAGCGTGATAAACAGGCTTTGTGCCATTACCATGTCACCCACCCAGGCGGGGCCAACCACCAAAATGCGTATTTTCGTAGTTGTCACGTCAACTGCCACTTCCGGTTATGCGATTGACAATATGTACATTGTCTTCAAGATGTTTGGGGTTGATAGTTCCAACTATCATGCTGCTAACGCCGGCGTGACTGAAAACATAGTTAAAGGCTTGTTCAACACCGGCACCACCCGCACTTTTATCTGCATGTCCACTTAGCAGACCTTTCTTGACTACAACACCCTTGTTCAGTTCATGTGCACGCGCAATGACCGGAAGATCATGATCATCACTTTGGTTACAGGTCGCCATGACCAGGTCGGTATTTTCCACGATCCACATTCCACCCTTGGTTGTCTTGGTTGACATACCATAGGATCGAATCAAGCCTTCCTGCTTGAGCTTGTCGAGTTCTGCCAGGGCACCTTCATTTTGTATTATATGCATGTCGTTACCATCAGAATGCACCATAACAATATCGATAGTTTCTCGTTGCAG
Organism: Proteobacteria bacterium UBA6492; assembly: GCA_002436485.1. Lineage (GTDB taxonomy): Bacteria > Pseudomonadota > Gammaproteobacteria > UBA6429 > Thiohalophilaceae > UBA6492. The sequence continues at coordinate 856 of DJMK01000099.1, forward strand.
GCGTTGCAGACTGCGTTGAACGCTCATACGGGTATGTTGTGCACTGAAATCAAAACGTGACTCGCCATTTTCAAAAATTTCGCCCACCTTGGTCATAACGACCCAGTCCCTGTCTTTGGGTAACAACAAACCAAGTCGTTCCTCACTGTTACCGTAGGCTGGCGCTGTATCAATAAAATTGATACCCAGATCCCAGGCCAGGCTCAACAGACTACTGACCGCGGCATCATCAGGTATTTTAAATCCAGTCGGGTACTTGACCTGTTGATCTCGCCCCAACTTCACGGTTCCCAAACCCAGCAAACTGACATTGATTCCAGTGGAACCCAGCGCTCTTAATTCCATCTTTGTTTCTCCTGCCAGGGCAGTGATGCATAACCTGGAAACTCTGCTAGTTGATATTTTTTTTCAGGCGACGTTTGAAAACCTGCCTGTGCAAATGCATCCAGTACCATATCTGCAGCAAGTGGCGATAACGCCAGCTTGGTTGGCCAGACGGTGGTAATATTCTTCTGATGCTGGACAAATGCGCTGTCGGGTCGCTTAACACCAGGTTGTAGCGGTTCAGCCCGGTTAACACGCAACGTCGCCCATTCACAGTGCGAATAATCAAGCCAGGGCAATAATGTCTGCATTTCCTGCTTGGCTACTTTGATTTGTTCCTGATCGCTACGTTGCACGCCTTCCTCGGCCAACTGGCCTCCCAGATACCATACCCACCCCTTTTCATCCGGGTGTGATGTAATGGTGATACGTGGAACAGTTCCGCTGCCGAGACAGTGCGCAAACAAGGGCTCCGCCATGCCTCGCAGCATCAGCATGTTTAGCGGCCTTCGCTGCATGCGTGGTTCATTTTTACCAAGTTTTGACAACAAGTCCTCGTTACCTTCTCCCGCGCATAACACGAGTTGCTTTGCAATAACGCCAAATTGTTGTCCGTTGTCCTGCCAGTTTAGCTCAATAGCTTCATTCTTCTTCTCAAAATTCAACGTGGCGAAATCGCAATGGGATATTGCCGAACGCTGTGGTTCAGCGAGTGCACGGATCAGGGTTGAAGTATCCAGCACCGGCTCATCGAGTTGATAGACCTGTCCTCTGAAATCTTTATGCTGAAAGAGATGCGGTCGTTCCGATTTGGATAACGCCAGGGTGCGACTTTTCATAACACGACTGGCAAAAAAACCGCTTAACCGCGAAGTAAGACTGGTTGTTGACCACATGTATTGATGCGGCGAGATAACGTTTACCCCGCGCAGGTCAATTTCACCTTGACCTTCAAGGCAAGCACGCCAGATTGCCGGCATGCGACCCACGGCCTCGGCCGAAGCGGTCAGCTTGCCAGTTAATGCATATTTGGTTCCCCCATGAATTATACCCTGGGCGAACCTCGTCTGGCCGGCGCCAAGTTGTTGGGATTCGAGCAAGATGGCTTGGTAGCCTTGTTGCCTTAAGCGATTGAGTAACCAGAGACCGGCAACACCACCACCAAAGATCACGACATCGGTTGTTGTGATCGCGTCTGCCGTCAAACCTTAAACCTTGTCGGAACGTGAACGAATGGTGCTAATAATACCGGTAGTTGAAACATTCTCTATGTAGGTCAGAACTTTCACTTCACCACCTGCCTGCCTCACGCATTCGCCACCGGGTATTTTGTCAGGATCATTGTCGCCACCTTTCACCAGTACATCCGGTTTGACTTCACAGATCAATCTAGTTGGGGTTTCTTCTGTAAAGGGCACAACCCAGTCAACGCACTCCAGGGCAGCCAGCACATGCATACGACGCTCCAGGGTGTTTACCGGACGGTCTTCACCTTTAAGCGCCTTGACCGTTTCATCGGTATTGACAGCAACGATCAATCGATCGCCTTCACGACGCGCCTGCTGCAGGTAAGCAACATGCCCGGAATGCAGAATATCAAAACAACCGTTTGTCATTATCACTTTCTCACCGCGGCGCTTTGCTGCTTCGACCTGGGCAATCAACATATCCTCGTCAACAATACCGCCTTCCAGAATATGCTCTGCATGTAGTGCATCTTGTAGTTCCCGCACTGATACCGTTGCGGTACCCAGTTTGCTCACTACAATACCGGCAGCCAGGTTTGCCAAGGAAGTTGCATGCGGTAACGACATGCCTGCGGCCAGGCAGGCAGCGAGCAGCGAAATCACGGTATCACCCGCGCCGGTCACATCAAAAACTTCGCGCGCCTGCGCTGGTAAATGTAAAGGTTCCTGGTCACGTTGTAACAAGGTCATGCCCTGTTCACTGCGCGTTATGAGCAGGCCATCCAGGTCGAGTTTTTGTATTAATGCATTACCCTTTTGTTCTAACTCGGCATCATTGCGGCACTTGCCAACAACCATCTCAAATTCATGCATGTTTGGTGTAATCAGGGTAGCGCCACGATAGCGCTCAAAATTATTTCCTTTCGGATCGATCAACACCGGTTTGCCTGCCGACTGACATTGCTTAATGAGTTCTTCAACCTGGCTTAATGTGCCTTTGCCATAATCCGACAGAATCACAGCACCAGTTGCGCTCAAATCACTTGCCAAACTCTTGGAGAGACCGGATGTTTGTTGCTGATCAAACCCGTCTTCGAAGTCCAGACGAATGAGTTGCTGGTGTCGACTGATCACGCGTAACTTGGTAATCGTGGGTTTTTGTTCCAGCATAGTTAACCGGCAGGTAATGCCGGCCTGCTCCAGAATGTGTGTCAGTCGCTCACCGGCTTCATCTTTGCCAATCAACCCGGCGACCAGGGCGTTTCCACCAACAGCGGCTATATTTAATGCGACGTTACCTGCACCGCCAGGCCGCTCCTCTACTTCACCAACATGGACCACCGGTACCGGTGCTTCCGGAGAGATACGTTCGGTACTACCGTGCCAATAACGATCCAGCATCAGGTCGCCAACAACCAGAACACTAGCTTTTGTAAAGTCGGGAATATCCAGTTTCATTCAACATCCATGAAATGAAGTCGAGCAGAAAATAAAATTAATCTTTGAGTACGTAGACAGCACCACAGTATGGACACTTGGCTTCGCCGCCCTGCTCTTCGATAGGTAAATAGACTTGTGGATGTGAATTCCACAATGTCATCGCTTCGGTTGGGCAATGCACCGGCAGGTCTGCACGTGTTACTTCATAACGTTGTGATGCATTTGCCTGGATTTTTTCTGATGAACCACTCATAACTCACCCCTTGAATTTATTATTTAACCAGCGTCAACCAGTCCTGGTAATCCGCAATTCGCCCATGAACCGCATCAAAATAACGACTCTGTAGCTTTTCTGTTATCGGCCCACGCCTGCCTATGCCAATCTGACGCCCGTCAAGTTCACGTATGGGCGTCACTTCAGCAGCTGTACCGGTAAAAAAGGCTTCGTCCGCGATATAGACTTCATCACGGGTAATACGTTTTTCTTTCACCGTCAGTCCAAGATCGCTGGCTAACCGGAAGATGGTTTTGCGCGTGATGCCATTAAGCGCTGATGTTAGCTCCGGCGTATAAATAATGCCGTCTTTCACCACAAACAGGTTCTCGCCGCTGCCCTCTGCAGCAAAGCCGTCAACATCGAGCAATAGCGCTTCGTCATACCCGTCACGCAAGGCTTCCTGCAGGGCCAGCATCGAGTTGATGTAATGACCATTAGCCTTGGCCTTGCACATGCTGATGTTTACATGATGACGTGTATAGGAAGACGTCTTGATGCGAATACCTTTTTCAAGTCCGTCCTTGCCCAGGTAGGCACCCCATTCCCAGGCCGCCACAATGGTGTGCACTTTCAGGTTGTCGGCGCGCAAGCCCATACCTTCCGAACCGTAGAAACACATGGGTCGGATGTAGGCAGATTGCAGATTGTTCTCTCGCACCGCGGCACGCTGCGCTTCGTTAATTGCTGCACTATCAAACGGAATATTCATCCCCATGATGTGGGCCGACTCAAACAGACGGTCAGTATGTGCATCCAGCCGAAAAATTGCCGGGCCCTGATCCGTTTTATAAGCGCGCACACCTTCAAATACGCCCATGCCGTAGTGCAGGGTATGCGTCAGTACATGCACCTGTGCCTCGCGCCAGGGCACCATTTCCCCATCAAACCAGATAAGACCGTCACGGTCAGACATCGACATTATTGCTGTTTCCTCTTTACTACTCGTTTTTCATTAACCATTGCGACCAGATGTGTTGCACGCCCTCGCGTTCTTTCACAAATTCGCTATCCGGCACCACCGCGGACTCTTCCTGTAACTTGAGGCGATGCAACCGACCCCGGTAGGCTCGATAAGCATCGGACAGGAAGGCTGTGTCGTCGGCTGACATCACGCCCGCCTCCGATAATCGCTCCAGCAAACGAATATTATCTGTCCAGTCCATCAGGGCGGGATATTGGTGGGCATACGCCAGAACCCCGTATTGCACCATAAATTCAATATCAACGATACCTCCGGGGCTGTGTTTCAAATCAAACTCTCCGGCCTTTGCCTTATCCAGTGCCTCGCGCATCTTGTTCCGCATTTCCACCACGTCGCCAAGCAGGGCTTTCTTGTCACGCTGACCGCCAAGTACGCGCTTGCGAATGGCGTCGAACCCGTTGGCGATGGCCGGATCGCCAGCCACGAAGCGCGCCCGCACCAGGGCCTGGTGTTCCCAGGTCCAGGCCTTTTCCAGCTGGTAGGCCTCGAATGCAGCCAGGCCGCTAACCAGCATGCCTGCCGCACCATCGGGACGCAGTCGCATATCGACATCAAATAACACACCGGATGGTGTAAGCGCGCCCAGAATGTGCATGATGCGTTGCCCCAGACGCGCAAAAAATACCCCCAGGGCCAGCGGACGTTCACCCTCGGTTTCAAGTGTCTCAGACTCGCCACTATGCAGGAAAACCAGGTCCAGGTCTGAGCCATACCCCAGCTCAAGGCCACCAAGTTTGCCATAGGCAATAATGGCAAACCCGGTATCACAGACTTCCCCGGCCGAGGTACAAACAGGCCGACCATGGCGAGCAACCATGTAGCGCCAGGCGAGGTTAAGGGCCTGTTCGAGAATGACCTCGGCAATCCAGCTGAGGTGATCGCTGACCTTCATCAAGGGCAACACCTCCGCGATATCCGCGGCCGCCACCCGCAGAAACTGGCTATGTTTGAATTGCCGCATCACATCCATGGCCTGCTCTTCATCATCCGGCGCCACCGCGGTCATACGATGTTGTAGCTCCGCCGCCAGCTTCTGCCGGTCAGGCGGGTTATACAGGCTGGCCGGCGATAACAGATCGTCAAGCAAAAGTGGGTATTTACTGATGTAACCGGTAATCCAGGGGCTGGCGGCACACAATCGCACCAGTTGCGAGAGTGCCATGGGATTCTCTATCAGCAAGGCCAGATAAACCGTACGCCGCATTACCGCCTCGATCACGTCGAGGCTGCGCAACAGGGCCTTGCCAGGCGCTTTCACGGACAAACATGCACCGATGAGCAATGGAATAAGCCGGTCCATACGTGTCTTGCCGCGCGCCGACAGGCTCTGGTAGGCACGTCCATGCTGTTGGCCTTTGAGCTTTTGCCAGATAGCGTCAGCCTGATCAAAACCGATCTCTTCCAGCCTTGCTATGGCATCCAGCTCTTCAAGCTCACCCAGCCACAACGGCGTAAGGTGCCAGCTATCGTCTGATGACGCCTCGCTTTGCGGTGCCTCAAATACCTGTTCAAAATGTTCCTGTACACGGGAACGATGTTCATTCAAAACAACTTCAAATGATGGCCAGTCGGCAAAGCCCATACTATAGGCAAGCCGCGCCCTGCCTGGCTCATCGGACGGTAATGTATGTTTTTGTTCATCGCGCCAGCCTTGAATACGATGCTCTGTACGGCGCAGCAAATCATAGGCATCCAGCAACTGCTCGATGACATAACCGGGTAACTGGCTAAGATCCCTGAGTAATTCCAGCACGGTCAAAATTGAGCGTGTCTGTAAACGGGGTTCACGGCCACCATGAATCAACTGAAATACCTGGCCTATGAATTCGATTTCACGGATTCCACCCGGCCCGACCTTGACGTTCTGCTGCTTGCCCTTGCTGGCCACTTCCTTCTGGATCATCGCCTTCATTTCGCGCAGTGATTCATACGCGCCGTAGTCAACATAACGCCTGTAGACGAAGGGCTTTAGTGATTTCATCAGCTGTGCACCAGCCTGTTTGTCGCCGGCGATCACACGCGCCTTGACCAGGGCATAACGCTCCCATTCACGACCATGGGCTTCATAGTAGCTTTCCATCGCGCTGAAACTACAGGTCAATGGCCCGCTTTGCCCAAAAGGCCGCAGGCGCATGTCCACGCGAAATACAAACCCGTCCTCGGTCTGCTTTGACAATGCATGTATCAGCTTCTGGCCCAGCTTCTGAAAAAACTCGCTATTGCTGATACCGCGCGGCCCCTCGCGCGTTTCACCGTCTTCCGGGTAGGTGAAGATCAAGTCGATATCCGATGATAAATTGAGTTCATCTGCACCCAGCTTACCCATGGCCAGCACCACCAATTGTTGGGGTTCACCCTGCGTACTGGTAGGAATACCGAATGCTTTACTTTGCCACGCGTACAACCGGTCAAGCGCCTGATCCACACAGGCATCTGCCAACCGCGACAGGTCCCGCATGGTCTCACGTAAATCGGCCCAACCGGCCAGGTCACGCCAGATGATGCGTACCATTTCACGTTGGCGAAACTGGCGCAGTTCTCTTGCCAGCACAGTCTCGTCTTGCACCTTCGCCAGTTGCTCGGCAAGGACGCGTTCAAAATAATCTTCGCTATGGGCTGAAAACAAGTGACCACTCTGCTGCAGTGATTCAAGCAATTCAGGTTTTTGCGTACAAATGCGTGTGACGTACTCACTACAGGTAAATACCGCACTGGCGGTATCCCGCACTTGCTGTTGCCAGTCAAACTTTTGCGCTAATGACTGCCACGGCTCGGCGGCATCTTGCAGGGAAGCAGGTATTTGGGAAGCAAACATATTCCCTATCTTATCAGTGATTTAGCCTGCGCGACATTGAGGCCAGATTTTCAGCACGCAAAAAAATGCCCCTGGTGGACAGGGGCTAACATAGCGTGGAGCTTACCTTCGATTTGAAGGAGGAGTAGAAACCGTTGCTTATTTACCTACCAGCATCACCAGTGTCGCGATGGTGCACACCATGGCAAATAGCATGGCAAGCTTGGCGATGATTGAACCCACCGGTTCGCGGCGACGTGGGCGCTGTTCAAAAATCTCTTCTTTCATGTAATGCGTACTCACTTTTTTGTCCCCCGATAACAATTATCCGTTGTGGTTCAAATGCGATTACCTAACCTTGGTGAAACTATATGAAAGCCAGAGCAAAGGGGCTGTGAGATTTTCAGCCCAGATTTTGTGAAAAATTCACAAAAATACCAGACACAAAAAAAGCCCGCCAAGAGCGGGCTTTTTGATTTTTGAGCATGAAGCTCTGGGTTACATCATACCGCCCATGCCACCCAT
>DJMK01000046.1 GCA_002436485.1 Proteobacteria bacterium UBA6492
TATCATCATCGCACTGCGCGAATTTATACCGACTATGGCTTTTTGACCAGCGATGAAGATATTGGTGAAGACGTTGGCAAGGTATTTTTGCAACTAACCAGCCTGGGTAAAGTGCCCAAGCTGGTGAAGTTGATGCAGTCACCGTTTACTCTGCATGATGGGTTGTTGAAAAAAATTGCTGAGGAAGCCAAAAATGCACAGCAGGGAAAGCCAGCACGTATTATTGCCAAGGTTAATTCGCTTGTTGAACTGCAAATCATACAGGCCCTGTACGAAGCATCGATGGCCGGTGTGCAGATTGATCTTGTGATCAGAGGTATTTGCTGCCTGCGACCACGCTTTCCCGGTATCTCGGAGAACATCAGGGTGCGTTCAGTTATTGGGCGTTTTCTGGAGCATACTCGAGTTTATTATTTTGAGAATAATGGCGACCCGGAAATCTATTGTGCGAGTGCTGACTGGATGGACAGAAATTTATTTCGCCGTGTCGAGGTGGCATTTCCTATCGAGCAAAAGTCGTTGAAAAAGCGTGTAGTCGAGGAACTCGGTTTCTATCTCCAGGATAATACCCAGGCATGGGATCTACAATCAGACGGATCATATGTTCGTTGTGTTCCTGGTAAGGAAGAAGCGTTTACTGCGCAGCAACAACTATTAAACAAGCTTGCCGAGTCCAAGTAACTAATTAAAAGTCAATTCAATATTAATATCTTTTAGATATTTACGTTCCTGCTCAAGATCACTGAAAGTAAGTGGTCTTTCGTCAAGCCAGCCATCGGCAAAAGTCAAAATAATTTTTTGTTTTCTGAACTCAAATGTAATATCAGGTTTTTCCTTGTCCATGCGGCTGCGATGCAAGGCGATAGAAATACGAAGCATGATGGATAGTTTTAGAACAATTGGTTCCCATTCCTCGGGCAGAAATGTAAACAGCTGCAGGTCCAGTTTATTTCGTTGGGACTGAACCATCACGGCAAGCATATCCTGTTCTAGTCGGGAAAAACCCAGCATGTCGGAATTCGAAATGATATAGGCACCATGTTTCTGATATTGCTGATGAGAAATATCCAGCCCAATTTCATGTAGGTCTGCAGCCCAGCCCAGTATCTTTGCCCATTCATCATTGTTTATCTTCAGGTCGTTCGATGCTTGTTTCAGGAAAAGTAGGGCAGTTTGCTTTACGAAATCCGCATGTAAGTTGTCAATACCGTAGCGCTTGCTCATATTGGTGATTGTACGGATACGCACATCTTTTTCATGATGGCGACCAAGCATGTCAAATATAAGACCTTCGCGCAAAGCGCCATCGGCAACATGCATCTCCTTTATGGCAAATGCATCAAACAAGGCAGACAGTACAACGAATCCACCCGGAAAGACTGGCTGGCGCTTTTTGCCAAGTCCAGGCAGCTCGAGTGACTCAATATGCTCTGCATTAACCAATGCTTGCTCGATATTTTTTAGTGCATCCGGTGTGATACCGGATTGAGACCAGCCATTTTCAACGGCAACGCGTCCAATTGCCCTGATCGTGCCGGATGTGCCGACAACATGATCCCAGCCGGTGCTAAATTGAGACATATATGGTTCAAGCAAACTCTGCACATCGATGCGTGCTTTTTTAAAACGTTTTTTAGCAAGCATGCCATCAGCAAACCAGTTCTGGCTAACTGAAACGCAACCCGCCCAGATACTTTCCATAATTTCGGCTTCAAATCCTTCACCAATCACCAATTCGGTGCTGCCGCCACCAATATCTATCACCAGTCGTTTACCGGACGGACCACCAAGGCTATGTGCTGCACCGAGGTAAACAAGTCGGGCTTCCTCGCGGCCTGAAATAATTTCGATCGGATGTCCCAGCAGTTTTTCGGCGGATTTGATGAATTGCTTACTGTTTTGCGCTTGTCGTAACGTATTCGTACCGACGATCCTGATATTTTTTGCCGGTATGTTGCGCAGGCGTTGACCAAAATTAGCCAATGTGTCGAGCGCCAGTTGTACCACATCACCTTCGAGATAGTTGTCCTTGGTTAGGCCGCTCGCGAGGCGTACCATGCTTCTTAGTCTATCTATTACTTTTACCTCGTCACCCTCAGCGTCAGCAACAATCATGTGAAAACTGTTCGACCCAAGATCAACGGCAGCATAAAATGAAGATGATTTTTTCTTTTTAACTGGCAGCATAGTAATGGAATATACATACTCTTTTAGAAGTTTAACAAGTAGCTTAATTGTAACCGGCGAGAAAAAGTATGCAATTCGTTCTAGAATTTTATCATGAGAATGCTATATATCTTGCGACATGCCAAATCGGCATGGGGTACAAATGCCGCTAGTGATTTTCAACGTCCATTGGCCAAGCGCGGTGTGCGCAATGCCAGGCAAATGGGTAAATGGATGGCAGAACGTGCAATGATTCCGGAGTGTATTCTTAGCTCTCCGGCGTTACGTGCCTGGCAAACAGTCACGCCGGTATGTACTCAACTTGGGATCGATGAAACAGGCATTGAATTTAATTCAGCTTTATACCTTGCTGATGTGAATACACTACTTTCATGTATCAGGCAGGTGCCAGAAACTTATCAGAGCATACTACTCGTAGGACATAATCCCGGGCTTGAGGATCTTGTTTCATGGTTGACTGGTGGCGAAGCTCCCCTTTTTGATAATGGTAAGTTGTTACCAACAGCCACACTCGCTGTATTTACCAACAAAGTTAGTTGGGAGCAACTTGATGCAGGTCAGGCTAGATTGGAAACGATCAAGTGCGCCAGGTGATACTAATAAACATCAGTAATCGTAGCAATTGAGTTTTTGCTATCTCTAATGCTGTTAATATTCCCAACCGCTTTTCTTTTTGAAGCGAAGTTTGGGAATGATCAAACCGATGAGCATACCGAGAATGACCACGCCGGCACCGGCCAAAAACCAGTTGCGCTTTGAACGATCCTTGAGTACCTGGTTTTCCTGTTTTGTCAGGTTTAACTCGTCACTAAGCTGCTCAAATTGTTTGCGCAGCTCGATATTTTCTTGCGCCAGTTGTTTAGGACGTGATGCCAGTTCATTGAGATTCTGCAGTTCTTTTGTGGCTGTGCTGTGTTCTGTTTTCAATTGCCCATAGGCAGAGTCCAGTTCAGATTTTTCGCTCCGCAGGGTTTTGAGTTCAGCCTGGGCCTGGTCAAGTTTTTCCCTGGTCTTGGCAAGCCTGTTTTGGGCAGTCGCCAGTTTATCTGCTGCAATTGGTTCATCGATCAGGTATTGCGTTCTGACCCAGCCCTCGGTGCCATCTTCGAGTAGCACGCGTGTGTAACCGCTATCAGTCTCTTGGAGTATTTCAAGTTTTGTACCACTAGTCAGGGTTTTGAGTATTTCGAACTGGTTCCCTTGCCCGGTACGCAGGGTGATGCGCAGTTCATCACTGACATATTTCGTTGCTGCTGCGGCCGAAAATGGAAGCAGTACCAGTAGTATGAGGCAGGCACGGTAGTACATTGTTTTTCATCCAGTTTTTGTTTTGTTAATTCTAGCAGCTCATTTGCATTCTGTACTGCCAGACGGGTCACATCTGCAGGCACAAAGCCCCATTATGGGTTAATTTTGGCGTGTGTGGATTACTTCTTGAGTAAATCGCTGTGCAGTCATGTCATCACCCTGTAACATTATTCCTATGTAATGTCGTCTTGTTGTCACACTACGAGCAGCTACATATATAGCATGATGGTTAAAGATAGCCCCAAAATACTTGTTGTTGAGGACGAAGCGGCTATTCGGGAAATGCTCAATTTTGCCCTTTCTCGCGCCGGCTTCGAGGTCGCAGAGGCGGCGGATGCGCGCCAGGCCCAAGACGCTATTACCCAGCAGGTACCAGACCTATTGTTACTGGACTGGATGCTTCCAGGTACCAGTGGCGTTGATCTCGCACACAAGCTGCGACAGGCAAGTCGTACACGCGAGCTACCCATCATCATGCTGACGGCACGAGGTGAGGAAGAACATAAGATCAAGGGACTGGAAGTAGGGGCAGATGACTATGTTACCAAACCTTTTTCAACCCAGGAGTTGATTGCCAGAATTCGTGCGGTGCTTCGCCGGACCATACACAGTCAGAACGACGGACTGATGCAGGCAGGAGACATCACCCTGGATACCAGCGGGCATCGTGTAAAGGTGAAAGATCAACCACTCGAACTGGGACCAACTGAGTTTCGTTTGTTACACTTCTTCATGTCACACATAGACAGAGTTTTCAGCCGTAGCCAGTTACTCGACCATGTTTGGGGGGATAATGTCTATATCGAGGAGCGTACAGTAGATGTGCATATTCGACGATTACGACGAGCGCTTGAACCTTTCGGTGCCGATCAGTATGTTCAGACAGTGCGTGGTGCCGGTTATCGTTTTTCACCATAGGGGTGAAGTTTGAGAAATAGCTGGGTTGCAGAGTTGTGGCGTGTAGCAGGCCTGATGCTGCTTGCCATCATTATTGGTCTCATTTTCGATAACGTGGCCATAATGTTGGCAATTGCACTGGCTGGCTACCTCGGCTGGATGTTGCATAATCTTCGACATCTTTGGCGGTGGTTAATCAAGGGAAAAAAGTATGCACCGCCCTCATCCTTTGGTATCTGGGGCGATGTTTTTACCGAGATCTATCGGCTACAAAAACGCAATAAAAAACGCCAAAAACGCCTGGTCAACCTATTAAACCGTTTCAGGGAAACAACTGAGGCCATGCCTGATGGTGTGGTCGTTATGCAGGCCAATGGTACCATTGAATGGTGGAATGAGATTGGTGGCAAGTTGCTGGATCTCAAATATCCACATGATGTTGGCCAACGGGTTACCAACCTGGTACGGAATCCGCAATTTCAGAAATTTTATGACAAAGCAGATGTGGATGAGCGTTTTGTCTTTCCAGCGCCGGGGGATGGTAACAAAATTATTTCGATACGTATTACGCCTTATGGACAGGATCAAAGTCTGCTAATGGCACGTGATGTCACGCTCATTGAACGTGTTGAACAGATCCGTCGCGATTTCGTCGCGAATATTTCGCATGAATTGCGTACACCATTAACGGTGATGACCGGTTTTCTTGAGGCAATGGCCAGTGATGAGGGAATTGACGAGCAATCGCGAAAACGCTCGATAGAACTCATGCAACAGCAGTCAAAGCGCATGTACCGCCTGGTTGAGGACCTGATGTTGCTATCCAGGTTGGAGAACGAGCAAAAGCCGGTGAAGCATGAGGTTGTACATGTGCCGCAAATGCTGTTGACACTCAAGGAAGAAGCGCAAGTTATCAGTGGTGAACGCGCCCATAGCATTCATGTTGAAGCAGATAATGATCTCCTGATTTACGGGGATGCAAAGGAACTGGACAGCGCATTCAGTAACCTGATTATCAATGCTGTTAACTATACACCCGACAAGGGTTCAATCACGGTTAAATGGTTTAAGGATGATGCCGGCGCACACCTGGCGATTAGTGACACAGGCATAGGTATTCCGCGTCATCATCTCGCACGCATTACAGAGCGTTTTTACCGTGTTGATGTGGCCCGCTCTCGTGAGACGGGTGGTTCGGGGCTCGGGCTCGCCATCGTGAAACATGCCCTGAACCGCCACAATGCGACGCTTTCAATCGATAGCGAGGTGGGTGCGGGTTCAACCTTTACCTGTAATTTCCCGCGCGATGCCATCGTTGACGAGGCTGATGAACGCGCAGCCAGTTAAACACTGTCATATAACTGTCATATTCTGATCACATACTTGTCATGTGCGCGATAGATAATAATGTCAATGGAAATAATGACCAAGAGGATTCTCCATGTTAAATAAAACATTCTTTAAAACAGCTGCATTTGTTTCTGCACTAAGTATCGCAGCCCAGGGCTTTGCTGCGGATGTGGATCCAAAACTTGCAGACTATTCTAAGTCCAGTGGTGTGTCCGGTAACCTGAGCAGTGTGGGTTCAGATACGCTTGCCAACCTGATGACCTTATGGGCAGAAGAATTTAAGAAGATTTATCCAAGCGTTAACATTCAGATTCAGGCAGCGGGCTCTTCTACCGCACCACCGGCACTGTCTGAGGGCACTTCGAACATGGGGCCAATGAGTCGTAAGATGAAAGATAAAGAGATTGCGGCTTTTGAAAAGAAACACGGTTACAAGCCAACAGCCATACCAGTAGCTATCGACGCGCTCGCCGTCTACGTCAACAAGGATAACCCCATCAAGCAGATGAGCATTGCCGATGTCGATGCTATCTTTTCTTCAACCCGCAAGTGTGGCGGTAGTAAGGACATTACTCGGTGGGGCGATCTGGGTCTGACAGGTGCATGGAAGAGCCGTGATATCCAGCTGTTTGGTCGCAATTCTGTATCTGGCACCTACGGATATTACAAGAAGAAGGCCCTCTGCAAAGGTGACTTCAAGAACAATGTCAACGAACAGCCAGGCTCAGCATCAGTTGTTCAGTCTGTGACTGCGTCATTGAATGGTATTGGCTACTCAGGCATTGGTTATAAAACTTCAGGTGTGAAGGCGGTTGCTTTATCCAAGAAGGGCAATAACTACGTCGATGCTACGGCGGAGAATGCCCTCAATGGCACCTATCCACTGTCACGTTTCCTCTACGTTTACGTGAACAAGAAGCCAAACAAGCCTCTGGCGCCACTGGAGCGGGAATTCATCAAGATGGTCTTATCCAAGACAGGCCAGAAGGTTGTGGTCAAGGATGGCTATATTCCTATGCCAGCTAAGGCCGCAGACAAAGCGTTAGCCGCGCTTCAATAAACTCTGTCATTAGCTTCAAAAGGGGCCCTGTGCAACCACAGGGCTTTTTTGTCTCTGTGATTGTCTGAACGATAAATAGACAATTTTTGTCATATAACTGTCACAATTCACGGATATGCTCTCGTGATGCCTGAACCATCTTCATCTGCCGTGCTGAAAAACAAGGAGAGCCTGTATTTTCGCTGGCGCTTGTTTCTTGATCGCTTTATGCGACATGGTGTTGCTTTTGGCGGTATCAGCATCATTATTGCCATTACGCTTATCTTTTTATACCTGCTGATTGTTGTCTTTCCCATTTTTAAATCGGCCAGTGTCGAGAAAGTTGCGAGTTATTCATCTCCGTCCACTGATTCATCGGTTTCCACGTTACACATGGCAATGGAGGAACAGAATGAGGTTGCGCTGCAGATTACTGGTGAGGGACGCTTTTTATTCTTTGATGCGCATACTGGCGAAACGTTACTGAACTATTTGCCTGCACTACCTAAAGGCGTCAGAGTAACCTCTTTTGCAAATGCCGATCCGGCACGTAATACCGTTGCACTTGGTTTAAGTAACGGTCATGCCATTGTGCTGAAACACCACTACAAGGTGTCTTACCCTGAAGGCAAACGCCTGATTACACCGCAAGTAGAATATCCGTTGGGCGAAGAAGCGGTGCTTATCGATACGCAAGATAGCGCAATCAGCACGCTTGCCGTGGAAAACAGTGAAGAAGGGGTCACGCTGGCAGCCGCCACGGAAGATGATCGAATCGTGCTTGTTTCTTTTCAGAAGGAAGAATCTTTCCTTGATGATAGCATCAAGATTGAGCGCATCGAGTCATACTTGCCATACACGGCAAGCGAAGTTTCACATTTATTGATCGACAAAGACCAGCGTGAACTTTATATCGCAAGCGAAGGTGGCAACCTGACGTTCTACGATATTCAAGACAAAACAGAGCCAAAACTACTACAAGCCCTTACGGTTACACATTCAGGTGCAGAGCTAACAAGCTTGAGATCACTCACTGGCGGAATATCGATTCTGGTGGGTGGGTCTGATGGCCATCTTGCCCAGTGGTCGCTGGTCAGAAATGAAAATAACCAGGAACAGCTTGTTAAGTTCAGAGAGTTTGAAAAGCATCAGGCTGGGATCACCCAGATAGTGCCCGAATTTGCCCGTAAAGGGTTTATTGCCAAAGACAGTAGTGGTGTGCTTGGTATCTATCACACTACGGCTGAGCGCACGATATTGCGTGACAGTTTCTCCGATAAGGAAATGCATTTCGTAGCCTTATCGCCCCGGTCAAACGGCATGTTGTTGCTCAGCTCTGACAACAAAATTGAATTATGGAAAATTCATAACGAACATCCCGAAATCTCATGGAAGTCACTGTGGGGCAAGGTATGGTATGAGAGTTACGAGGAACCGCAGTATTTGTGGCAGTCCTCATCTGCCAGTAACGACTTTGAACCTAAATTCTCGCTTGTGCCGATCTCGTTTGGTACCTTGAAAGCGGCTTTTTATGCCATGCTAATTGCCGTGCCGCTGGCCATCATGGGTGCCATTTTCACGTCGCAATTTATGTCGCCACGCATGCGTCGTGTAGTTAAACCATCTATTGAAATCATGGAAGCTCTTCCCACAGTTATCCTGGGTTTCCTGGCGGGGCTTTGGCTAGCACCGCTTATGGAAGATAATTTGCCCGGCATATTCTCGCTGCTGTTAATGTTGCCTCCTGGCATTTTGCTGGCTGCTTACCTGTGGCAACGTGCCCCACAACAAATCCGTTATCTCGTGCCGGATGGATGGGAAGGTGCATTACTTATCCCCGTCGTTTTGTTGATAGGCTGGATTTCCTTTTTGATGAGTCCTGTGATTGAAAACGTGTTTTTCGGCGGTGATATGCCGCAGTGGTTAAGTGCTGAACTGGGGATCAGTTTTGACCAACGAAATTCTCTCGTTGTTGGACTGGCCATGGGCTTTGCAGTAATTCCCACGATTTTTTCAATTGCAGAAGATGCCCTGTTTGCTGTGCCCAAGCATCTAATCCATGGTTCGCTGGCACTGGGCGCTACCCCCTGGCAGACCTTATCACGCGTCGTGATTCTAACAGCCAGCCCGGGTATTTTCTCAGCAGTGATGATAGGCCTGGGACGCGCTGTTGGTGAAACCATGATTGTTCTAATGGCCACAGGTAATACACCTGTGATGGACTTCAGTATTTTTCAGGGTATGCGCACGTTGTCTGCAAATATTGCGGTCGAGATGCCTGAGTCTGAAGTGGACAGTACGCACTACCGCGTGTTGTTCCTGGCAGCTCTTGTTTTATTCGCGTTTACCTTCATTTTTAACACCGCTGCAGAAGTGGTCCGGCAACGATTGAGAAAAAAATACAGTTCGCTCTGATAATGAATGGCGTAAAGCATGAAACTACGTGATTGGTATAAAAGTGGTTCTCCCTGGATCTGGCTGAATGCAGCAGCGGTCAGTGTGAGTCTGATCATGGTTTTTGGACTGCTCTTGCTCATCATGGTGCGCGGTATGGGCTTTTTCTGGCCATCCAATGTCATGGAACTTACATATAGCAATAAGGCAGGGCAGCAGGAGAAGTTGATAGGGGAAATTTGGGATGATGAAATTGTAAATGCGCAGACTTTGCGTGATGCCGGTTTTGATATTGACAAGGATGTGACCGAGGTGGAACGTTACTTGTTAAAAGTTGGTAACCGTGATGTTTATGGCGTCGATTTCAAGTCAATCATTGCGCCAAACATCAAAAAATCAAACATGCCACAAGACCTTGTTGTGGTGGTGCGGCATGAGTGGGGAAACTTTTATGGATTTCTAAAGGAGGTTAAGGAAAACGGTAACAGTGTTGCATTACAGGGAAGAGAAATCTGGACCATTTTCGAGGAACGCATGGCGCGATCAAACGAGCTACATGCACAGATAAAGGAAATCGAAAAAGGCGACATCGGTGAAATTAATTATGGGTTAGAACAACTGCGCCTGAAAAAGCGCCGTTTTGAACTGGACAATAACCTGACAGAAGATAACCTGGCAGCAATTCAAGATGAAAAAGCGGAATACGACAAACGTTATGCAGTACTGCAGAAAAAGCTTGATGAACTTTACCGTGAAATTGCAAGGGACAGTTTTACCGCTGAAATTCAGACCGGCAAGGTAATTGAAATTCCGTTTGAAAAAGTCGTCAAGGCCTACAAGCCCAATGCGATGAACTGGTTTTCCAAGCTGGGAATGTATTTTGGCAATATTTGGGAGTTCGTCAGTGACGATCCGCGTGACGCCAACACCGAAGGTGGTGTATTCCCGGCTATT
>DJMK01000195.1 GCA_002436485.1 Proteobacteria bacterium UBA6492
CATCTCGTTGACCTTGTCGATCAGGATGAAACCCGGCTCGGCAAAATCATAGGTCGAGGTCATGATCATGTCCCACAGGCGTTGTGCCTTGATGACCTGGTAGACCTTGCACGCCACCAGTCCGTCGTCATTGGCCACGTAGCCTTTCTTGACCGGCCAGTCACGCCAGATCACCTGGCTGGGATCGTTCAGATCCAGCTTGCCTTCCTCGGCCTCTTTGGCATCGATCGGGAAAGACAGTGGCCAGTCCGCATTCTCCTCCACGGCACGCATGAAATCCTCGGTGACTAACAGCGAGAGATTAAATTGCCGCAGGCGCCCATCTTCGCGCTTGGCACGAATGAAGTCTTTCACATCCGGATGCCCCACATCGAAGGTGGCCATCTGCGCACCGCGGCGACCGCCAGCGGAGGAGACGGTGAAACACATCTTGTCATAGATATCCATGAAAGAAAGGGGGCCGGAAGTGTAAGCGCCGGCCCCTGAAACGTAGGCCCCTTTGGGCCTGAGCGTGGAGAATTCGTACCCGATACCGCAACCGGCTTTTAGTGTCAGGCCGGCTTCGTGCACCTTGTTGAGAATGTCGTTCATGGAATCCTGGATGGTGCCAGACACGGTACAGTTGATGGTGGAAGTGGCAGGCTTGTGTTCCTGTGCACCGGCATTCGAGGTAATACGCCCTGCCGGAATGGCACCGTGGCGCAGTGCCCACAAAAATTCTTCATACCAGTGCTGGCGTGATTCGGCGGGTTCTACTTCCGCCAGTGCACGCGCCACCCGTTGATAGGTAGTATCGATGTCCTGGTCGATGATGGTACCGTCTTTGGCCTTGAGTCGGTATTTCTTGTCCCAGATGTCGAGTGAGGCATCCTGGAAGGGAATATCTGCTGCGTTTTGATTTTTCACTTCTTTCAAGTGTGCACGTTTCATTAAGATCGCGTCCTCCGTGTCCGTCTGCGCTGTACTTTTATATTTTTATTGCCGGTTGCAGCCGGGGGACGGAGCAACCATAGCCTCTAAGTGTCTGATTTTGCCGGGTTGCTGCTCAAAGTGTAGGCACTAAAAAGCGAGAAAACCATCAGGCTTCACAAAACACAAGATATAGTGGATGATATGAAAATTAGGGCAAACACCCGGATCTGTCAACACTCAATGTAGTAAAATTGTAAACTTTTTTACCCCTTATAAAACAATAAGTTATAACTTCCTGTGCATAAGCTGGCAATCTCCTGTGGATAGCCTGTTCAAAACCCCAACCACTATATCTTGTGTTTCTAATAAAGCAGAAAAGCCGCGCCTTCTCGGGTTAGTCACCACTCACTGCTTGATCAAGATCAAGCCAATCGCAATAAGGACTAACCCGTCTTTTTCAAGTCCTTGATCATTGTTTGCCCAATTCCTATATCTGGAAACAGACATAAATCAGACTCAACAGGTGAAAGAGTCAATCTTTTGAGAAAGGAGAAACACACATGACACTGGTACGTTATGACCCATGGAACATCTTTGATCAGCTACGCAAGGAAATGGACCGTGCAGTGACGCGCGAGGGTGACGAAAGTGGCAGCGTGGTCACCAGTGACTGGAGCCCTGCTGTCGACATCAAGGAAGACGAAAATGGTTTTACCATCGTTGCCGATATCCCTGGCGTCGATCCCAAGGACATCGATGTCCACATGGAAAACGGCATGCTGACCATCAAGGGTGAGCGTGAATCCGAGAAGAAGGAAGAGAAGGAAGGTTACAAGCGTATCGAGCGCTCGTACGGTTCTTTTTATCGCCGCTTCTCAATGCCGGATTCTGCTGATGCCGACAAGA
Source organism: Proteobacteria bacterium UBA6492 (assembly GCA_002436485.1). Classification (GTDB taxonomy): domain Bacteria; phylum Pseudomonadota; class Gammaproteobacteria; order UBA6429; family Thiohalophilaceae; genus UBA6492. The sequence goes on from DJMK01000195.1 coordinate 1,819, forward strand.
TCAAGGCCGAAAGCAAAAACGGTGTGCTGCAAATTACGATTCCGAAACAGGAAAAAGTACAGCCACGTAAAATCTCAGTAGATCACTAGGATATAGTTCGGTAAACAAACAGCGCCATTCACAGGTTTCTGACTTGTGGATGGCGTCATGTTTTTGCAGTTTTGTTTTGAACTTCACTACTGTTTGCGGGTCTTTTCCGTACACAACAAACTGCATTACTCCATCACGATAAAAAAACTTCTGTTAAATGGAACTGATGCGGAGGTAACACAATGAATACACTTGACCAGATTCGAAACAACCTGACACGCGCCTGGGACACAGTCACAGAAGGCTGGCACCAGCTCAGTGATACCGCGCGTAATGCACTGACGCGATTTAATCCAATCACGCAAAAAGACAACGTGCAAACACCCGGTGACATCGCAATGATCCGTGGTTCGCGCTGGGGTCTGTTAGCAGCAGACGTAGAAGAAGATGACAACACAGTCACGGTGCGACTTGAAGCACCCGGTATGGAAGCCGGTGATTTTGATATTGCCGTGCAACANNGCTTTTTCTCGTGCCGTTCCACTACCTGTACAGGTTGATGAAGAAAAGGCAAAGGCAAAATACAAACGTGGCGTATTGACCGTTACGTTACCCAAAATTGAAACACATCAACGAAGGCGCATCGAGGTTAAAAGTTAATGCAAACCAATATAATCAAAACTATATCAGTCAGTTTTTTACTCCTTTTCACTTTAATTACTTACGGTCACGCCGGTCTGCCCGGCGTTGATAGCCAGGGCAACAAGCTACCTACCCTGGCACCCATGCTAAAACGTGCGACACCGGCGGTTGTTAACATTGCTACCAGTGGTCGGGTCAAGGTACAACAAAGTCCTCTATTTAATGATCCATTCTTTCGACATTTTTTTGACGTGCCGAATCAACCTCGCGAACGCAAAACATCAAGTCTAGGTTCCGGCGTCATTGTTGATGCCAACAAGGGCCTGATCATTACCAACAATCATGTGATCGACAAGGCGGATGAAATTAATGTCACACTCAATGATGGGCGCGCTTTCAAAGCAAAGTTAATTGGTACTGACCCGGAAACCGATGTAGCCGTGATTCAGATCGAAGCAAAAAATTTAACCGCATTGCCGTTTGCTAATTCCGATGCACTGAATGTAGGTGATTTTGCCATTGCGATTGGTAACCCATTTGGTCTTGGCCAGACAGTCACCTCGGGTATCATCAGTGCGCTTGGTCGCAGTGGTCTGGGTATTGAAGGTTACGAAGATTTTATTCAGACCGATGCATCCATTAACCCGGGCAACTCCGGCGGTGCACTGGTCAATCTTAATGGTGAATTGATTGGCATTAACACCGCTATCTTTTCACGCAGCGGTGGCAATATAGGTATTGGTTTTGCCATTCCCATTAACATGGCGCGTGAGGTCATGACGCAACTGGTCCAACATGGCGAAGTCAGTCGTGGTCGTCTGGGCGCCCAGGCCCAGGAAATCACGCCAGACCTGGCAAAGGCTTTCAATCTCGAAAATGGGCATGGCGGTGCAGTGATTACCCAGGTGCAACCCAAATCAGCCGCCGATAAGGCAGGCCTTAAAGCCGGTGATATTGTCATTGAACTCAATGGCAAACCAGTACGTGATGTGTTTGATCTGCGTAACATCATTGGCCTGTTACGCGTGGGACAGAAGGTCGACATGCTGGTACTACGTGAAAACAAGCACAAGCAAATCACGGCCGTGGTCGAAGAACCTGAAACTAGTCAGTCGGTGGGTAAAAATATGCATGCCAAGCTGGCTGGCGCCAGTTTTGCTGACATTGCGGAGGACTCACCACTCTATGGACGTATCGAGGGTGTCGTGGTGGTCGATGTTGAACAGGGCAGCCCGGCATGGGCATCGGGGCTTCGCAAGGGTGACATCATAACCTCGGCCAATCGCAAGAAAATCAGCAACATGGCTGAGTTTACCCAGGCGCTTAAAGGCTCCAAGTCATTACTGCTCAACATACAGCGTGGACGCGGCGCCCTCTTCCTGTTTCTGCAGTAAACGTAAATTTTTGTCATAAAACCCGCTAAAACTGTGCTGTTTTACGCAACAGCACAGTTTTTGGCTGTTCTATTCTTTTATATATAGCTACGATATGGGATGTGCCTGGCAAATGGGGGCAGGCACCTGTCAGATTGATATCGTAGAACAATGAAAACGATCCAGGATTTTAGAATCAGTCACCAGGCCAGTCGCCTGCGCCTGCTGGCGCTACTTGGGCTATTGTTGCTCGCCTGTGGCCTTATCCTGTGGCAATCCACCAACCAGCACCGCACCACCGAAAATCAAAAACTCGGCTTGCTCAAATCCAGCGTCGATAGTACCGCAACTGAAATTCGCCAGTTGCTGGACAACCAGACCCGAAACCTGAAACTGCTGGCGCAAGGACAGGCGGACAAATTGCAGCGCCTGTTGGATAACCCGCTGGATCAAATCGAACGAGAAGAGTTTACTGCTGAATTAAGCGCAATCTATCCCGGCCTGCAGGCCATCATGCTAGCCGGGCAACGTGGCGCCCTGTTGCTGGAAGATTACCAGGGAGCTATCGACAAGCAGTGCAAGCAAGCCCTCCAGAGCTATACCAGGCGTAACGAAATCCTGCCTTTGCATATACACAGTAACAAGCAGGGTGAACACTACAGCCTGCTCACTCATCTGCACACCAAGCGCGCTGGCAAATTTGTTTTGCTCGCCCAGATGCAAACTGATGCGATTCAACAGGCATTGAATAATAATCGCCCCGGCGATTTTGACCTGGTCATGCTGGATAAACAAAGCGGTAAACTTGTTGCGGTTGCCCACACGGAAGATGACAGGGTCATAGGCAATGCTGACATCGAGTATGCAATCTACCGAACAAGCATTCCTGGCACACGATGGGAACTCGCCACGATTCCGCACAATATGAGCCTGTTGGCGCCAAGCTGGGTTACCGCGTTGTGGACCTTTAGCCTGTTATTCCTGTTAGGAAGTGCGGCGCTGTTGTTTTTACGCCGTTCAGACCTGCAAATGCTTAATCAAAAAGAAAGCCTGTCACGCCAGCAACGCCGCCTGAACAACCTGCAACAAACCACCATTTCATCCGAACTCAGCTTCCATGAAAAAATTCGTGCCTTGCTGGTTATGGGGTTGGATGAGTTTGCTATGGAAGTGGCCATCCTGTCGCGAGTAGAAAACAATACGTACCACATTATTACCGCGGTCAGTCCCGACAACAGCCTGCAGCCTGGTATGAGTTTTGCCCTGAACAACACTTATTGCCGTCACACACTCAAGTCGAGAAAACCAACTTCCATTGAGCAAGCCACTCCGTTAATGGGCAAGGATCATCCCGCCTACACCAAGCATGCGCTGGCCTCGTACATAGGTACACCGGTTTATGTCCGCGGCAAGGTTTATGGAACATTGAATTTTTCCAGCCATAAACCCTATGCGGGCAAGTTTACCCAGGAAGATCTTCGCTTTTTACAACTTATGTCGCAGTGGATTGGCCTTGAACTGGAACGCCGCGAGTCAGAACAGCAGTTGCAAACGCAAAACCAGTTACTTGAATCCATCAGTCGCGCACAATCCTATTTTATCAGTGATCAAACCCAGTCGATGGCCATGTTTGATCAAATCATGTCTGACCTGTTGTCACTTTCCTACAGTAACGTGGGCTTTATCGCCGAGGTACTGTATGACGACAAGAACCGGCTGTTCCTGCGTAGCTGTGCAATTGGTCAGCGTTATGACAGTGGTGGTGACCTGCTTGATTACATCGAAGAGCTGATCAAAACCGTGCAATCGGGTAAACGTGAGAATCCACTGGTTGAGGTTATACGCAGCGGTGCTCCCTACATTGCTAACCAGTTTGAAAATAAAAAAGGCCCTGAGAATGAACACCCGTCGCCGATCAGCAATTTCCTTGGCGTACCGCTTTACCATGGCACGCAACTGGTTGGCATGATTGGACTGGCAAACAGCCCGGATGATTACCAGGAATCGTTCCTGTTTACACTTGCGCCGCTCGCTACCACATCCGCCAACCTGATCTGGGCACTACGCAATGAGAAGCAACGCATACATACCGAACGTGCACTACGTGAATCGGAGGAACAGTTAACCCTGGCATTGGAAGGAGCCAACGACGGTGTATGGGACTGGAATATCGAGAATAACACCACCTACTACAGCCCGCGTTGGCAAACCATGCTTGGATACGAACCCGGTGAAGTAAAGCCAAAGTTTAGTTCGAAAGAACAAATCATTCACCCTGACGATGTGAACATGGTGAAAGAAAAGCTGCAGGAACACCTGGACGGCAAAACACCCATCTACCAGAGTGAGCACCGTGTTAAAACACGCAACGGGGAATGGGTATGGATCCTGGATCGTGCCAAGGTAGTTGAGCGCGATGAGAAAAACAAACCACTGCGTGCGGTTGGTACACATACCGATATCACGGAACGTAAACAAGCTGAAGAAGCAGTTCGTGAGCGCGAGACGCGTATCGCTGCCATTCTCGATACCGCGGTGGACGGTATCATTACTATCAGTAATCGCGGATTGATTGAATCATTCAACCCGGCGGCGGAAAAAATCTTTGGTTATCGTGCAGAAGATGTAATGGGACGCAACGTCAATATGCTGATGACAGGTGAAGATCGCGAATTGCATGATACTTACATGAAACGCTACCTGACTACACACAAGGCAAGGATCCTCGGTAAGCGCCGTGAAGTAACCGGGTTACGCGCAGACGGTACCGAGTTCCCCATGCAGCTTGCTGTCAGCGAGATGGTGCTAAGTGATGGCCTGCATTTTACCGGAATTATTCGTGACATAACCCAGACCCGCGAAGCTGAGCGACTGTTACAGGACACCATGGCGTTTAAACAGGGTATTCTGGACAGTGCCAAGCTCAGTATTATTTCAACGGATGCCAATGGTGTTATCCAGACATTCAACGCCTCCGCGCAACAAATGCTGGGATATAGTGACCGGGAAATCATTGGACGTTGCACGCCCGAGCTATTTCATGATCGCGCTGAAATCACCCAGCGCGCCATTCAACTAAGTGATGAGCTGGGACAGCATATTCGTCCCGGCTTTGAAGTTTTCGTTGCCAAGGCACGTATTGGTATCGCTGACGAACAAACCTGGACCTATGTTGCGAAAGATGGGCGGCGCTTCCCGGTGTTACTTACCATGACAGCGCTGCATGATAACAACGATAATATTCTCGGTTTCGTAGCGATTGCACGAGACATTAGCCGACAAAAACAGGCAGAAGAAGAAATCAGTCGTTTCAAAACCACGCTGGATATGACACTCGACTGTGTATTCATGTTTTCACCTGAATCACTACGCTTCTTTTATGTCAACCAGGGTGCGACCGAACAGGTAGGCTACAACTACAGCGAGATGCTACGCATGCGCCCGGTCGACCTGTTAACCGAGTATGATGAAGATAGCTTCCGCGCTATCCTGGAACCCATGATTCAAGGACATCGTAACACCATTACCTTTGAGTCATGGCATCGCCACCGTAATGGCACGCTGATTCCGGTCGAAGTCTTTCTGCAATACATTTATCCGGTCGATCAGGAGCCACGTTTCGTGACCATCGTACGTGATATCACCGAGCGCCGCCGAGCTGCGGAGTCACTGGCTACTGCGGAAGAACGTTCCCGCTTGCTACTTGAATCTGCCGGTGAGGGTATCTACGGGCTGGATCTTGATGGTCGCACAACCTTTGTTAACCCGGCGACGGCTCGCATGCTGGGTTACGAACAGCTGGATCTTATCAGCCAGTACATGCATGAGATCATTCTGCATAGTTATACCGACAAGCAATACTACCCGTATGAATTTAGTCCTACCTTCAAGGCGATTAGCGAAGGTGATATACAACGCGTCTCCAACGAGGTGATGTGGCGCAAGGACGGTTCCTGTTTCCCGGTCGAATACACTGTTACACCGCTACGCAAAAACAACGAAATCACCGGTGCGGTTGTCATCTTCAACGATATTACCGAGCGCAAGAAAGTTGAGCAGATCAAAAACGAATTTATCTCTACGGTATCGCATGAACTGCGCACACCGCTTACATCCGTGCGTGGTTCGCTTGGCCTGCTGGTCGGTGGTGCGGGTGGCAGTTTACCTGTGCAGGCCAAAACACTGGTAGAAATCGCCAACAAAAATACCGAGCGCCTGTTATTGTTAATCAATGACATTCTGGACATCGAAAAAATCGAGTCCGGCAAGATGGTTTATAACTATAAAATTCTAAAGTTGCATGAGTTCCTGGAAACGGCTATCCAGGCAAACTATGCATACGGCGAACAATTCGAGATTCAATTCATACTGGCACAATGTCCGAAAGATATTTCTATTTATGCTGATGAGGACAGGTTGATGCAGGTCATGAATAACCTGCTCTCTAATGCTGCCAAGTTTTCCAATCGTGGTGCGCAAGTGGAACTTTCTGCCGTGCGTCGCGGCCACAAGATCCGTATTTCAGTCACTGATAATGGACAGGGTATTCCGCAAAACTTCCAGAAGAAAGTATTCGAGAAATTTGCTCAGGCCGACGCATCTGATACGCGCGCCAAAAGCGGTACCGGACTTGGGCTCAGTATCAGCCGCGCTATTGTCGAGCAGCATGGCGGTCGAATCGACTTTGTTTCACGCGTTAACATAGGTACTACTTTCTTCTTTGACCTGCCGGTATGGACACAGAGCAAAACCAATGAGGCACCCCGACTGGTTAACCCGACCAAGTATCGAGTTTTGATCTGTGAAGATGATGCAGACATTGCTTACATGTTAAGAATGATCCTGGCGCAAGCTGGTTTCGATACAGATATCGCGCGAACGGTTGAACAGGCCAAGCAACAAATCAAGGATAACCATTACCTTGCAGTTACACTGGACCTGGCATTACCAGATGAACAGGGCAAACCGTTTGATCCGGAAGGCATCAAGTTGATTCGCGAATTACGCAAACAGGATCGCACGCGTGAACTACCGGTCATCGTAGTTTCAGCTATCGCGGACCAGGCACAGCGCCGCCTTAATGGCAGCGCCTTCGGCATCATCGACTGGCTGGAAAAACCACTGGATGAAAACCGACTGTTGTCCGCAGTACGTACTATTGCCAGTCACAAACAGGGCCTGCCACGCATTCTGCATGTCGAGGATGATCCAATCATTTATGAAATGGTACGCGTACTTTTGCGAGGACGAGTTGAACTGGTGCTGGCGCCCAACATTGCCGAAGCACATAAAAAACTTAACGAAGACGTATTTGACCTTATTCTGCTTGACGTGGAGCTCACCGATGGTTCCGGCCTGGACCTGATACGTGACCTCGACGAAGTGGAGTACATGCCGCAAGTGGTAATTTTCTCTGCCAACGAGGTTGGTAATGATGTGGCACAAAAGGTCAAGGCGGCACTGGTCAAATCCAAGGATAGTCGTACCGAGCTGGTCAACGTAATCATGTCATTGATCGACAAACGCGAGAACGATGATGCAACACAGCAGCAGGTAACGAGGCAATAATGGCTAAGGCGTTAACACGCATTCTCTATGTCGAGGACGAACCGGATATTCGTGCAGTTGCACAAATCGCACTGGAAAACCTAGGTGGCTTTACGCTGCATATGTGTGCTTCCGGTCCCGAAGCCATCGAACAGGCGCCCGGTTTCAAACCAGACCTGCTGTTGCTCGACGTCATGATGCCCGGCATGGACGGGGTCAGCACTCTGAATGAACTGCGCAAGCTAACAGGGCTGGAGCAGACACCGGCCATGTTTATGACTGCCAAAGTACAACCACAGGAGATTGAACAACTGTTGCGTGAGGGAGCCATTGATGTGATTCCCAAGCCGTTTGATCCCATGACCCTGTCGGAAAACATCAAAAGTCTGTGGACCAAGCACACCAGCTAGATACCTGAATACAGATATATTCTGATGATTTATTAATCGAATAAATCACCTCATTTATTTTTACATAAATATCAGCCACTTATAATTCCTACCAAAACACTAGGGTTATTAATTTTATTTTAAATTACTTGATTTTTACTTATGGGTCGCTAGTATATTAGCTAATGATTAACTACTAATATTTTATGGAGGTGTGTTATGGCAAACGGTCTCATCACAAATTTCCCGTACGACGGTGTCGTCACAATTAACCGTGTAATCCTGAAACCGGAATACACCATTGACGATCTGCAAGAGCGCGTAGCGTTCCTGTGTGAGAACGTAAAAACCTATCACTCGGATACCGGTTTCATCGGTGGTTTCGTAGCCCTGAACAGTGGTGAAGTTTCCAATGAAGGTTCTACCATTGGCCAGGCGGTTGAAAGTGATCTGAAAGGTAAGGAAGCCCTGATCATCACCTTCTGGAAGTCCTTTGAGGACCACGAGGATTCACACAAGTCCGAGACATTCCAGCCGCTGTTCAAGCAGGTACTGGAATTGTGTGAAAACGGTAATGAGGAAATCGCCTACGAGATGCTCTGGCAAGGCGCCGCATACTCATCGGAAGAAGCCAAGGCGGCTCGCAAGGCCAAGGAACTCGCTGCTTAATAAGCCTCGGCGTTATAAAAACAGGGCGCATCACCTTCGTGATGCGCCTTTTTTATTATACCCTCATAAATTTCCCTATTATTCAGCCACCAGAGAGTGTTGTATAGTTGTCGCCCTTTTAGGGGGCTAATCGTAACACCTACCCCGGCCTGCCAGGCAGGCAGACAGATTTTCGAGTTTCAGTTTTTCTGGGATTTCAGTGCGTTGCAAGACGTGCCTAAAACAATGAGGACAATAGAATGATTAAACCAGTAGGCTCAGATGAGCTAAATCCCCTGTTCGTCTATGACGACGCCGAACATGAGCAGCTGAGTAAAGAAGCCGAGTCATTGCCTTCCGTGGTCATCAGCTCACAGGCGGCCGGTAATGCTGTCATGATGGGTGGCGGTTATTTCAATCCGCTCAAGGGTTTCATGAGTGTGGCTGATGCCATGGGCGCCGCAGAAAAAATGACCCTCACTGATGGTTCTTTCTTTCCGGTACCGGTGCTGTGTCTGCTGGATGATGTCAGCGCTATCCAGGACGCCAAGCGTATCGCGCTGCGCGACCCGAACGTCGATGGCAACCCGGTACTGGCCGTGATGGACGTAGAGAACATCGAGGAAGTTTCCGATGAGCAAATGAAAATCATGACCGACAAGGTCTACCGTACCGATGACTCGGAACACCCTGGTGTGGCTGCTTTCAACAGCCAGGGCCGCATGGCCGTATCCGGTTCGATCAAGGTGCTGAATTTCAGCTACTTCATTACTGATTTCCCGGATACCTTCCGTACCGCAGTCGAGATTCGTAACGAGATTGCAGAGCGTGGTTGGAAGAAAATCGTGGCTTTCCAGACCCGTAACCCGATGCACCTGGCGCACGAAGAGCTGTGCCACATGGCCATGGATCGCCTCGGCTGTGACGGCCTGGTCATTCACATGTTGTTGGGCAAACTGAAGCCGGGCGATATTCCTGCACCAGTACGTGACGCCGCTATTCGCAAGATGGTCGAGCTGTATTTCCCACCGAACAGTGCGATGGTGACCGGTTATGGCTTTGACATGTTATATGCTGGCCCACGCGAGGCAGTTTTGCATGCCTATTTCCGCCAGAATATGGGCGCGACCCACTTCATCATCGGTCGAGACCACGCCGGTGTAGGTGACTATTATGGCGCCTTTGATGCGCAGACTATCTTTGATGACGAAGTACCTGCCGGTGCGCTGGACATCGAGATCTTCAAGGCTGACCACACTGCCTGGTCCAAGAAGCTGAACAAGGTCGTCATGATGCGCGAAGCGCCGGATCATGAAAAAGATGACTTCGTGTTACTGTCCGGCACCAAGGTTCGTGAAATGCTGGGTAACGGCATTGCGCCACCCAAGGAATTTTCGCGTCCAGAGGTAGCCCAGATTCTGATTAACTACTATCAGAGTCTCAACAAATAGGTGAATAACCTGCCTATAAAAAAAGGGGCCTGATGGCCCCTTTTTTATTTGTTTACTGACACGACTATTATTTTTGTTTATCCAGCACACGCTCGGTGACCGTGTCAGCCTGTTCGATTTGTTTCATTACCAGGCCAATGGCATCTGAATACGGCACGGTTCCCGCCTTGCGAATAATTTCACGACCTTCACGACTCAGGGCAAAAGTAATGAAGTCCTTGACCTTCTGATCCGAGGTCGCCTTGCCGCGTGTCACCAGGTACAGTGGTCGGTACAGCACATATTCTCCACTCTTGATGTGCTCATAGCTGGGGTCCTTGCCATTTAACTGCATCAATTTAACGTCACGGCGCTTGGCAGAACTAATCCCGGTAGTGCCAAAACCCAGCCTGTTTTTGACGATACCTTTTTCCAACGGGCCCGATGACTTAACTACGTGAGTGGCCGCGGGAAATTCCTGGTCATAGTTGGCAAACACCAGTTCGCGCAGTGTACGACCTACGCCGGAAAACTTGCCGCGACGCACATAGAGTTCAATCGGTGCATCCCAGCCACCAAGCTGGTTCCAGTTGGTGATTTTACCCAGGTAGATATCCCGCAACTGTTGCGTCGAGATGGTGTTTACCGGGTTGGACTTGTGGATAATCACGGCCAGTGCATCCCAGGCGACCGGTACCTGGTAGGCACCACGCTCTTCGGCATGGCCAGGCATAATCGGACGGCAGGCGCCACCGATATCGATACTACCCTTCATGGCATTTCGAATGCCCTTGGTTGCACCACCACCTTGCAGATTGACCTTGATACCGGTCTTTTTAGTGTAGGCCTTGGCCAATTCGGCCATGAAGGCCTTCTTGGTAATACCGCAGCCACCCCACAGTATCGAATCATCCGTTTTGGCATGCAGTTGAGCTGCACCAGTTGCGATAAACATCGCGGTAAATAAAGTGAAAATTCGAATCATTAACAGCCTCCATCAGTAAATACTTATACATCGTGTGTGTATTCCATTAACTTTATCGGTCTGTTTTATGATTGCTTTAAGAATGGCCAGCTCCGCTACTGGTTTGTTTTAAGTAATTGTTTTTATGACATAAAAAAGGGGCCATAAGGCCCCTTTTTTAGTATTGTTACCGAAACCTAGTTGTTAAACTGGTTGCGCAAGGATGCAAAGTAGGCGTGCGCACCACCTTTCATGAACGCATAGCTCTTGACCCCTTTTTTCTCGATGCGATACATCAACCAACGAACCTGCTTACCAGCCGCGTCATACACCAGCAGTGTCTTGTTTTCGCGTGCCGCCTGTTCAAGATACTTGTCCAGCTTGGCATTGTCGTCCAGGTAAACACGCTTTTCGATGCCCGGGAACAGAGACAGGGCTTCACGCTGAAAACGGTCACGAATGTCCAGCACGATGATATCGTTGCGTGCCATCAGTGCCTCGAACTTGGCAGGATCCATTAACTTCTTCTTGAAATCGCTCTTGGCGATCAATTTGCCGGGATCAACCGGTGTCTCACCCAGCAGAATGGCTTCCTGCGGATAGGCTCTCGCCCAGTCAAAGATACCGGCATCATATGCGGTCACGTTTGGAATGCTGTGGTCACGGCATTTTTGCGTCGCCTTGTAGGATTTCTTGCAGGTCTTGCCGTTACAATAAACCACGATTTCCTTGTTCGGNNTTGGGTTTTGCCTGCACCTGTGCAGTCACAATCACGGAGAACATCAGCATGGATGTCAACAGTTTGATTAATGCTTTCATTTTTTAACCTCTTACTCAAATAGTAAAATCTTTTCATTCCCCGCATGTGAGCTGGTTATATTGTGCAAACCAGTACCGCCACAAGCATTCACATAATGGTTCATACTCACTGTCCTGTTTGGCATTTTTCGCCGTTATGAACCATTCCAGAATCATAATTCCGGTCAATTTGCTTATCGGCTTGCGCAGGAGTTTGTTGACCAGTTTTGTGATTTTGGTCGCAAAATTAGAGTTCGCTAATAAAAAAAAGGGGCGTTGCCGCCCCTTAACTATTTGAAAAATAAAGGAATTGTTTACCTGGAAGAAAGACGTTTTTCTGTTGCATCGTCATACTGCTCGATCTGCTTCATTACCAGGCCCATGGCATCGGAATACGGCACGGTGCCGGCACTGCGAATAATCTCACGCCCTTCGCGGCTCAGCGCAAAAGAAATGAAATCCTTGACCTTCTTGTCCGAGCTGGCCTTGCCACGCGTTACAAGGTAAAGCGGACGATACAGCACATAGGAACCGTTCTTGATGTTGTCATAGCTGGGTTCATGACCATTCAGTTTCAACAGCTTGACCTTGCGCCGCTTGGCCGAACTGATACCAGTGGTACCAATACCCAAGACGTTTTTCTGAATACCTTTTTCCAGTGGGCCCGATGACTTCACCACGTGCCTGGCACCGGGGAAGTTCTGATCGTAATTGGCAAACACCAGCTCACGCAGGGTGCGACCAACACCAGAGTATTTGCCGCGGCGCACGTAGAGCTCGATCCGTTTGTTCCAGCCACCCAGCTCCTTCCAGTTACGAATTTTGCCTGTATAGATACCCTGCAACTGCTGTAAAGAAATGGAATCAACCGGGTTTTTCGGATGCACGATTACTGCCAATGCATCCCACGCCACGGGTACCTGGTAGGCATTGCGCTCTTCAGGATGCCCATCAATGATGGGGCGGCAGGCACCGCCAATATCGATACTACCCTTGGTGGCATCGCGAATACCCTTGGTTGCACCTCCACCCTGCAGGTTGACCTGGATACCGGTCTTCTTTGTATAAGCCTTGGCAAGCTCTGCCATGAAGGCTTTCTTGGTAATACCACAGCCACCCCACAGCAGTGACTCTTCACTGGTTGCCGCATGGCTGGTAGAAACAACTAGAAAAGGAATCGTTAAAACGAAAATCGAAAATACACGTAACATGAGCGTACACCCCTTTATTGCAACAGCTTTAAGTTACAGACAATCGCCCACCCCCAACGACCATCCGCGATATTGCTATCCGTGCGGGTTTAATAATATTAGTAATTGATTTTATTCTTATGGATTTCTTCCGTGGAACTTCATTCTAGATCAAAAGTGTGATCAAGATCAGGGGTTTGTTTTGATTCAACAGGGGTTCTTGCAAGATTTAACAATTCGTCACATTCCAAAACAGGCATTTTGGGAGCATGCGTTTAAGCATGCCAACCCAGTTCCGTGGCACGTTGTGCGGCTTTTGCCGGGACATCCGTCTGTACGAAATGCTGGTGCAGAATCTGCACGCCAAGCAAATGATTAATAACGGCATCCAGCTTGACCTGGGTCGCAACAGGTGTCTTTTCATTTTCGTGTATTTCAAACAGCTTGCGTACGCCTTCTTTATCCAGCAAGCCTGCCTTTTCTATCGCTTCGTCACCCAGGTATTTATCAGACAATGCCTTCATCGCCTGCCATTTCTTGGGATCGGTATGTGCTGGTGGTGCCATGAAGGCAAACTTTTCACGTTCGTAGAGTACCTTGGGTAAGACGCCTTTCATTGCTTCGCGTAATACGTATTTTTCAGTGCGTCCCTTGATACGCATGCCGGGTGGTATGCGTGTGGCAAACTCGGCCAG
>DJMK01000103.1 GCA_002436485.1 Proteobacteria bacterium UBA6492
CCGAGCAAACCAACAGCGTGCTTTCCAACCCGGACCCGCGCAACGCTTCATGAAAATTGGTGTACTTGGCGCTGGCCAGCTGGGTCGTATGCTTGCCCTGTCAGGCATTCCCCTCGGACATGAATTTATCTTCTATACGGATCGCAAGGATTCCTGTGCGGCGGTTGCTGGCGAGGTCGTTCATGGTGAATTCGATGACAAGGTAAAACTGGCCGCGTTTGCAGGCTGGGTAGACGTGGTCACGCTGGAGTTTGAAAACATTCCGCTAAGCACCCTGGAATACCTTGCCCAACACGTCACGGTGTATCCCAACCCGGTAGCCGTTGCCGCGGCACAGGATCGCCTGGATGAAAAACGCCTGTTTGATGAACTGGGCATTCCAGTTGCTTCCTATCATGTCATTGATTCCTTACAGGATCTAAAAGCGCTGGCACCACAACAGGATGGACCGTATATCATTAAGACTCGCCGGCTGGGTTATGACGGCAAGGGCCAGGCCGTGTTCTCAGATGCTTCACAGGCTAGCGATATCTGGTTCAACCTGGGTGAAGTGCCGTTAATTGCCGAGGAAAAAGTCCCATTCTCACGTGAATTATCGATTATTGCTGTACGTAATCCGCAAGGCGAGATTCGTTATTATCCTTTGTGTGAAAACCGTCACCAGGACGGTATTCTTGCGCATACCCGGGTATGTCGTGACAGTGCGTTGCAACAACAGGCTGAATCGTTTGCCAAACGGGTACTGGAAAAGTTTGATTACGTCGGTGTGCTCACCATCGAGTTATTTGATTGCGATGGCAAGTTAGTGGCCAACGAAATGGCGCCGCGGGTACATAACTCCGGCCACTGGTCAATCGAAGGCGCGAGCACCTCGCAGTTCGAAAACCACGTGCGTGCGGTACTGGATTTACCGCTAGGTGAAACGGCCGTGTTACACGATTTTCATATGTACAATCTGATTACAAAAATGCCCGACAGCACGGCGTTGTTGTCGATTCCAAACTTACATCTACATGATTACAACAAGACACCGGCCTTCAGGCGCAAGCTTGGTCATCTCACTGTATACCCGGCCACAGGAGATACTATTTCCCGGGTCGAAGCATTACTGACTACCACGTAATAAGTTTGTACTCTCTTGAAGACTGTCTGAGCAAACCCTCAGCTTAATGTTGTGACAAGATCAACTTGTTGGTGTACAGGCAGAACCAACCAGATCTTTTCCAGGCAGGGTGGCGCATGGTCGTGTATGGCCTGGCCAAATAGTTGTAGCGCGTCTTCCAGTACTATCTTTCCATGTACGCTGCCCAGCGCCGGGGTGGCGAGTGTCTTTACATTGTTTTGCGCTGATATCGCCATCAGGTTTTGCCAGGCCAGTTTGAGTATGCCGCTGTCACAGGTCGGTTGTTGTTCAATGTCGTGCACGATGGCCATGAGTTGCATGGGTAGGCCACGTTTGATGATGACATCACCCAGTTTGTAAACGGGTTGATCCCGCTCCAGCGTGTTGGCGAGATACCAGGCGGGTTTATCCGGTTCAACCAGTGTTGTTTGTTCGCCCAGGATGAGATTTGTATCCTGTTCGACCACCACTGCCTCGCAGCGAAACGGTGGGTGCTCGGGTGGTGCGGAATACACCGCGATTTTGCCAATCCTGGTGGCACAGGTTGATTTGTCCCAGATCAGCCGAATTGACATAATAATATTCTATATAAATAGTCTGGTTTGCGCGTGTCAGCGAGCATTTCGGGGTTCAATTACGTAACTTCCTAATAAACAGAGTGTTTTTTACTTTCTGCTTGTCGCATTTTTGCCATATAGATAATCATCTATTAAATAGTAATTAATTATTTATTTGTATAGAAGTATTTAACTTCCTAAGCTTCCATCCTGACAAGATGGGTGACCAATCGAACTGGTCGCTTGATTATGTTCCTGGGCCTTGTCTTTGTTCGGCTATCGCGAGCCGGGCCAGGTGAATCGCGATATCTAAAGCAGACATTATGCAGCAACTGCACGGACGCGTGCAGCTGTCACTGAAATGGGGCCATGATAAAACTCAGAACCTACGTCTATATCGATTCCCTGCAACCGCAATTAGCGGAATACATGGCTACCGTGTCGCAGGGTTTCCCGCCGGTACCCGGCGATGCCTGCCTGTGGGTCGAGGTTTCACCCGGCATGGCGATCCACCGTATTACCGACATTGCGCTCAAGGCCACGCAGGTACACTTGACCCAAAAAATCGTCGAACGTGAATACGGATCCATGGTAATTCACCATCGTGACCAGAGCGACGTGATCTCCGCGGGCCATACCCTTTTGGGCCGCATCAATGCGACTATCGATGATCGCGAGACCTGCAAGGTAGCCTGGACTGAGACCATTCGCGGCATGACCCCGGATCACTGCGTGTTGATCAACCGACAAAATCGCATGGGCTCCATGATCCTGCCCGAACAAAGTATGTTCATTCTTGAAACCGATCCTGCCGGCTATATCGTGTACGCGGCAAACCAGGCCGAGAAAGCCGCCAACATTACCTTGATTGATGTACGTGCGGTCGGTGCGTTTGGCCGCCTGGTTTTATCAGGCCGGGAAGCTGATGTGGATGAAGCGGCCGCGGCCGCAATTGCAGCTGTAGAGAGCCCATCCAGGACCTAGCCATGCATCGTCAGGAACTGCTAAAGCTGATTCGTGATTATCAACCCCGTTTTATCGAGGAAGCAGCGTTTGCTCAACGTGCGACCCGAATCGTGAACAACGAGCCAGACGTATTTGACCGTGCTTCGCCAATACATGTAACAGGTTCTGCCTGGGTAGTGAATCCGGCAAGGACCCATGCCTTGTTGATGCATCATCGTAAGTACGATCAGTGGTTTCAACCGGGAGGCCATGCGGATGGTGATTCGGATGTAGTACGTGTGGCGCTGAAAGAGACAGCTGAAGAAACCGGTATCGATCCAGCACAAATACGACTGGTCAGCGACGACTTGTTTGATCTCGATATGCATGATGTTCCGGATACAGAGGCTGCTCCGGCGCATGGCCATATCGATCTACGCTTTCTTGTAGAGATAGATGACGCCCTGCCAGTGCCAGGTAATGTCGAGTCTCACGAAGTGCTGTGGATACCCCTGATGGCAGTTTCCCGATTTAACAACAATCGATCCACGTATCGCATGGTGGAAAAGACCCGCCATATGCGCCGGTACTACTGACCGTTATGCAAATATTTAACGTCATCAATCTCAATAATGTGCGTGGTGATGTTTTCGGTGGCGTCACGGCGGCGGTGATCGCGCTCCCCATGGCCCTGGCCTTTGGTGTGGCTTCCGGTGCCGGAGCCGAAGCCGGTTTGTATGGTGCCATCCTGGTGGGCCTGTTTGCCGCATTGTTTGGGGGTACCCCGACCCTGATGTCCGAGCCGACTGGCCCAATGACGGTAATCTTTACCGCGGTCATCGTGAAACTCATCGCGGACAACCCGGACAACGGCATGGCCATGGCGTTTACCGTGGTCATGATGGCGGGGCTGTTCCAGATTATCTTCGGTACCCTGCGACTGGGTAAATATGTGACATTAATGCCTTACCCGGTGGTTTCTGGCTTCATGTCCGGTATCGGGATCATCCTGATAATTTTACAGCTGGCACCCCTGGTCGGACACCCAACACCCGGTGGTGACATGCTGGATAAACTGCAGAGCTTGCCCTCGGTCTTCAACGAGATTCATCAAAGTGAACTGATACTGGGCCTGATCACCCTGGCTATCCTTTTCTTCATGCCGGGCAAGCTAAAGAAGCTGGTCCCGCCACAATTGATTGCGCTGGTCATTGGTGTGCTGGTCTCCATCCTGATTTTGAGTGATCCGGGCATTCGCCGTATCGGCGAGATCCCAACGGGCTTGCCGGAACTGCAAATGCCGTCCTTTAGCCGTTCTGAATTAATGATCATGACCATTGATGCCCTGGTGCTGGGTATGCTGGGGTGTATCGATGCCTTGCTCACCTCGGTGATTGCCGATAGCCTGACGCGCACCCAGCATCGCTCCAACAAGGAACTCATTGGTCAGGGTCTGGGCAACATGGCTTCAGGCCTGTTCGGCGGATTGCCCGGTGCCGGTGCCACCATGGGTACCGTGGTNNGGGTGTCGACATTATCGACTGGAGCTTTTTACGCCGGGTGCACCTTATCTCGCGTAAGGGCGCCCTGATTACTTATGGCGTGATTACCCTGACGGTATTTGTCGACCTGATCGTGGCGGTCGGGCTGGGTCTGTTCGTCGCCA
>DJMK01000194.1 GCA_002436485.1 Proteobacteria bacterium UBA6492
GCGCGCGTATGTTCAACCTTGATGTTGGGTGTGTAACGGGGCATGACAATGACAACTGGTATGCCAAGCTGTTGTGCATGGTAGGACACAGCCTGGGCATGGTTGCCAGCCGACATGGCAATGATGCCTTTTTTGCGTTGTTCGTCAGTGAGGGAATGCAGCTTATTTAGTGCGCCACGTTCTTTGAAGGACGCGGTAAATTGCAGATTTTCAAACTTAAGATATACCTCTGCACCGCTAAGCCGCGACAATGTGCGTGAATGGATGCAAGGTGTTTTCTCGATACTGCCTTTGATGTTTCCTTGTGCCTGCTGAATATCTTTTAATGCGATTGCCATGCCTCAGGCCTTTTCCTGTTCATCGAGCATCTGTTCACGCATTTTGAATTTTTGTAATTTACCAGTCACTGTCATGGGAAACTCGTTCACGAAACGAATATATTTTGGAGTCTTGAAATGTGCGATATTGTTTTTGCAAAACTCGCGGATTTCAGATTCACTTACCTGTTCACCGGCATGTAACTGGATCCAGGCGGCTATTTCTTCCCCGTAGAATTCATCCGGTACGCCAAACACAGCCACTTCTGCTACCTTTGGGTGGGTGAAAATGAAATCCTCGATTTCACGCGGGTAAATGTTTTCGCCGCCACGAATAATCATTTCTTTGCGACGTCCGGTAATCCTGACGTAGCCATTATTGTCCATGGTGCCAAGATCGCCGGAGTATAACCAGCCGGCTTCGTTAATGGCTTCGGCCGTTTTGTCATCCTGTCCATAGTAACCGCACATGATGTGATAACCACGAAAACAGATTTCACCGACTTCACCCAGTGGTACGGTGGCGCCGGTTTCGGTATCAACGATTTTAACTTCCTGGTGTGGCAGGTTATGGCCGACTGTATTGATGCGCCGATCAAAACTATCGTCACGTGTCGTGAGATGTGTGAGTGGTGACGCTTCGGTTTCACCATAACCAATCAGTATCTCATGACAGTGCATATCATCGATCACACGTTTCATCAACTCGGGCGGACAGGGCGCGCCTGCCATTATACCGGTACGCAGGCTCGACAAGTTATATTGCGCGAACTGCTCGTGTTCCAGTTCCGCGATAAACATGGTAGGGACGCCATGAATGGCGGTACATTGTTCCTGTTCAATCGCCTGCAAAACTTTACCGGCATCAAAGTGTTCACAGGCAATCACCAGGCAGGCGCCAACGGAAAAACATAACAGGTTGGCGAGCACCATCCCAAAACAATGGTAAAAAGGTACCGGTACTACCAGCCTGTCCTGTTCAGTAAAGTGCATGGCCTGCGCAGAGAACCAGGCATTGTTCAAAATATTATGGTGCGTCAACATCACGGCCTTGGGAAAACCGGTGGTGCCGGAGGTGTACTGGATATTAATGACATCATCGCGATCCAGTACCGCGGTATGTTGCTCCAGTTCTTCGGCAGTGATGGTTTCGGCGGTATGTATGACTTCCTGCCAACTGGTAAAGCCCGGCGCTGGTGTTGCTGTCTGCATGGCGTCGTTCGGATCAAAAACGACAATACGTTTTAAACTGGGTAAAGCCTTGCAGTTCAATTCGGTAGCGTTTTGCTGCAGCTCCGGTATAAGGTCTTGTAACATACTTAAGTAATCACTGCTGCGAAAGCGCGGAATGACAAACAAACCCTGCACTTCGGAACGCTCAAGTGCATAGGCAAGTTCTCTCGGACGGTAAGCCGGGTTGATATTGACCAGGATGGCACCAATGCGTGCCGTGGCCATCTGCACCAGCAACCATTCAATATTGTTGGTAGACCAGATACCAATGCGATCGCCTCGCTTGAAGCCAAGTCCAATCAGACCACATGCCAGCTCATCGATGGCTTCTGAAAATGCCTGGTAATCAAGACGGCGTTGCTGCGGTAGAGAAACAACAGCTTGTTGTTTCGGATATTTCTTTGCAATTGACTGGAAGGACTCAGGGATGGTGAGCCCGGTTAAGGGTATTTCCCCGCCGCGATGATAATAACTTTTCTTTGCATGCGTCATTACTACTCGCTGACATTGTCCCAGTAGGCATCTACCCGTGCCTGTATTTCAGTGATGGCTGCCTCATCGCGTTTTGGATGGAAAAGATGTTTAAAGCGTCCCTGTAATTGCAAATATTCTTCAACCGGTTTGCGCTGTTTTGGAATCTTGGTATGTACCACCTTGCCATCGATAAATTCTTTCAGTGGCCATACCCCTGTCTGCACGGCAAGGTGGCCAATCTCGACGCTGAGTTTTGGATCAAAGTCCCAGCCTGTCGGGCAGGGCGCGAGCGAGATCAGCATGCGAGGTCCTGTCATGCTTTGTAATTTTTCGATTTTTTTTGCCAGGTCCAGTGCTTCTGCACCGATGATAGTAGCAACATAGGTGGGTTGATGTGCGGCCCAGATAGAAAACAGGTCTTTTTTAAATCCCGGGTAGCCGCGCGGTCCTTTGCTGGTTGAGGTTTTGGCNNGCCCCGGATGTAGCAGACATACCCATGCCATAGGCAGAGCCATCACCGGTAATGACCACGACTTCCATGTTTTCGTCTTCAGACAGTTTCTTCTTTTTGATAAGAATATCCATGGCGTCACGTACACCCTGTGCACCGGCCGGTGCTGAACCCATTGCCGTATATAACCAGCCGCCACGAAATGGTGTGAAAGGATAAACAGATAACAACGTCATACAACCCGCCGCGTTTACAAATACCGTTTTTTCGCCGAGGATGTCGTACATGTTGTGCAATGCTTCCAGTCCGCCACAACCGGCACACATGGGCGTACCGGTACCCAGTAAATGAGTAGAAGGCATGTCTTTCATGCGGTGAAAGTGCAGCGGGGTTTCTTTTATCACGACAACAACCTCATTTCTGGTTAATCTCTTCGTGTTCGACGTGCGCAATCGCCTGTAATTTGCGCATCTCGGTCATCTCGTTCTGTGTGTAGAGTAAGCGAGTTGGCAAGCTTGTCCCTTTATCACTTGCCGTTTTAATCTCTTCAATCATCTGGAAGAATTCCTGTTGACTGATGTCGCGTCCACCCAGGCCACCGATATAACTTGCCACCACCGGCGGGGCATTCTTTACACCATACAGGGTGCTGGTGATTTCGCTATGCAATACACCCCCCATACCCATGGAGATGTTTTGATCAATCACGGCCACAGCACGGCGTCCCGTTAGCAGTGCCCGGATTTGCTCGGCGGGTAACGGACGAAACAAACGAATCCGTGCAAGACCCACTTTCCAGCCGGCGGCACGCAGGCTGTCAACGGCATCCCTGGCCTTGGTAGCAAAGGAACCAAACATGACGATCACATACTCAGCATCCTCCATCTGGTAACTGTCGATCATGTCATAGCGTCGGCCAAAGATTTCATTGAATTCACTCGCGATTTGTTCGTATACCTCCAGCGCCTGTTGCACAGCCAGGTGCGCCTCATAACGAAAATAGGAGTAGGGCCCACCACCGAGCACAGCCATGGCCTGGCTAAGTGGTGCTTTGCCACGAAACTGCAGATTTTCTGGATCATATTCACCAACAAACTTGGCCGCCTGTTCCGGATCTGGCAGGGCTACCGGTTCGCGGGTAAACGACAGGTAAAAGCCATCCAGGTTGACGATTGCTGGCATGCGCACATGCTGATGTTCCGCCAGGCGATACGCCATCAGGATGCTGTCACAGACTTCCTGGCAGGTCGCACTATGAATTTGTAAAAAGCCACTGTCCCTTGCTGCCATGATATCGTTGTGATCCGACTCCAGCGTGATAGGCGCAGCCAGACCACGAGAAACATTCACCAGCACAAACGGAACACGCCATCCGGCCACGGTATACAGCATCTCCATTGCGTATAACAAACCCTGGCTCGAGGTTGCTGTGAATACTCGTACCCCGGACGAGGCGGCACTGCCTGCCGCGGTAATCATGGAATGCTCTGATTCAAGCGTCACCATGCGCGCGTCCATTTCATTGTTATCAACCCATAACGACAGGGCCTCGATGATCTCGGTTTGAGGTGTAATGGGAAAAGCCGGAATGTAGTCAGCGCGGGCCAGCCGTGCACCCCATGCGGCAGCACCATTACCTGTAAGTAGTTTGCGCGTCATGTGTTGGCTCCGGCTGTTTCCTGTTTCTGTGCTTCATGTTCAGTGATCGCTTCAATTGCATGTGGTGGGCATTGTGCAACGCATACCAGGCAACCTTTACAGTGATCGTAGTCGATGTCTGGCTTGCCATCGTCACGAACACGAATTGCACCATCAGGGCAATAGGTGCTACATACCCACCAGCAACCACTGCATTTTTCGTAATTGATCACCGGTCGCATGGTGCGCCACAGACCGGTACGTACCTCAATACTAGTGGCACCAGCATGAATGGCCGGCGCGGAAACCGTAGCGTCTTCAAACGGGAAATCGATCCAGTCAGGTGCAAGATAATCTTTGGCAGATAGCAAGGCACTTTCGGTTACGCTACCGGCATGTTCTTGCATGGCGTCATAGGCAGCCAGCGCAACAGTAAGATTTTTTTCAACAATTTTCTCACCCAGGTGTCCGAGTTCCTCGCGTAGAGCCTGTTCAAATGTATCGCGAGGAATAACACCGGTTAATGCCGCCGCCGCAGCTGCGCAACGACTCCCAACATACGGTAACTCGGCGCGATCCTCGACGTCTTCACGCGCATGCAATATGAGTACGGTTGCCGGTGTATTAAGACGTTGTTGCCAGGTGCTTGCATCCTCGTGGCTATTAATAAGCAGCACGGTATTCTCATCGATGCCCTGTAGAACACCGGCCGCTGGCATGCCGACCAGCGTATCATCGGCGACGACAACGAGGTCTGGATGGCTGATGATGCCACGTTCATTAACCGGTGACTTGTCCGCACGAACATAGGCAAAAATAGGGGCGCCACGCCGTTCTGCACCATAGCGCGGTGCATCCTGCACTTCGTAACCCTGCATGAAAAAAGCTGTTCCCAGGATACGACTGGCCGTTTTCATACCTTGACCACCTCGACCATGAAAACGAATACGAAACATTTAAATCGTGTCCTTTTTAAAATAAATTCCAGCGACGGAAACTCATTGCCCTGTCCACGCGTTTACGTGCAAGTACCAGTGATGCTTCACGTGGCAGTATCTGATCACGCTTTGCTGTTTCCAGAACCTCGCGTGTATTGCGGCGTAACTTTTCTTCGATAGTTGAAAATGCAGCGGATTGGCTGGCACCCTGGTATTCCATCGCAGCACAAATGACGCCACCGGCATTGGCGATAAAGTCAGGTACACATAGAATGCCTTTTTCATGCAGTATTTTTTCGGCGCCATGGGTAATCGGGATATTTGCACCTTCGATCACCATTTTGGTATTCAGTCGGTTGACGTTATCCTCGTGAATGACGTCGGGCCGTGCCGCAGGTATCCAGATATCACATTCGATATCGATAATGGCATCCGTATCGAGTTTGTTGCCATTCGGGTAATCAGTAACGCTTTTACCTGCATCTTTTAGTGCAAGCAGTTTCTTAACATCCAGCCCATCCGGGTTATGGATTGTGCCAGCTGAATCACAAACCGCTACTGGAATAGCGCCATTCATGCTCAGGAAATTAGTAACGTGTTTCCCGACAGCACCAAATCCCTGAACCGCAAAACGCGCACCCTTGATGTCAAAATCACAAAAATCCAATGCCACATCGACTACATGGCTTAGACCAAAGCCGGTGGCGCCAATTTCATCCAGCGGGATACCACCGACTTCGCGGGGCAGGGCAACAACGCGGTCAATTTCATCCTTTACCCACGCCATGCATTCTTCGTCGGTTCCCATATCCGGTGCAAAAATGTACTGCTCGACTTCTCGTAACGCACATGCCAGCCCCCGAATGAGCATGGCCTTTTGTTCTTTTGGCATTTTCGGATCGCCAACCAGTACGGCCTTGCCGCCACCGTGTGGCAGACCCGCTGCTGCATTTTTGAAGGTCATGGCACGCGCAAGGCGGGCACATTCCTCAGTGGTGACATCGGGTGCCATGCGTACACCCCCAATAGACGGGCCCTTGGCTACATTGTCTACAACCAGTACACCCTGAAGTCCAATTGATGGTTCATGTACGTGAATGACCTTGAGTGGTCCAAGTTCGTCTGCAAAATCAAAGAAATTACCCACGGTCACCCCTTTCACTAACCAGTTACTCAACTAACTATAGTTGAATAAATACTTTAATAATTTTGTCTGTTTAATGGTGGGAGATCGTTGATCTTAATCAATAGATTCACGGCAAAGACCGTTTAATTCAGGAATTGAGAAGTAGTGGCCAGTCTGTACTGGCCATCTACAACATCGCTAATTCAGGGGTGGTGCAGGGTTGGAGCGGCTAGCGTTCGAGGTACTGCAGTTTGTCTTTGACGCCATCCCATTCCTCGGCATCTTCCGGCGCGGGTTTCATGTCCGTGATAATTGGCCACTCACGTGAGAGTTCAGCATTGAGTTCAATGAAATTTTCCATTCCGGCCGGCACATCATCTTCGGCGAAAATCGCTTCCGCTGGGCACTCCGGTTCACACAGCGTGCAGTCAATACACTCATCAGGATCAATCACCAGGCAATTCGGGCCTTCATGGAAGCAGTCGACAGGGCATACCTCGACACAATCAGTATACTTACATCTTATGCAGTTGTCGGTTACAACGTAGGTCATTGAATACTCCTTGATTTAGCTGTCAACGCTGCGGGCACCAGCCTGCGAAGACGGTATCTTAATAACTTCTGCCCGTTTTTTCGAGCCCTAATCCATTTCCCGTTTCAACTTATATATAAGATCCAGTGCTTCCCTGGGACTGAGTGTATCCGGTTCCAGCGTGTCAAGCAGCTCAAGCACGGGGTGCTTTGGGGGCAAGTCGTGCGGCTTAGATTTTTCCATGGCCGGTTGGTTATTTTTTTGGCCTGATTCGAGCTGTTTTAGTTTCAACCTGGCCGCCTGGATAACATGCTTGGGAACGCCCGCCAATGCAGCAACCTGCAGTCCGTAGCTATCATTAACACAACCGTCTTTGACCTGGTGCTCAAAGGTGATGCCATTGCCCTTTTCGATGGCGTCAAAATGAACATTGCGAATAACACGGTTTTGTGTTGGCAAACTGGTCAGCTCAAAATAGTGGGTGGCGAACAGGGTGAAAGCGCGAATATTTTTTGCGAGATGCGAGGCACAAGCCCAGGCAAGCGACAGACCATCAAACGTACTGGTGCCCCGGCCGATTTCATCAAGTAATACCAGGCTTTGCTCAGTTGCATTGTGCAGAATGTTTGCTGTTTCGGTCATTTCGACCATGAAGGTGGAACGGCCACTGGTAATGTCGTCCGAGGCTCCAATCCGAGTAAAAATACGATCGACTGGTCCAATGGTGGCATCAGTAGCAGGCACGTAGCTGCCGGTATAGGCAAGCAGTACGATTAGTGCAATTTGTCGCATGTAGGTAGACTTGCCACCCATGTTAGGACCGGTGATGATCAGCATGCGCTGTTCAGGTGTGAGGTTGACATCATTTGGTGTAAATACCTGCTCCAGTGTGTGTTCAATCACAAGGTGACGCCCATCCTTGATCATGATGCCCGGTTGTTGCGTCAGTGTCGGTGGACGCAGGTTTAACGTGTCAGCACGTTCGGCGAGATTGGTCAATGCATCCAGTTCTGCAAGGGCTGTACTGCAGGTTTGCAATTCAAGCAGGTTTTCGTTGAGTTGTTCGATCAGTGCGGCATAGAGTGATTTTTCCCTTGCCAGTGCCCGCTCGCCGGCACTTAGTACTTTGTCCTCAAGTTCCTTGAGTTCGGGGGTAATATAGCGCTCGGTCCCCTTTAACGTCTGCCGGCGCTGATAATTGTCCGGCACCTTTTCAGCCTGTGCACGGGTAACCTCAATATAGTAACCATGTACCCGGTTGAAACCAATGCGCAGTGTGGGTATGTTGCTACGCTTTCGTTCTGTTATTTCCATGTCGGCAAGAATATCGCTCACGTTATCGCGAGTGGCGCGTAGCTGGTCGAGCTCCTTGTCGTAACCGGTTGCAATGACACCGCCATCCCTGATCAGTTGTGGCGGTTCATCCACAATAGCACGACAGAGTAAATCAACAATGTTCGGGAAAGATCCTATCTGTTCCTGTAATGCGGTAATCACTTCACTGCTACGATCCGACAAGAGTTCATGCAGGTTGGGTAATTCTTTCAGGGCATAACGTAATTGTGTCAGGTCGCGTGGACGCGCTGAACGTAGCGCAACACGTGCCAGTATGCGTTCAATATCACCCATTCCCCGTAACTGGCCATGTACCTGTTCATAGCGGTAATCCTTGAGCAGTGCGGCAATTGCCTGCTGGCGTTGCGCAATAATGCTGTCATCGCGTAGCGGGCGTTTTAACCAGCGGCGTAACGTGCGGCTGCCCATCGGAGTAGCTGTCAGATCCATGACACCGAGCAGTGCATGTTGTTGGTTCCCGGTCAGGCTGGTTTCTATTTCCAGATTACGCTGAGTCGCTGCATCCATGATTACACTGTCAGTTTCTTGTTCCGGAATCAGCTGATTGATATGGGGTGCCATGCCTTGCTGGGTTTCATTGATATAGTTCAGCAATGCGCCAGCTGCACAAATGGCCGGTTTCATCCCTTCGATACCGTAGCCTGCCAGGTTGCGGGTACCGAATTGCTCACCCAGTAACTGTTCAGCCTGCTGTAGTTCAAAATTCCACGGTGCCAATGCAGTCCAGCTGCCATGCCGTTTAAGGTGGTAATCGTAGCTGGCTGACTCGTCGTAAATCACTTCGGCCGGTTTCAGGCGTTCCAGCTCGGCTTGCAGCGTTTCCTCGGTAGTGAATTCTGAAGCGGTGAAACGACCGCTACTCAGATCCAGTACCGCCATACCCATTGTGTTTCGCTGCCTGTGTAGAGCGATAATCAGGTTTTCGCGCCGTTCTTCCAGCAACGCATCATCGGTAACGGTTCCTGGCGTGATAATGCGGACCACTTTTCGTTCCACCGGACCTTTGGAGGTGGCAGGGTCGCCGATCTGCTCGCATATCGCGATCGATTCACCAAGTTTGATTAATTTGGCGAGGTAACCATCCACCGCATGATAGGGCACACCGGCCATAGGGATAGGCTCGCCACCAGACTGCCCGCGGTGTGTTAGTGTGATGTCCAGTAGTTTTGCAGCACGCTTGGCGTCGTCATAGAATAATTCGTAGAAATCCNNTGTTGAGGCGGTTCCTTAACGCGTGCCATGGATGGACAGTTTAACCAACTTTCTGCCTGAATTGTATCCATGGAGCCGGTATAAATAGTATCCATTTGTCGAAAGGCTTGCCATATCTCGACAAGATGGCTAACAATACATATATATAAGGTGGAGGAGTCAATGGCAGAATACAAGGAAAAGCGCAGTTCCAAGCGCGTCAAGGTTGAATGTGATATCCACTACAAGATGGTTGACGATGAGTTCGATGACGGCGAAATCGGGCGCCTGGAAAACATCAGTGGTCGCGGCATGATGTTTATCGCCGAAAAAGGGGTTCCGATCAGTGCAGAGTTGGAAGTGCGTGTCGAGCCGGGCAACAAGCTTACCCCGGCATTACATGCCCGTGTACAAGTGGTCCGCATGGAAAAACAGCGTCGCGGAACCGGCTATGAAATAGGAGCGGTGATTCGGGAAAACCTGGATTAGTCTTTACCACAGCAACGGTGCGCAGTTTGACGGCCATAGCAAACAGTGCCATGCTGATATTCTTTGCGTTAATGAGTTATTTATCTTCTGGGGCCTGTTCCAGAGGTCTCGCTTACACCTTGGACAAAGCCGGTTCATTAATAACAGCCATTGATCAATCGATCGCACGTTTTTTATGACAGACGAACAGCTGCAAACACTAGCACAGGCAATAGGCAACCAGCTTCATGGCAAAGGTGTTATGCTGGCAACAGCCGAATCCTGTACCGGTGGCTGGGTTGGCAAGGTGATTACCGATATCGTTGGTAGTTCCAGCTGGTTTGATCGCGGTTTTATCACCTATACCAATAAAGCCAAGCAGGAGTTGCTTGGTGTATCAGCGGAGACCCTGAATGCGTTTGGCGCAGTAAGCGAAGAAACAGTGTGTGAAATGGTCAAGGGTGCACTTGAGCATAGCAATGCCGATCTGGCATTAGCGATCACCGGTATCGCCGGTCCGGGCGGTGCGACCACCGAAAAGCCACTTGGGACAGTCTGGCTTGCCTGGGGAAACAGCGATGGATATTTACATAGCGAGCGTTACCAGTTTACTGGTGAGCGCGAGGCGGTTCGTAGGCAAGCAGTAGGATGTGCGCTGGATGGTGTTCTCAAACATTTGCTACATAAATTATAAGAATAATTACTGACGTAAAAAATAAGTATCAGCAATTATGTTATGAACTGTCATTAATCCAAGTTGTAACTTGTCGATAAATTTGTGTAAATCATCCTGTTTAAGCTTTTCTGGATTTACAGATAACACGGTTTTTTGCAGAGCATTGATTTGCCTCTTGCATTCGGTGTTGCGTGGCAAGTTATTCAAACATGATTCTACTTCGCAAGTGGCGTGATAAAAAGCACGTGGAAACTTTTTTTCCTGCAATAAAAACTTTAACACATCAGCTCTGCGTACCCTCACCTGGATAATGCGACGATACATCTGATAACCGGTCAGTGATTTTAATACACTCATCCATTGTATATTTTCGTAAGGCGTCAGGCCTTCATGCTCTTCTTCCAGCAGATCGGCAGATCGTACGTCAATAATACGGGTTGTCATATCGGCACGTTCCAGGTTTCTACCCATGCGCAGGAAATCATAGCCGATATCATGATACATGGTACCCGCAAGTTGACCGGTAATGGTTTGTGCGCCAAGAATAATATTTTGCAGATAGCTGTGGCGATTTTTACGAGCAATGCCGGACTGGGTATTTGATTTTGCTGCCAGGAAGAGATCATTAATGCGCTCCCATGTTTCGCGGGGAATAATATCCCGAATGGTACGTGCATTTTCCCTGGCCATTTGTAGCGAACTGACAATGGAACCGGGATTGTTCTGATCAGCAATCATAAAACGCAGAATATTACGCTCATCTATTTCAGTGTAATGTTCATGAAACAGCTTCTCACTGCCCATGATTTCAATGATAGGCTCCCAACCGACGTTTGCACTTTTAGGAAGATCGAGAATCAAGTTGGTGGTCACGGTTATCAGGCGTGCAGTGTTTTCTGCACGTTCAATATAACGTGCCATCCAGTATATGTTTTCAGCAACACGTGAAAGCATAATCAGTGATCCGCCATATCTACGATCCAGGTGTCCTTGGAACCACCACCCTGTGATGAGTTCACTACAGTTGAGCCCTTGCGCAAGGCAACACGTGTCAGTCCACCCATGGTGACATTGGTCGCGTCTTTCCCAGAGAGAATAAACGGGCGTAGATCCAGATGCCGTGGCTCCACCCGGTTGCCGACCAGAGTAGGGGCCGTTGATAGTGTCAACATGGGTTGCGCGATGTAATTACGGGCATCCTTCTTAACCAGTCGCTTGAATTTATCACGTTCCTTGTTACTGGCCTGTGGGCCAATTAACATACCGTAGCCGCCTGACTCGTTTGCCGGCTTGACTACCAGCTTGTCGATATTTTCAATTACGTAATCACGCTCGTCCTTGTTGATACATTTATAGGTTGGTACGTTTGGAATCATAGGATCCTGGTCCAGGTAATACTTGATGATCTCCGGAACAAAGGCGTAAACAACCTTGTCATCTGCCACGCCAGCCCCCGGCGCATTGGCAAGAGCGACGTTACCGGCTTTCCAGGCACGTAACAGTCCGGGCACACCAAGCACGGAATCAGGATGAAAGACCTCCGGATCAAGAAACAGATCGTCAATACGTCGATAGATAACATCAACACGCGACAAGCCTTCGACGGTACGCATGTATACGACATCTTTCTCGTCGACATACAGATCTCGACCTTCAACCAGCTCGGCGCCCATTTGTTGAGCCAGGTAGGAGTGCTCGAAATAGGCCGAGTTGTATATTCCTGGACTTAGTACCACGACTTCAGGCTGGGCAATCTCACGTGGTGATAGTGACGCGAGCATGTCGTAGAGCTGTGACGGGTAATCATCAACCGGCAGAATACTGTAATCTTCAAACAGATCTGGAAAGACCCGCTTCATTACCATGCGATTCTCCAGCATGTAAGAAACGCCGGATGGCACACGCAGGTTATCTTCCAGCACATAGACAGTTCCCTTGTCATCACGCACCAGATCAGAGCCGCAGATGTGTGCCCAGATATTGTCGGGTGGAGAAACTCCCACACACTGTGGTCTGAAGTTGACAGAGTCTTTTAACAGCTCGCCGGGGAAAACTTTGTCCTTAATAATTTTCTGATCATGGTACAGGTCATCTATAAAGAGATTTAATGCCTGAACGCGCTGTTTCAGGCCGCGTTCGATCTGGTCCCATTCTGACTTGGGAATAATGCGCGGTATAATATCGAATGGCCAGGCGCGATCGATGGAACCTTCTTCCTCGGTGTAGACCGTGAAGGTGATGCCCATGACATGAATGGCTAGCTCGGCGGCAGCCTTGTATTCTTCTATTTCCCTGTCTTTAAGTGCGCGAAGGTAATCGCAAAGAGGTTTGGCAGCCTCGCGAGGCTTGCCGGCTGCACGAATCAGCTCGTCATAGATGCCTTTGACTTTGTAACTGCCCCATCTGATGGCCATAAAATAAAATCGTTGTGAATGTGAAAATACTATAACAATTAACAGGTTGATTGTAAAATCAGGTGTTGATTGCAGTTAACTGTGCTACTTTATGATACGAACATGCACAACTACAGTGCATATACATAACCCGATAAAGATAAGAATTATGACATATTGTGTTGCTATCAAGGTTGCGGAAGGTATTGTCTTCGCGTCAGATTCACGTACCAATGCTGGTGTCGATTATGTACGTACCTATAGCAAGATGCACACCTATAACTGGGAAGGAGACAGGACATTGGTTGTGCTGACTTCCGGTAATCTTGCAACAACCCAGGCGGTCATAAACAAAATCGAACATGATCTTGAAAATGAAAACAGCGAGTTTAATCTGAAAAAAGCCCGGCACCTGTATGAAGTAGCCCATTACATTGGCAAACTTAACCAGGACGAACAGGCACAACACCTGAAAGCTTTCACTAAAAACGTAAAGGCACTGGATGCCAGCTTTATCGTTGGAGGCCAGATTGGTAATCAGGATGATGATATCTACCTGGTCTACCCGGAAGGGAATTACATTACGGTCTCCCCCGAAACACCTTACATGCAGATTGGGGAAACCAAGTATGGCAAACCTATCCTCGACAGGATTGTTAATGAAGAAACCAGTCTGAACGATGCAGCCAGGTGCGCACTGGTATCACTGGACTCGACGATGCGCAGTAATGTTTCAGTGGGACCGCCACTTGAGCTGGCCATATACACCGCAAACTCATTAATAGAACCGCGCTACATGAATATCAATTTATCCTCGCCGTTATATAAGGATATACAGAAGCGCTGGGCCGAAGGCCTGCATGCGGCATTTTCAAATTTGCCTAAGTTTGACTGGGAAGGTTGAGATAGTTCAGGCGTAAATGCCGCTTTCCTGGTGGTAACGCAAACCAAGATTAAGCACGCGTTGAATTAACTGCTCGTAAGTTAACCCGGCTTTCTCAGCCGAGAAAGCCACATCTTCGTCATTGGCGATAGCGGCATTTGGGTTTGCCTCCAGAACATAAAGTTTGCCATCAGCGGCGAGTCGTAAATCAATACGTGCATAACCGCTCATACCCAACACTCGATAAGTACGCTTGCAGGTTTTGACAATTTTCTCGGGCATGCCGTTGGGCAGGTTACGTACAAACTGGTAGTCGATACCATATTTATCACGATATTTTTCATTCCACTTCACGTTGTAAGTGGCAATCTTGTGTATATTGTTATCAACGTTATCAAACACCAGCTCGCGTACCGGAAACACTTCAAGCCGCTTGTTGCCGATGACTGTGGCGTAAAGTTCACGGCCATCTATATACTGTTCGGCGATGGCATCGCCCTCGGCCATTTCAAAAAGTTGTTTTACCCTGTCACACAGTTCTTGCGGGGTTGCCACATAGGAAGATTGGGCAATACCGACCGATCCCTGCTCCACCGTCGACTTTACGATCAGCGGGTAGGGTAACTTGTTCAACTGGCGCTCATTAAGTTTCTTGTTACGGGGGAAAACAAAAAATTTTGGAACACGAATACGATGGTAGGTCATGATTTTTTTTGACAGGGACTTGTCGCGTGCCAGCAATAATCCCCTCGGGTTACAACCCGTATAGGGCAGCTTGACCATTTCCAGGTAGGAGGCAATGTAATAATCAAGTGCGCCTACATCAGCAAACGCTTCCATCATATTGTATGCAATATCGGGTTGCCATTCTTTTATTGCGTTTTGTATTGGCTTGATGCTGTCATCGACACCAACTATCTTTACTTCGTGCCCAAGTTTTAACAGCGCATGATAAACATCAAACTCGGTTTTGCAGTCCTTGATGCGCGGATCCTCACGATCGGTAACACCTTCCGGCGGGATCATGTTGTTGTGAGTTAACATTATGACGCGCAGTTTTTTCATAACGAGATATGAAATCCTCCGCTATGTAGTTTATTCATGACCAGCATAGTAATACAGGCGGTCAGCTCAGGCATGAGGTGATCTCGTTCATCCCCGACTCGCAGGTCCAGCTCGTTGCAGCGTTTTATCATATCGTTGAGAACCTCGTTGATACGATACTTGTATTCGCCGGTCCATCTTTCCACGACATGCATGATTTCTTTTCTGACGCTACGTATATATTTCGAAGCTTTTTCTTTTCCGCCGTCATCCTTACTAACAAATAGTTTGTTGAGGTCAATATCAAAAAACTCCGGATGGTCCATGCCATATCGTTCACGTTTTTGCTCATAATACTCGCGTAACGTTATCCTGATTTTTTCCACCGGGTATTCGGTTTGCTTGTTACGTANNGGGTGCGCCTGTGCGTACCAGCCAGGCAGGTTTATTACAAAACGTTTACTATAAGGTTTGGGCAGATAGGTCTCTGGGTAACGTGCGTTGGGGTTACCAAAAGTAGCACGCCACTCCTTAAGTTTATCCAGTTTGTAGGCGTTTAGTAATGCATGTGCGCTTTCATGGCGTAACAACATCATTAACCAGCGCTGGTTTCCACCTTCAACCTCCAGCATGTTTTCCATTTCCAGCCTGCGCAGCCGAGGGTGAAACAGGAAAAAGGGTACAGCAACCCCTGGGACACCATCCGGACAATACCATTCATCTGATATCCAGAAATGAGGACGAAAACTGATCTGATTATTTTCCAGCTCACCGTAAAGACGTGAAATCAGCGGTTCAACCGGGCTCTTTTTCAGATTTAAGCCAAGATCACAAATCCGCAAGTCCAGTAATTTATCTGTACTCAACCGGGACCAGTTTTTAGGCGTACTCGCTTTTTTGCGTTTTGTAGCCATGATTAGAAAAGCTTTTTAATATGACGTTGCAAGCCAGGGTGTTGTCATATTTAATTAGAATTACGTGTTTGATTCTATAAAAATGTCTTATAAATTGAAAGGCAATATACTCAGAGATACAAAATACCTGTTGAATTACGACAAAGAAATCATAGGTATTAAACATACTAATTACCAGGAGTAATCACTGATGCTTTTCAGACAACTGTTTGAGCCAGATTCCAGCACCTATAGTTATCTTGTTGCCTGTCCGGAAACCGGGGAGTGTGCAATTATTGACCCGGTGCTTGACACCGTGGAACGCGATTTAAGTGTTTTACAAGCACATAACCTGAAACTCACCTATACCATAGATACGCATATTCACGCCGATCACCTGTCAGGTGCACGTCGCTTGAAAGGACTGGCCGGATCCAAAATTGCCTATCCAGCGATTGATGAATTGCCTTGCGCGGACATCGGGTTACAGGAAGGTGAAGTGTTCAAAATAGGTAATATCGAGTTACATCCATTGTTTACTCCTGGCCATACCGATCATCATCATGCCTATCTGATTCATACGCCGGTGCACAGCATGCTGTTCTCGGGTGATGCGCTGATGATTGATGGTGTAGGGCGAACCGATTTTCAATCCGGCGATAGCGAGACACTTTATAATAGTATTCAACAGAAATTCTTTAGTTTGCCGGATGAGACACTGGTCTATCCTTGTCATGATTACGAAAACAGGCACATTAGTAGCATTGCGCAGGAAAAAGAACGCAACAAACATATTGGCGGTAAGAGCCTGGAAGAATTCGTAAAAATAATGGACAACCTCGATTTACCCTATCCACGTAAAATAGATTTTGCAGTACCAGGAAACAGCGAATGTGGTCAATGTCCTGACAACATACCGGAAAAATACCAGGGCCCCTGTGCCAGGTATGATCAGGGATAATAGTTGGCTGCACGCAAACCAGTAGAACAGGGGCTGGGTTGGCTGTACGAACAGGCAACGGGTGATGAGGATGCGCGTGTCTGCAAGGATATACCCGATGAAGCCTGTGATGATCAGCCGCGAAACTTTTTTGCCTACCTGTTTGCCAATTTTCTCAACAAGATATCCGATGAGTTGGTCAGTTCGCGGGTGACGCTGCCCTGGTTATTTAGCCTGCTCGGTATACCCGCAACCTTTACCGGTTTTCTGGTGCCCATTCGTGAAGCCGGTGTATTACTGCCACAATTGTTTGTCGCTGCCTATGTGCGTCATCTTGCCAGGCGCAACATTGTTTGGTTAACCGGCGCACTGCTGTCTGCAACCAGCCTGTTCTTGATGGCGCTGATAGCATGGCAAACAGAGGGTGTGCGGGCCGGCTGGTTGATACTGGGTAGCCTGGTCATTTACAGTTTGGCGCGCGGGCTTTGTTCGGTTTCGGCCAAAGACGTACTGGGTAAAACCGTTTCCAAAACGCGTCGTGGCAGGTTGATGGGTTATAGCACGGCGCTGGCAGGTGTCGTGACACTTGTTGTTGGTCTGTTGCTTGTCTATGAACCCTTTAAACAACAAAGCATTGATTTGTTACTGACCCTGATACTGGCTGCGGCTGTCTTATGGTTATTCGCTTTTGCAAGTTTTGCAACTATCCGTGAACCCGCCGGGGCAACTGAAGGCGGTGGTAATGCCATTGCCGAGGCGATGCGCAGCCTGAGGTTGCTGGTTGATGACCGGCCGTTTCGACAATACGTTATCAGTCGAACGTTGTTTTTAAGTATCGCACTGGTTATCCCTTTTTACGTGATGCTGGTACAACAACAACTTGATGTCCAGCTTGCCTTGCTGGGCTGGTTAATCATTGCCAATGGACTTGCAAGTGTTCTCTCCGCACCGCTGATCGGCAAATTTGCTGATAAAAACAGTCGCAATGTGATGACAATAAGTGCACTGACTGCCGGTCTTATCGGGATCATCACCTGGTATGTTGTCACATATACTGAAACAGAATTTGGCCTTCCACTCTATCTCGGTATTTTTTTCCTTATTACCTTGTCACACGGTGCGATAAGGCTAGGCCGTAAGGTTTATCTTGTCGACCTGGCAAACTCAGATAACCGGGCGCAATATGTCGCGGTCAGCAACACTCTGGTTGGACTGGCAATGTTTGTGTTTGGTGGCGTGGGTATTATTGCTGATTTGATCAACATCCAAAGCGTTATTCTTGTTTTGTCAGTTATAGCCCTGGCGGCTGGCCTGTACACCCGGCGTTTACCAAATGTGAGCGGTTAGCCCAGGGTTTGCATGACCAGCTGGTGAATAAACTTGAGTTTATTGATGACGGGTTGTGAATGTTCAAACGGATAGGGATCGGGAAAACCCAGGCTGCGGTTCAATTCGTTCAGGGTTCGCATCAATTTTTCCAGTTGTGTAATGATGTTGCCAAAGTCCTGTCGCTCCAGCCAGGCGTGAAAATCTTCATCCGTGAGTTTAATAGCCTCACCCTGCACGCCAACGTGGTGATGACTGGCTGTTTCGAGCATATCCATAAAATGCAGGTAGTGCGCCCAGCTCTCTGCCCAGTCTTCCCAGGGATGGGCACTTGCGTATGCACTGATAAACTCATGTGACCAGCCTTGCGATGGGCCAGTATTATAATAACCGGTAAGCGCAGTTTTATAGTCAATGCGCTCGTCTCCAAACAACTCTCGAAACCTGCTGATGTAATCAGTTCTTGCTACAAGTTGATCCCAATAGTAGTGACCTATCTCATGCCTGAAATGTCCTAGAATAGTTCGGTAGGACTCATTCATGTTCTCACGGATTTTTTCACGTGCACTGTCGTCGGCTTCAATGATGTTAATAGTGATCGTGCCAGTTTGATGTCCGGTCATGATCTGCTCGTAGGTCACAACTTCCTCTGAAAATGGATCAAGTTCTTCGATATCCTGCATGAAACGAAATGCCAGACCGTGTTCCTTGTCTGTCTTATGATCGATGATCGGTAACTTAAGACTGAGTAAGGTGTATATGAGGCGACGCTTGGCCCGTTCCAGTTTTAACCAGCGCTGCCGGTTTTCAGCAATCGTCAGGTCTGGGATGACCGTGTTCAGCCGACAGGCGATACAAAAGAGATCGCTATCCCTGGTTGACACCAGCCAGTTGCACACATCCGCAGCCTGGTAATTCTGACACTTGCGGTATTGTTTGCCTGGCTCGGCAATTGAATGCCAGTGAGTATCCGGTCCCGGTGCTATCGAGATGATCTTTAACTGCTCCGGAGCAAATCCCAGTTCCTGGCCACATTGCAGGCAGTGTGTGTTATCAAAGTAGAGAGTATTGCCACATGTGCATGAAAAAGTGCGCAAGCTGAAGCCCTTATATTATTATGACCAGTGCAGAGCAGTATCTTACAGGATAAACATACTGATCTCGACGATGATGTTCAAACAAGTGAATAAGCATCTGTATTTCAAGGATATGTTTTGTAAACGTGATTCTGCTAAGGTATGGCTATGCAGCAATCTGGCAAACTTAAAATACCGACGCATCGTATCTTTTTTGCCCTGTGGCCTGACGATGCAATCAGGCAACAAATACATCGGCAGATCTATCCTGTGTTTGATCATCCGCAGGGCCGCAAGGTACCAAAACAAAACTGGCATATCACGTTAGCATTCCTGGGAAACGTTTCTGACGAAGTCTATTCCTGTGTTCAGTCACAGGCCGACATGGTAACGGGTAAATCTTTTGAGCTTGAACTGGACATCATCGGTCACTGGTCAAGGCCAAAAGTTGTATGGCTGGGATGTAGTCAAAAACCAGCTGCACTGGATGCTCTGTTCGGTAATCTTAATCAGCAGATTGCTGATTGTGGTTACTCACCGGAGTATAAAATCTTTCAGCCGCACATGACGCTGATGCGAAAAGTTACACGTAAGCCAAAACCGTTAAAGTTTCAACCGGTAAAATGGCAATGCATAGAATTCGTGTTGGTAGAATCTAAAGTGGATGATAAAGGTAGTATCTATAAAATTATCAATACATGGAAACTTTCATAAACCGCGCGTGCACAATGCAATAGATGCTGTCACCGTAATTATGCAGGGCGCAAAAAAAATGCAGCAGCAAAAATTTTGTGACGTTTGAGCTTAGTTAAACGCCCAGCCAGCAAAAGGCTCGATCTCATCGCGATTCAGTAGCACCAGCTGATAGGCATTGGGATTCATAGAGTGGTCCACGGTCGTATCCACCATCAGGCGTTGCAATAAATAGGCAATCAGGGAACGGCGCACGCTGATCTCGATGCGATCATCGCTCGCACCGTAGTCCAATAACAGGCTAGCTCGTTTTTGTGCATCCAGTTCGGGATGTGGCGCCAGCAGCAAGACGACTGTCTCCATCCAGTCATCATCGTACTGCATGCTCGATTCGGCCAGTTCATCCAGGCATTCGGCTTCCACAAAGCGTGACAGCACAAAGTCACGAAAGTCATACGTGTCATCGCTGTATGCCCTGACATGCCAGCGCAGCCCGGTGCTGACCAGGGAATGGGGCTCCAGGATACGTTGCTGGCGGCTGTCCCGATCGGTAAGTGAGTAGTAGCTTACACGTAATTTATTGTGGCCGTAGATGGCACGCATTATCTGCGCCAGTACGGTTTTGTCGGGCAAACGGCTGGGTAGGGGGAGTTCTTCCATGGCGATGCCGTAAATCGATTCATTACCATAAGGTCCGCCCGACACGGCAAGATTCTGCGCCATCATTGGTAGCACGCGCGCAGGCGTCAGGTCGGCAAATACTTCCGAGAAATCCGGGCCCGGTACAAAACCAAATACGTTGTGCCGGTAGATCAGGTTGTTCGGCGCCAGTTGGCCATAGAGCTTGAGGTCCTTGGTCGCAGCAGCGTCTGAGATGCCAAAGGCCTCGGCTACTTCGCTGCGTGTGATCACACCGGTGTACCAGGCCATGATTTCGATGTATTCCAGGCGTTGGCGGGTCGCCCATTTTACATCCAGATGCATTTTTTCCTGTTGATTCATTAGCCGCTTTATTGCCTTGACGGTAAGCCCCTGAAAGATATGGAGAATTATAGACGAGCCTTATGCTGGTCTCAATAAAAAGTATAATCTAATATAAAATACATAGGTGGTAAAAAGTATTGACATAGCAGAAAGTATCACCTAAAGTTAATTCCAACAGGTAGTCATGATGACTGCGATGAATTGAAACAAAGACCAACAACAGGACTCCACGGAGGAAACGACATGGCAAGCGAAGACAAGAAAAAAGCACTCAGCGCGGCACTGGGTCAAATCGAAAAGCAGTTTGGTAAGGGCTCGGTGATGCGCATGGGTGACAATGATGCACCCCGTGATATCGAGGCAATTTCAACCGGTTCACTGGGACTGGATGTCGCGTTGGGTATCGGTGGCTTGCCAAAGGGCAGGGTCGTGGAAATCTACGGGCCTGAGTCTTCCGGTAAAACGACACTTACGCTACAGGTCGTGGCCGAATGTCAGAAGATGGGTGGCACAGCGGCCTTTATCGATGCGGAACATGCGCTGGACCCCCAATATGCCGAAAAGCTGGGTGTGAACGTGGATGATCTGCTGGTTTCGCAACCGGATACCGGCGAACAGGCGCTGGAGATCACTGACATGCTGGTACGCTCCAGTGCGGTGGACGTGGTGGTGGTGGACTCGGTCGCCGCGTTGACTCCCAAGGCAGAAATTGAAGGCGACATGGGTGATTCCCATATGGGACTGCAGGCACGCCTGATGTCACAGGCGCTGCGTAAATTGACTGCCAATATCAAGCGTTCCAATACCCTGGTCATTTTTATTAACCAGATTCG
>DJMK01000104.1 GCA_002436485.1 Proteobacteria bacterium UBA6492
GCACGTGATTGCCGCCAAGGCGGTTGCATTCAAGGAAGCGCTGGAACCTGAATTCAGGACTTACCAACAACTGGTTGTGGATAATGCGCGTACCATGGCAAACACCATGATAGAACGCGGTTACAAGATCGTCTCCGGCGGTACGGACAATCACCTGTTCCTGGTTGACCTGATTGATAAGGGCATTACCGGCAAGGATGCGGATGCCGCACTGGGTAGTGCAAACATCACGGTGAATAAAAACGCCGTGCCCAACGACCCGCAATCACCGTTTGTAACCAGCGGCATACGCATTGGTACCCCGGCGATTACCACGCGCGGATTTAGCGAATCCGAATCCCGGGATCTCGCTAACTGGATTTGTGATGTACTGGATGACATCAAAAACGAACAAACCATCAATGCGGTAAAAGAAAAAGTATTGGAGATTTGTAAAAAATTACCGGTGTATTCGGATTAAAACGTTTTTCTTTTATAACCTGCAAACCAGGACACAATTCATCGCTGGTTATTTGCATTAACCCGCAGTGGATTCTGAGGTCAGCCCATGCATTGTCCTTTCTGTGGTGCCATTGATACCAAGGTGATCGATTCACGTCTTGCCAGTGAAGGCGCCATGGTGCGACGTCGTCGTGAATGTCTTAGCTGTAATGAACGATTTACCACCTTTGAAACAGCTGAACTCGTTATGCCTCGCGTTATCAAGTCCGATGGCCGGCGTGAACCATTCAATGAAGACAAGTTGCGGGCCGGCATCGTGCGGGCGCTGGAAAAACGCCCCGTGGCAATTGATGCAATCGATGATGCAGTCAATCGCATCATGAAACTCCTACGCGCGAAAGGGGAACGAGATATTTCCGCGCAAGTGATTGGTCATATTGTCATGGAAGAACTGCGCGACATCGATCAGGTAGCTCCTGTGCGCTTTGCCTCGGTGTATCGCAGTTTTCAGGATGTCAGCGCCTTTGAAGAAGAAATTGAACGTTTAAAAAATATACCTTCACCCGAGCTTAAAAAGCGGCAACATTCTTTGCTGCCGGACGAAGACAAGGAATAGCTGTAAACGTAATGACTTTTTCGGTGCATGATCATGAATACATGGCGAGAGCCATTCGCCTGGCGGAGCGTGGTATGTATACGACGGATCCAAACCCACGCGTGGGTTGTGTCATCGTCAGGGACGGCATTGTCGTTGGTGAAGGCTGGCATGAGCGTGCCGGCGAGCCTCACGCCGAGGTGCATGCGCTACAACAGGCGGGTGACAAGGCGCAAGCTGCGACCGTGTATGTCAGCCTGGAACCTTGCTCGCATAGCGGCAAAACACCTCCCTGTACGGATGCGCTTGTCAAAGCGAAAGTGGCACGTGTAGTAGCGGCCATGCAAGACCCTAATCCACTTGTTGCAGGTAGTGGCATTCAACAACTCAGTGATGCGGGTATACAGGTTGAGTTTGGCTTGCTTGAAGCCGAAGCAAAAGCACTTAACCCCGGTTTCATTCAACGCATGTCAACCGGTCGTCCCTATGTGAGGAACAAACTTGCCATGAGTCTGGATGGCCGTACTGCTATGGCGGATGGAGAAAGTAAATGGATAACCAGCGATGCGGCGCGGCATGATGTTCAGCGCCTGCGTGCAAGAAGCTCGGCTATCGTCGCCGGTGTTGGAACAATACTGGCCGATGATCCGTCCTTGACTGTGCGACTGGAAGAGACACAGCGCCAACCCCTGCGGGTGATTATTGATACCAATCTCAGCACACCGGTAAGCGCCAACATTTTGCAACAGCCTGGCGATACCGTCATCGTGACCTGTAGTGATGATGCGGATGTTATCGAGCAACTCGAGGCCAAAGGTGCACTGGTTAAACAATTACCGAACCATCATGGCGCTGTCGATTTGCAGGCCATGCTGGAGTTGCTTGCAGAAATGCAGGTTAACGAGGTCCTGCTTGAGACAGGCGCAACATTGAGTGGGGCCATGCTGGAAGCCAGGTTAATTGACGAGATGGTGATTTACATGGCGCCTGTCCTCATGGGCGACGAGGCGCGGGGATTGTATCGCCTGCCACACCTNNTGCCACTATATATATAAGTACTGCAAGAGACACAGCTATGTTTACTGGAATTATTCAGGCGATTGGACAGGTTAGCGCGATTGAACCCAAGGGGCAGGATACGCGCATGCGCATCCATACGGGTAAACTGGATCTATCAGATGTCCAGTTGGGTGACAGCATCGCGGTAAACGGCGTATGCCTGACTGCCGTAGAATTACCTGGCGATGGTTTCTGGGCCGACGTCTCACAGGAAACGCTGGCGAAAACCAGCCTGGCTGATATTGCACTAGACCAGCGTGTTAATCTCGAAAAAGCATTAACGCCCTCCACGCGATTGGGCGGGCACCTCGTCAGCGGACATGTCGATGGCCTGGGTGAAGTTATCTCGCGCAAACCGGCAGGCCGTTCGGTTGTATTCGAGATTGAGGCACCGGTTGAACTGGCAAAATATATCGCGAAAAAAGGATCTATCTGTGTTGATGGTACCAGCCTGACTGTTAATGATCTGACCGGCGCTGTCTTCAGCCTGAATATCGTGCCGCACACCCTGACCGAGACCATAATGGACGAATACCAGGCCGGTCGAAAAGTAAACCTGGAGGTAGATATTATTGCCCGTTACCTCGAACGCCTGTTACTGGGTGATAAGGCCGCCCAGGCAGGTGCCGGTATTACACCCGAATTCCTCGCGCAACATGGTTTTATTAAGTAAACTGTTGTATTCGCTGAATAAACACTAGATACAATCACGAAAGACAAAATGTTGGCAACACGACTGAATACTGTTGAAGAGCTCATCGAGGATATTCGCCAGGGCAAGATGGTGATCCTGATGGATGACGAGGACCGCGAAAACGAGGGCGACCTGGTTATGGCGGCTGAAAAAGTCACGCCCGAGGCAATTAATTTTATGGCCATGTATGGTCGTGGCCTGATATGCCTGACCATGACTCATGAACGTTGCGAACAATTGCGTTTGCCACTGATGGTCAGTTCAACCAATGACCGGCACGGTACCAATTTCACGATTTCCATTGAAGCAGCAGAAGGTGTGACGACTGGAATTTCGGCAGCTGATCGTGCAGTAACAATTCAACGTGCTGTTGCAGCGAACGCCAAACCGTCTGACCTGGTGCAACCCGGTCACGTATTTCCACTGATGGCACAGCCTGGTGGTGTGCTCACCCGGGCCGGACATACGGAAGCAGGTTGTGATCTTGCACGTATGGCCGGACTGGAAGCATCTGCGGTGATCGTGGAAATTCTTAACGAAGACGGTACGATGGCGCGTCGCCCGGATCTGGAAAAGTTTGCCAAGCAACATGATCTCAAGATCGGTACCGTTGCTGAGTTGATCCATTATCGTATGCATTATGAGAAGTCAGTTGAGCGCATAACTGTATGCGACATGCCAACCCGGCATGGCAATTTCAAACTGCATACTTACAAGAACATTATTGATGGACGGGTTCATTTTGCGCTGGTTAAAGGCGACATCACACGCAGTGAACCGACCCTTGTCAGGGTACACGTTGAAAACAGCATGTGTGATATGTTTGGTAGCCAGCGCGGTGATTGTGGCTGGCCACTGGAAGATGCACTGCAACGTATCGAACAGGAAGGCAAGGGTGTTGTGGTCATCCTTAAAATGGCCGAGGATCCGGAGCAACTTGTCAAACGTGTCATGAACTACGCCAGCGAGGACGCAGGCGAAGATTTGCCGGCCAGTGAAAGCAAACAGGATCTGCGTACCTTTGGTATTGGAGCACAGATTCTCACAGACCTCGGTGTGCGTAAAATGCGTGTGCTCAGTGCACCAAAGAAAATGCATGCACTATCCGGTTTCGATCTCGAAGTGACAGAATACGTAAGTGATTAATTAAAGGTTTGATTATGAGTAAATCCAAAACAATCGAAGGTGATCTGGTTTGTCGTGGTGCCAAGTTTGGGCTGGTGGTCTCGAGGTTTAATAGCTTTATCAATGACAGTTTGCTTGCCGGTGCGGTTGATTCACTGAAACGCCACGGTGCCGAAGATGCCGATCTTGAATTCGTTAAGGTGCCAGGAGCTTATGAATTACCGCTGGCGATCAAGGCCATGGCA
Organism: Proteobacteria bacterium UBA6492; assembly: GCA_002436485.1. Lineage (GTDB taxonomy): Bacteria > Pseudomonadota > Gammaproteobacteria > UBA6429 > Thiohalophilaceae > UBA6492. The sequence goes on from DJMK01000104.1 coordinate 4,160, forward strand.
GAAAGCGGCAAATATGATGCGATTGTTGCGCTTGGCAGTGTAATTCGTGGTGGCACGCCCCATTTTGAGTATGTGGCGGGTGAATGTGTCAAAGGCATGTCCTCAGTCATGCTGCAACACAACATCCCGGTTGCTTTTGGTGTGTTGACGGTTGACACCATCGAGCAGGCGATTGAGCGTGCCGGTACCAAGGCAGGGAACAAGGGCGAGGAAGCAGCCTTGTCTGCACTTGAGATGGTTAACTTGCTCAAGCAATTTAAGTAACGATAAAGTGCCACGAAAAAATGTGGCTGCTCTTTAAAAGGACAGGTTTATGAGTAAGGCGCGTTCTCGTGCACGGCGTTTGGCAATGCAAGGATTGTATGAATGGCAGATGTCAGACAATGCGCCATCAATTATTCTAAAAACCTGCCTGGCAGAACAAAATATCAAGAATGTTGATACGGAATACCTGCAAGAATTATTGCTGACCATTCCCAAAAAACAGTCAGAACTGGATTCTGCGTTTCAATCGTATCTCGATCGCAGCGTCAAGGATATCGATCCTATTGAGCTGGCCATTCTACGTCTTGCTACCTACGAGTTACTGTTTCGCATTGATGTGCCATACCGTGTTGTTATTAACGAGGCAATTGAACTGGCAAAGGTATTTGGTGCGGAGGCAGGCCATAAATTTGTCAATGGCATACTGGATAAGGTGGCTGCCGAAGTTCGAAAGACCGAGTTAGGCGCAAGCAGGGATGTTGACAAGTCAACATGACTATCTCCGAATTTGACCTGATCAAGAAGTACTTTCTTTCCAGTACAACAAATCCTGATCTGGTCTCGGTTGGCATTGGCGATGATGCGGCGGTAATTAACACCCGACCTGGTGAACAGCTGGTTATTTCTGTCGATACGCTTAATCTTGGCGTGCATTTTCCCGAGCAAAGCAGTGCATTTGATATTGGTTACAAGGCATTGGCGGTGAACCTCAGCGATCTTGCTGCCATGGGTGCGCAGCCCATGTGGTTTACCCTGGCTGTCAGTTTACCGTCAGTGGATGAGGAATGGCTCGAGCAATTCAGCCTGGGTATGTTGTCGTTGGCACAACAATACGATCTTTGCCTGGTGGGCGGTGATACCACGAAAGGTCCACTCAGCATCACCATACAGATTGCGGGCACAGTACCTTCTGGCAAGGGGTTAACGCGCAGTGGTGCCAGGGTCGGTGATGATATTTATGTTACCGGCACATTGGGGGATGCGGCAGCCGCACTGGCAGCCTGTGAGAACAAAGCCAAATTCAATGCTGATGATATGGGTGTGATCATGCAACGGCTCAATCGCCCGACGCCACGGGTTGCCGTTGGTCTTGCACTATCGTCAATTGCCAGTGCCTGCATCGATATTTCCGATGGCCTGGCCGCTGACCTGGGGCATATCCTGGAAGCCAGTCAAGCTGGCGCGGATATTCGTCTCAACGCACTACCATTATCAGACAGTTTGCTACAACTCGATGTGCAAAGCAGGACCGCTTTTGCATTGTACGGTGGCGATGACTATGAATTGTGTTTTACTGCGCCAGCAACAGCCAGCAAAGAAATTGAATCACTTCAGGCTACGTTAGATTGTGCTATTACCTGTATCGGCCAGGTTATATCAGAAGCGGGCCTTTACCAGGTCGATAATGAATCGCATATCAATCTCGATATCAAAGGGTTTGATCACTTTCAGGTTTCATGACAAATACTCAGCCTAAAAAACTCATAAAAAATCCAATTCATTTTTTGAGTCTGGGTTTTGGTAGCGGTTTGTCTCCCGTTGCACCGGGAACCATGGGTACATTGGTCGCTGTGCCACTTTATCTTGTGCTGTCACATTATTTATCACAAACAGGCTATGCTATCGTTACATGCGTGGTGATGTTTGTTGGTATCTATTTGTGTGAAAAGACCACCCGGGCACTTGGTGTGCATGATCATCCTGCCATCGTCTGGGATGAGATAGCAGGTTATTTCATCACGCTATTGTTCGTTCCCGTAACATTCTTTCATGTCGTTCTGGGGTTTGTCCTGTTCAGGCTATTTGATATTGTCAAACCGTGGCCGGTTTCTGTGATCGATTCACGGATGAAAGGTGGCCTGGGTGTTATGCTCGACGATGTCATCGCTGGATTGTACGCGTTGGCATTGATGCAGCTTTACCTGTACTACTTTGCATAATTGGAGATACTTCAATGAATAAATATGGATTGCTGATGGCGCTTGTTATGTTTACTGGCCTGGTTAGACATGCTGCTGCCAACGAAGTGGAAATCGTCAAGGTAACACTGGAAGCCAGTGCAAGTAGCTGGGTATTTAACGTAACACTGTTGCATAAGGATACCGGTTGGCAACATTATGCGGATGGTTGGCGCATCGTGGACGACAAGGGTACAGAGATTGGTTATCGCAAGTTATGGCACCCGCATAAGGATGAACAACCTTTTACACGTGCTCTGTCAGACGTCAAAATCCCATCGGGCACTAAGATTGTTTATGTCGAGGCGCATGACAAGGTGCATGGCTGGAGTAAACAACGCGTCAGGATAGATTTAACAAAACCGAAAGGCGATCGCTATCTGATACGTCAACGCTAAAAATGATTTCGGCCGAATGGCCTAACAATTACTTTTGCTTTTCGATCAGCGCGTAAGCCGAGTGATTATGAATCGATTCGAAGTTCTCTGATTCAACAATGTAATAGTCAATTCGATCATCACTGTTCATACGGGCTGCAACATCACGCACCATGTCTTCAACGAATTTCGGGTTGTCATAGGCGCGTTCGGTTACCATTTTTTCGTCGGGACGCTTTAAAAGGCCGTATAGTTCACAGGACGCTTCCTGTTCAACCACATCAATCAGTTCTTCGACCCAGACAAACTCCTTGATCCTTGCCGTAATCGTGACATGGGAGCGCTGGTTATGGGCACCGTAGTCAGAAATTTTCTTGGAACAGGGGCACAGGCTGGTCACGGGTACTACGACCTTGAGAATCATATCTGGTTTACCGTCATGGATTTCACCAATGAAGGTCACATCATAATCCAGCAAACTCTCGACACCAGAGACCGGAGCCTTCTTGCTGACGAAATAAGGGAAACTCATTTCGATATGACCGGAAGCAGCTTCCAGGCGATCGGTCATTTCATGCAGCATTTCCTTGAAGGACTGCACCGAGATCTCCCGTTCGTGTTGATGCAGAATCTCGACGAAACGTGACATGTGTGTGCCCTTGAAGTTATGTGGCAAATTTACGTACATGCTGAAGTTGGCAATGGTATGCTGCTCGCCACCGTCGCGATCACGTACGCGTACTGGATGACGAATATCCTTGATACCGACCTTGTTGATCGGAATGTTGCGGGTATCTTTGCGATTTTGTACGTCTTCAATTGCCAGGCTAGCGGCCTCGTTAACACTCATGTTCTAGTCCTCGGTATATGTTACGCAAGCGCGGTCTGTTTCCCAGAGAGTGACAGCATGAATACTGACACGTTCATCATCGATCGCTTCACTCAGTCCTTTGTAGATGTAGGCTGAAATATTTTCGGCCGTTGGATTGACCACATCAAACGGCGGAATGTCGTTCAGGTTCCGATGATCCAGCGCACCGATCAGATCATTGGTGGCGGCCTTGATGTCCCTGAAATCCATGCCCATACCAATCTTGTCCAGGTCGGTGGCAATGACTTCTACTTCAACCTTCCAGTTATGACCATGCAGTCGACTGCAGATGCCGGGGTAGTCCCGTAACAAATGCGCGGCGGCAAAGTCCGTCACAATTTTCATTTTATAACGGCCAGACATAATACCCTACTACTTTACTCGGGAAAAGATAAAAATTAGCCTACGACTATGCGTGTGTGGCGTGCTTGCTCAGCGGGATATGCCGTAAATAGGCTTCCACATGTCGGATTATACCATCTGCACTAAGGCCTGCGTCAGCCAGTAGCTCATTTCTCTGGCCATGAGGCATGAATTCGTCCGGTAGCCCGAGGTTGATGACGGGTGTGAGCAGACCAGCCTTGGCAAGGTATTCATTCACGGCGCTGCCAGCACCACCGAGGACGGCATTGTCTTCAATCGTTACCAGCAGGTCATGCTTACTTGCCATCTCGGCAATCAGCTCGGTATCCAGTGGTTTGACGAAACGCATGTTCACCAGGGTCGCGTTAATCACGTCAGCTGCCTTTTCTGCTTCACTGACACAGGCGCCAAACGCCAGCAGCGCAACACTCTCACCTTTACGCCTTGATTCGGCGCGGCCGATTTCCAGTGTGCTCAGACCCTGGGTTACCGCTACCCCGGTTCCCTGGCCACGCGGGTAACGTACCGCGCTTGGACCATCGTGCCGGTAACCAGTGCTCAGCATCAGGCGGCATTCATTCTCATCCGCCGGTGCCATGATCACCATGTTGGGAATGGCACGCAGGTAACTCAGGTCAAAACTGCCTGCATGGGTGGCCCCATCCGGGCCAACGATGCCGGCACGGTCAATGGCAAACATGACTGGCAGGTTTTGTAGTGCCACATCGTGAATCAGTTGATCATAGGCGCGTTGCAAGAACGTCGAGTAAATGGCAACAACCGGTTTGTAGTCCTCACAGGCCAGGCCGGCGGCGAAGGTTACGGCGTGCTGTTCTGCAATGCCGACATCAAAATAACGTTCTGGGTATTGCTCTGAAAATTTGACCAGTCCGGATCCCTCACGCATGGCAGGTGTGATGCCAATCAAGCGTTCGTCTTCTGCCGCCATGTCACATAGCCAGTCACTGAAGATCTGGGTGTAGGATGGCCCGGTGGGTGCAGATTTTTCGAGCTTGCCGGATTCAGGATGAAATTTGCCGACGCCGTGATAGGTGCAGGGATTTTCTTCGGCCGGTTGAAAACCCTTGCCTTTCCTGGTTACCACGTGCAGGAAACGCGGCCCCTTTAGTTTTTGCAGGTTCCGCAAGGTTTTGACCAGCGTGTTCATGTCGTGCCCATCGATGGGACCAATGTAGTTGAAGCCCAGCTCTTCAAACAGAGTACCCGGGACGACCATACCTTTCATGTGTTCCTCGGTGCGTTTTGCCAGCTCCCAGACAGAGGGCATGGTGCTTAATACCTTGCGGCTGCCTTCACGCATGGTGGAATAAAGCCGGCCGGACAGGATGCGTGCCAGGTGATTGGAGAGTGCGCCCACGTTTTGCGAAATAGACATGTCGTTATCGTTCAGGATAACCAGCAGATTGGCGTCCATATCGCCGGCATGATTGAGGGCCTCAAAGGCCATGCCGGCCGTCATGGCACCATCACCGATGACCGCGATCACCTGCCGGTCATCTTTTTGCCGCTGGGCGGCGATGGCCATACCAAGCGCAGCACTGATCGAGGTGCTGGAGTGACCAACACCAAACGTGTCGTATTCGCTCTCGTCACGCTTGGGAAAACCCGACAGGCCATTTCTCTGTCGCATGGTATGCATGCGATCACGACGGCCGGTCAAAATCTTGTGCGGATAGGTCTGGTGACCGACGTCCCACACCAGCCGATCCTGCGGGGTGTTAAACACGTAATGCAACGCAATTGTCAGCTCAACGGTGCCCAGGCCCGCGGCCAGGTGCCCGCCGGTATCACTCACGCTTTGAATCAGGAACTGGCGAAGTTCATCCGCGAGCTGTTCGAGTTGCTCGTGGCTGAGTTCGCGTAACTGGTCTGGTGTATCAATACAGCCCAGTAGTGGAAATGTCTGTGGACGGGTCATTTGTGTGTCGTTACCAAGCGGTCACATTGCCGTATCAGAATGCGGCAGGCTGTCGATTATAACCGTTCGCGAATACATCTGCCTAATGCGTACGGTCAATTATGTACATTGCTATCTTCCGAAGTGTATCGGCCTGTTGACCGAAATCATCCAGTGTGGCGTGTGCATCGGTACAAAGTTCGCGGGCAAGTTCCCGTGATGCCTCCAGGCCAAGAATGGCAGGGTAGGTGGGTTTATCCAGCGCGCGGTCTGCACCCTGGGTTTTACCTAGGGTCTCGGTATCGCTGATTTCATCAAGAATGTCATCACGAATCTGAAACGCCAGCCCGATGCATTTGCCGTAGTGGTCCAGCTTGTCCAGTAAATCGCTATTCGTTTGTTTTCCACACATGGCGCCCAGCATGACGCTGGCCCTAATCAACGCACCGGTTTTATGGATATGCATGTTTTCCAGCTCGGCTTCGGTAATTTTGTTGCCGACGGCTGCCAGGTCCATGGCCTGGCCTCCTGCCATGCCGCGCGAACCACTGGCCACGGCCAGCATATCAATCATTTCAAGCTGTTGTTGTGCGCTTAGCTTGTCTTTGAGGCCATTGCTGATGATATGAAATGCCAGCGCCTGCAGGGCATCGCCCGCCAGGATCGCGGTTGCCTCGTCAAAGGCACGGTGGCAGGTCGGTTTGCCACGGCGTAAATCATCGTTGTCCATGGCGGGCAGGTCATCATGAATCAGCGAATAGGCATGGATACACTCGACGGCGGCTGCTGGGTGGTCAAGCAGACGGGCATTCGCCCCGAGCGCCTGGCCCGCAGCATAGACCAGTACCGGGCGTACGCGCTTGCCGCCGTTGAATATGGAGTAGCGCATCGCTTCATGCAATTTAAATGGTTCGATATTGGTTTTGGGAAGCCAGTGTTCCAGTACCTTGTCGACACTGGATTGCCACTGTTGCATCTGTTCCTGCAGCGTCATGTGTCGGTATCTTCTTCAAAATCAACTAGTTGATCCTGGCCGGTGCTTTTCATCAACAACTGGACTTTCTGCTCGGCCTCGCGCAACGCCGACTGGGCGTGGCGGGTGAGCTCCACGCCGCGTTCGAAATCCTTCAGGGACTGTTCTAGAGTCAGATCACCTTGCTCCATGCGCTCCACCAGCTTTTCGAGCTCCTGCATGGTTTTTTCAAAGTCGATATTTTTTTCAGAACTTTTTGATTTTGTTGGTGTTTTCTTGGGCATAGGCGTTGGCATTTGGCGTTAAAAACGGGTGGCTAAATTAACGGAAACCGCATGGCGGGGCAAATCGAATATTGGTTGATCTGAATCACTGTTATTAAATGTGACAATATTTAGACTGAGTCTTGACAGTAGAAGCTGGCTCGTCTATCTTTTTCCACAAATTTAGAATTAGTCTAAGTTTAAGGCATCCCTGTGTTACAGGGGAATTTTACGTCAACGAGGAGGTAATAATCATGGCCGATTTAAAAGGCAGCAAAACCGAACAAAGCCTGAAGGATGCATTTGCAGGTGAATCCCAGGCAAACCGTCGTTATCTCTATTTCGCAGCAAAGGCCGACGTCGAAGGTTACAACGATGTGGCTGCTGTATTCCGTTCAACTGCTGA
>DJMK01000036.1 GCA_002436485.1 Proteobacteria bacterium UBA6492
TAGGGGCTGTGTCTGTTCCATCATGGTGAACAGGTACGGGCTCCACCGATACCGGCTTGCCACTGGTGCCGCCCACGTGCAGATCGATGGCCGGGTTGGCGAGTACGGCAAAGCGCATGTATAGCCCGTCTTCGGTAAGTAGTGCGATACCGCCCCCGTCGGCATCGGCCGCCTTACGGGCCTGCTCCAGCAGCTGTTCCAGCAGGCGGTAAAAGTCGGGTTCGGCAGATAGGGCACGGGCCACCTCGATAAATTCCTGCACCGCAGACTTCATCAACCTCATGGTCTGTGCCAGGTCATCTACCTCGGCGATTTTTGAATGCACGTCGATCGGCGTGTCGAGTTTCAACTGGCGTATTTGTTGCGCAGCGCCAGCCAGTTTGCGCAGTGACAGGGAAATCCGCTGTGCGAACCACCAGCCAACCACGATCGCCAGCAGCAATGCAATGATAGAAATGACAATACTGCGATCACGTAGTTTACGTACATCGGCCAGTAATTCATCTTCCGGCACCAGTACTGACAGATAGACACGGTTACGATTCTGCGTGGGTAGTTGTGTTACCGAAACTCGCCAGCGACGCCCATCAAAATTGAAATGATATGTATCGTCTTGTTTGCTTGGTTCCCTGAGAGTGCCAAAGGCCTTTATTAACGGATCGTTGGTGTTACTCAAATTGGGCAGCTGCATACGGCCGCTGTTGTCGAGAAGTGGTTCGGGTAATGATTTATCCGAGCGTACGTATAAAGTACCTTCATCGTTAAAAATCAGAATGCGCGTGGCCGGTGTTATATGCATGTTGCTGATTGACTGCGACAGGTCATGCATGGTGATGTCAGCGCCGACTACGGCCTTACCGTTCGGGGTGCGTTGTGCCAGCGTGGCACCGAGTTTGCGCGGCAGGTGGAACAGGTACAGGCCGCTGCCGATTTGCTCTTTGGTTTGTATCGCCTTTTTATACCAGATGCGGCTGCGTGGGTCGTAATCACTTGCGTCATGTTGTTGTGAGGTGACCAGGTTAAGTTGTTCGTCATAGAAATAGGTGGTACGCAGTCTCTGTACCCCAAGTGTCTCGATACTAACCACTGCATAAGTGGCGCTGTCGGGCGACTGTAAGGCCTGCCTGATTTCTGGGTCGTGCAATACGCGCAGCTGGAAAAATTCGCCATCCTCATAGCCGATGAACAGGCTGGTGATGGTAGTGAAGTTACGCAGGCCCTTGGCAAAAAACTGCAGCAGCTCGGTACGTTTTGCATAGTTGTCGGCTTGTGCCGCCGGCAGGCGCGATGAAAGGTCCACCAACACTTCCGCAGGTCGGTACAGGCTGCGAATCTGGGTTGCCGTCTCGCGGCTGATACGGTTAAAGCTGTCGTCTGCCGCCAATAGTGCTACTTCTTCATTTTCAACATAGTTGAAACTGATCAGGGCTACGCCCAGCGTCATGATTAGCAGGGTGAACAAGAAAGCGATACTGGATTGCAGAGGAAAACGCATTTTTCTTTTTTCTTTTTCAGGCTTGGTTAGCAGGTACAAACCTGCAATACCGGCAGTATAGACTTACTCACGGTGCCGAAAAAGTGTGAAAGCGCTGTAAATGGTCGATTTGGCGCCGCCAGGCCTTGCCGCTACCGGGCCAAAACGGTTAGTGTATTGTTTGCGCTGCCAGATATGGCGCCTGAACAAAACGACATAATAAAAACCGAGGAGTCGGCATGAACAAGAAAATCATCGGCATCGTATTACTGGTTGCAGGCGTAGCGGCAATCGTATGGGGTTATAATCAGTCACAGACCGTGGGTGGACAGATTACCGAAGCATTCAGCGGCTCGCCGAGCGATGAGATTCTAATTTATTACATCGGCGGTGCTATCGCCGCGCTTATCGGTATTTTTATATTGCTTAAGCGGTAGCAATTTTACCTTCGGTATTTAAAGTATAGACGGACTTAAATTGGTGAATAGTAAGTCAGGTGATTTCAAAGATTCAACTCACTAGCTGCTTAACTAACAATCTTTGAAAGTGTTGTATATAGTATTTAAACTTTCGAGTTAATAGCACGTACTGGCGTCTGTTTATGTTAAAAACATGGTCTAATCTACCCAAAACCCGGCGCAGGCTGATCATCATCAGCAGCATTCTGTTGGTATTGGTACTGCTGGTATCTTTCCTGCCGACCTATGTTGCGCGTTATTTCGTCGCGGATATCCTCGATGACTTTGGTATTGAGCACGAGGGTATCAAGACTGTGCGTGTCAACTTGTGGAAGCAGCGCGTCTGGGTCGGACCAGTTCGCTTTCGTTCCGGGGAACATGACCACGGACAGTTCGGGGAACTCGGCATCAAGGTGAGCCTGTTACAGGCCTTTCAAAAGCACGCACTGGTGGACAAGTTTATCCTGCGTAGTATGGATATCGTGTTGGTGCGCAATCCAGACAATAGTTTAACTATCAACGGCATTTCACTAGATAAGTTTCGTGCGGCTGAAAAAGAAGAAAAGCCGAAAAAGAAAAAATCTTCGCCCTGGGGAATTGGTCTTGCCGATTTTGATATCTATGACAGCCGGCTGTTACTGGTAAACAAACATCATGGCAAGCTGGTTGTTCATATCGAAAATTTGCAACTGGATAATTTCGAAAGCTGGCACCCGGATGATCCAGGCAGGCTGGCTCTCAAAGCTGATATCAATGGTTTCAAAATTGATTTAAAAGGCGAAGCAAGGCCATTTGCGAAACACATCACTTTGAACCTCGATACCGAGGTGCGCGAATTTAACCTTGAAAAGCTGGCGCGCTTTACTGGACCACTTCAACTAGAACGTATCGATGGGATTTACCAAAGCAAGTTAAGCCACGAAGTCATCCTTTACGATGATGGACGCATTGCTGGAAAATCAAATGGCCAGATTCAGATTAATGGCGCCGACTATGCACATCAGAACAAGACGGCATTTGCCGCAAAGCAAACAGCTTTGATACTTGATGGTGATTACCTGCTGGGCAAGCAAGGCGATATAGAGGTTGAAGGCAGGCTGGAAGTCGATCTCCAGAATGCTAGTGGTTCACTGCCGGGTGAAAACCAATTCAGCGTCGAGCAGGCAAAACTGGTATTTGCGGATCTAAAGACCAACATTGGCGCAGACAGCTCTGTGCGGGTCTCCGTTCAGCCTGGTGTCGAAGCGCGGCAAGTGAAATACGGCGGGCGACTTGAAATCTCACTGGATGTGATCATGAAGGCAATGCAAAACCTGCAACGACTTTCCTCACGGCGTAGTATAAAAGAAGAAAAAACTGGCCTGGAGAAATGGGTGGGCGACGAGGTGATATTACCGCGTACTGATCTGGCTGTTGTTGCGCTTGGTACCAAAGCTAATAAATTTGAGTTCAACTCGAAGGATGGAGAAGTAACATTCGATATCGTCTCGCAGACAAGTGCAAGTAGCGTGAACCTAAAATCTAAGAAACGTGTGATGAAGATAAGCACTGCAGAAAACAAGCTAGACATGCTGCGCTTGCATTCTGGTGAAGGTAAGATTGATTTGAAAATGGCATCAAGTACACGTGTAGACGATTTGTCCGTAGATGGGCCAATCGGTGATGGTGGAATAACTAGTATTGATATAAACCAGAAGATTGAACTTGCTATAGATCAGGGTGATATCACGCTGCAGGGTGCCTTAAAAAGCGATATTGGTAAGACAGATCTTACTATACATAAGACAGAATCGTTACCACAGGCCAGGCTTGGCGTGAGACGACTGAATGCCAATGTCAAGAATTTCAGTTTCTTGCAAACGAAAGACAAGTTCAAGTGGAATATTCAGGCGGGTTCACGCATTGAAAAAGCCGCCATAAACTATGCAGAAGGTGAAAATACCTCGGCAAAATTTGATCGTATC
>DJMK01000005.1 GCA_002436485.1 Proteobacteria bacterium UBA6492
GTTTCCAGTGAACCCAGGCAACCCAACTCACCTTCAACTGAAACACCGCCAGCATGTGCCATTTCTACCACTTTGCGAGTCACATCGACGTTGTAATCGTAGGAAGCAGGTGTCTTCATATCTTCCATCAATGACCCATCCATCATGACAGAGGTAAAGCCAGACTGGATTGATCGCAGACAAACGCCTGGCGCAGAACCGTGGTCCTGGTGCATACAAATCGGAATGTGTGGATACATTTCCTGTGCAGCAATGATCAGGTGACGCAGGAACGGTTCGCCCGCATAAGAGCGCGCACCGGCAGAACCTTGCATGATAACCGGGCTATTCGTCTCGTCGGCAGCCTGCATAATAGCATGCACCTGTTCCATGTTATTGACGTTAAATGCTGGCATGCCAAAGCTATGTTCTGCAGCGTAGTCCAGCAATTGTCTTAAAGTAATCAGGGCCATTTCGGACCTCCTTCTGGTTGTAACTATTGAATTTAAAATCTGTTAATCGTTTGGTTCGCTTGGAAGCTCGCCAACACGAACAATTTTCATGGCGTTGGTACCACCGTGCACGCCCATCAGATCGCCCTTGGTGATAATGACCAGTTCACCATCGCGCACTGAACCACGCCTGAGGAGTTCATCTACCGCCTCGCGGTTTACTTCGGCATGATCCTTGGTAGTGGGCTCGAAGCTGACCGGGTAGACACCCCTGTAAAGGGTTACTTTTCTACGCGTCTCGACATGCTCAGTCAAGGCAAAGATCGGAATTCCGGAGCTGATACGCGACATCCACAGCGCAGTGGAACCAGACTCGGTCAGTGCTGCAATCGCCTTCACATGCAGGTGGTTAGCGGTATACATAGTCGCCATTGCGATGGCTTCGTCGATGCGATTGAACGTGCTGTGCAGCCTGTGTTCAGAGCGAGTTACCTCACGCTGTTTTTCCGCCTCAAGGCAAATACGGTCCATGGCCTCGATCNNGATTCACGTGCAGAATGTATGAGTTTTTTCTGTACTGGCGGTAATGCTGCATCGCCAATCTCGACGCCAAGGTCGCCGCGCGCAATCATGATGGCATCGGACGCCTCGATAATTTCACCCACGATTTCCAGACATTCAGCACGTTCAATCTTGGCAATAATGCCACCATTGCAACCCGCTTCCCGAAGTAACTTGCGCGCTTCATGCACATCGCCTGCGTTACGCACAAATGAAACCGCCAGGTAATCTACCTGCATCGCGGCTGCGGTTTTAATGTCTTCACGATCCTTGTCAGTCAAGGCAGGTGCAGACAAGCCTCCACCCTGACGGTTGATACCTTTACGATCACTCAGTTCACCGCCATTAATGACACGGCAAATAACTTCGGTACCATTTGATTCATCTACCCAGAGAACGATACGACCATCATCCAGCAACAGTGTATCGCCACGCTTCACGTCACCGGGCAGTTCCTTATACGCTATACCAACACGTTCAACTGTACCTTCATCATTGCCGAGCTTGGTATCAAGAATAAATGTCTCGCCTTCCTGGAGAGTTACCTTGCCGGTCTTGAATTTCTCGATGCGGATCTTGGGGCCTTGCAAATCAGCCAGTACACCAACCTGACGACCATGTGCGCGTGCACGATTTCGAATTTTTTCGGCACGGTCAATATGTTCGTCCGCAGTGCCGTGGGAGAAATTAACACGAACCACATCGACACCTGCATCGATGATCTTGTCCAGCATCTTTGGATCATCAGTAGATGGTCCCAGTGTCGCGATAATTTTTGTTCTGCGTAGCATTCTATTGTTTTCTGTTTATTGCGTGAGGAATGACAGTATATATGAAGTTACGGCGCAATATTGAAAACAATTTTGCGCCGCTATCAACATATGGTTATTTCGCTCTTTCTTCCAGCATCGCAACGGCTGGCAGTGTCTTACCTTCCAGGTATTCCAGGAATGCACCACCGGCTGTCGAAATATACGAAACCTTGTCGTAAATATCGTACTTCTGGATTGCCGCAATGGTGTCACCACCACCCGCAAGGCTGAAGCCATTCGCATTGGCGATTGCCATGGAAACCGTCTTGGTGCCATCGCCGAACTGGTCGAATTCGAATACACCCACCGGTCCGTTCCATACAATGGTACCCGCCTTGGAAATAATATCCGCGAGCACTTTGGCAGAATCAGGACCGATATCAAAAATCATGTCATCGTCAACAACTTCACCAGCTTGCTTTAATACAGCTGGTTCGTTTTCATCAAACTTCTTGCCAACCACGACATCAGTTGCGATAGGAATACTGGCGCCGCGCTCATTCATTTTTTCCATCAGAGACTTGGCCGTATCAACCAGGTCATCTTCACATAGTGACTTGCCAACCGGGAAACCAGCAGCTTTCAGGAAAGTGTTGGCAATACCACCGCCAACAACCAGTTGGTCAACCTTTTCAGACAATGCTTCAAGAACGGTCAGTTTGGTTGAAACTTTGGAACCACCGACGATAGCCACCATGGGACGAGCCGGATTAGCCAGCGCCTTGGCAAGCGCATCCAGTTCCTCGGCCAGCAACAGACCCGCACATGCGGTTGGTGCAAACTTGCCAGCACCGTGTGTTGATGCCTGGGCGCGGTGTGCAGTACCAAAGGCATCCATGACAAACACATCACAAAGTGCAGCATATTTCTTTGCCAGCGCTTCATCGTCTTTCTTTTCACCGGCATTGAAACGCACATTTTCCAGCAGCACGCACTCTCCGGCAGCAACTTCTGGTGCCTTGTCCAGATAGCCTTTTACCAGCCTTACTTCTCTACCCAGTTTGGCTGACATGTCAGCAGCAATCGGTGCCATGGAGTTTTCTTCATCCATCTTGCCCTCTTCCGGGCGACCACGGTGTGACATCACCATGACTGAGGCACCTGCCTTCATGCAATGTTCGATAGTTGGCATGGAAGCCGTAATACGTGCATCGGAAGTAACCTTACCGTCCTTAACCGGTACGTTAAGATCGGCACGAATCAATACGCGCTTGCCTGCAAGATCAAGATCAGTCAGCTTGATAAAAGACATGTTGTAACTCCTGTGAATCTCAATTTTGTGAAAATTATTAGGTAAAAGTATTTTTTAACTAATAACTCTGCTTTCCTAAACGTATGAAGGGTGGGCAATCGCCCACCCTGTCGAAACGTCTACATGTTATGCATTCTTAGTTAGCAGCAACGTGCTCAACAAAACGCATCATGTTGCAGGTGTAACCGTACTCGTTGTCGTACCAGGAAACGACCTTGACGAAAGTACCATCCAGCTGAATACCGGCTTCAGCATCAAAAATAGATGAGAAACCAACGCCGCGGAAGTCAGTCGAAACAACTTTCTCGTCGGTGTAACCAAGCGTCTTGCTGATGTCGCCTGACTCGGATGCTTTCTTCATGGCTGCGCAGATATCTTCATACTTGGCTTCCTTGTCCAGTTCACAGGTCAGGTCAACAACCGATACGTCAGAAGCTGGGATACGGAAAGCCATACCAGTCAGCTTGCCATTCAGTTCTGGCAGTACAACACCCACAGCCTTGGCAGCACCAGTAGAAGAAGGAATGATGTTTTCCAGGATACC
>DJMK01000084.1 GCA_002436485.1 Proteobacteria bacterium UBA6492
CGTTCGATACGCGTTTTGAGCAGGGCCTGCTCGGCCCGGGCCTGTTGCAGGGCAGTTTCAGCGCGTGCCACCTGGTCTTCCGAGGCCAGTTTGCGGGGCATGAGTTGTTTCAGGCGCTTGAGGTCCAGCCTGGCTTGCTGGTAGGTGGCCTGTGCCTTGTCCAGCTCGGCTCGAATGATGGTGTCATCCAGTTGTACCAGCTCCTGGCCTTGCTCAACGCGGTCGCCGGGATAGAAGGGCAATTTGCTGATCTTGCCTTCTTCTTCGTTGAAAATACGTACGCTATGCAGCGATTCCAGGGTACCGGTGACAATGCGTTTTGTCGCAATCGGTTGGCGTGTGACCTTGACGACTTCGACGTAGTGCTTAGCGGATTTTTTCGCTTTTGCCGTGTCGGTTTTATCACAGCCGGCCAGAGTAAAAACCGCCAGCAACAGCAGGGTCAATAGGCGAGTAAATCGTGGGTGAATTGTCATCATAGTGGATTGTAATTTAATGCTAATTACTCATTTGAAACAAGCATTTATCGGGATTATTTCAAGTGTCGGACAACAAAAAATGCGATAATGTTCATTCGTTNNGCTGAAAGGCATCGTGGATGAGCTGGATGTCAAACCAAATGAAGTATTGATATTACCGTTGGCACTGTTGATCAGTTACGGTGCCTTGCGATTGATCAGCGGCCTGTTTAATGAATTGCGTGATGCGGTATTTGCGCGCGTGCGCTATCACGCTATGCGTCGTGTCTCCGCACGGGTTTTGTCGCATTTGCATTTCCTTTCACTGCGTTATCACCTGGAAAGAAAAACCGGGCGTATCTCGCGTGACCTGGAACGGGGTGCAAGTAGCCTGAGTTCTATTCTGAATTACCTGGTGTTTAATATTTTGCCGACCGCAGCGGAGTTCCTGCTAGTGGCAGCAATTCTGATAAGCCAGTACGAAACACGTTTTAGTGTTGCGATCTTCTCGACCGTTGCACTGTATATCGCATTTACCTTTTGGGTGACCGAGTGGCGCATGCATTTTCGTCATGAAATGAATCGGCTGGATTCGGCCGCCAACGGGCAGGCGATAGATAGCCTGTTGAATTACGAGACGGTGAAATATTTTAACAACGAACAACTGGAACTGAGTCGTTACGATGCAACGATGGACCAGTGGGAAACCACCGCAGTCAAAAGCCAGAATTCCATGGCGCTGTTGAATTTCGGTCAGGGCAGTATCATTGCCGTGGGTGTAACGCTGATCATGATCTTTGCCGGGCAGGGTGTGGTCAGTGGCGAGTTGACCCTGGGTGACCTGGTGTTGGTTAACACCTTGATGTTGCAATTGTTCATGCCGCTTGGTTTTCTCGGCATTGTGTATCGCCAGTTAAAGTATGCGCTGGCCGACATGGACCTGATGTTCAAGCTGCTGGACCGGGATGCAGAAATTAAGGATAGCGATTCGGCCTCTGAGCTGACCGTGACTAACGGCGAAGTGGCGTTTGATCACGTTGACTTTTCCTATCAACCAGAACGGCAAATTTTACGCGATGTTAGTTTTAGCATCGCGCCGGGCAAAAAGGTCGCGATTGTTGGTCCGTCGGGTTCCGGTAAATCCACCATCGCGCGTTTGTTATTCCGGTTCTACGATGTCAACGAAGGACGCATAATGATCGATGGGCAGGATATCGCGTCGGTTAAACAGGACAGTCTACGACGCGCAATAGGTATTGTGCCGCAGGATACAGTGCTGTTTAACGATACTATTTATTATAACCTGCAATACGCAAAACCGGATGCCAGCAGAGAGGAAGTAGTCAATGCAGCCAAAATGGCGCATATACACACTTTTATTGAAAACCTGCCGCAAGGATATGACACGGTGGTCGGGGAACGCGGGCTAAAACTGTCAGGCGGTGAGAAACAACGCGTTGCTATCGCGCGCGTGATTCTGAAAAAACCGAAAGTGTTGGTATTTGATGAGGCGACTTCCAGCCTGGACTCGCATTCAGAACAGGTCATATTAAGTGCGCTGGACGAAGTGGCACAAAACCACACCACTATGGTGATCGCACATCGTCTCTCGACGATCGTGGATGCGGATATGATACTGGTGCTTGAAGATGGGCGTGTCGTTGAACAGGGTAAACACCAGGACCTGCTGCAGCAGGATGGTATTTATGCGCAGATGTGGGCNNTTCAGCCAGTAATATCTTTTTGTATTACTGCGCTACTGTATATATGTGATGTGTCAATGTGAAAGCGTAACCCTAATTGCTCTTCATCTGCCATGAGCTGTGAATGGTTATGCAAGATTGCTTGCGCGGAATTGTCTCCAATATTTGGAATAACTGTCACATCCTTGAATCCGAGCTTGATATGCGTGTGTTGGTAGACGGCCTTGTAGATTGCTTCCTTAAGGCTAAACAATACTATCAACATAAGATCATGTTCTTCGCTTGAAAACTGGCCAAGCCATTGCTTTTCTTTTTCTGTACAGATATGTCTGCTGATGTTGTAACGTAACGGCTTGATAGTTTCGATATCGAGCCCGATAGCGGCAAAATGTTCTTTATGTGCCACGACAACACCGATTAAATTTTTACAATGCGTGATACTGCCCGTGATATTGTTTGGCCACAGTGGCTGGCGATCTTTGCCGGCATGCAGTGGAAAGTTATTGATACCCAGTTGTGACAGGGCATTCTTTGCATAGTGACGCCCGGCGCTAAATTCGGCAATGCGCGCCTGTGCGGCGTTTTTTATATAGTGTTGTTCTTCGGGATAGAGTTGCGCCGGGGTGTCATGGATCGGTCCGGTTACCAGGATAACATCGGTATCGCCAAACAGGGCAGTTTGAATAGAATCGGTTACGCAGGCGGTTGATATATTCGTATCAGGCTCAGTCATCTTTGACAAAACCGCCGGGGTCATTCAGCAGTTTTTGTTCCCATTGCAAGGACGTCTTGACGATAAAATCAAGATCATCATATTTGGGCGNNGCGTCGCGGTTCTTCCTTGATGTTAAGTGGTTTGCCGTTGACGCGTTCCACGGCATCCAGCACCTCACGCACGCTGTAACCATGTCCGTAACCAACGTTCATCACATCGGATTTACCGCCGTCGCGCAAATAATCCAGTGCCTTTAGATGG
>DJMK01000098.1 GCA_002436485.1 Proteobacteria bacterium UBA6492
AGTGTAAATATCAGACAGGTACATCGAGATTGGATCATCCGAGCGCTCACCAAGCTGGAATGCAACTGTGGGTGAAGCCGGTCCCATGATCACATCGACTTTTTCAAACGCCTGGCGAAAATCATCACTGATTAAGCGACGTACCTTTTGTGCTTTCAGGTAATAGGCATCGTAATAGCCTGCCGACAATGCATAGGTGCCGATCATGATGCGGCGCTTTACTTCAGCGCCAAAACCTTCACCACGTGAACGCTTGTAAAGATCTTCCAAATCTGTTGGATCTTTACAACGATAACCGTAGCGCACGCCATCAAAACGTGACAGGTTTGAAGAACACTCCGCAGGAGCCACAACATAATAAGCTGGTACAGATAGATTACTGTTGGGCAAGCTTATTTCCACAACTTCAGCGCCCAGTTTTTTGTATGCATCGATAGCTTTATCGATAACATTAGCAACCTCGGCATCCAGTCCTTCGCCAAAATATTCTTTTGGCAGGCCAATTTTCAAACCCTTGATGTCTTTTGCCAGCTCAGCTGTGTAATCGGGTACATCCGTGTTTACACTGGTCGAATCTTTTTCATCAAAACCGGCTATCGCGTTTAGCATCAGTGCAGCATCTTCTGCAGATTGTGTGAGCGGCCCGGCCTGATCGAGGCTGGAAGCAAATGCAATCATGCCATAACGCGAAACTCGTCCATACGTTGGTTTTAGTCCTGTAATACCGCATAACGAAGCTGGCTGACGAATGGAACCACCCGTATCAGTACCGGTGGATGCCGGAGTCAATCGTGCGGCGACCGAAGCGGCCGAACCACCGGAAGAACCACCGGGTACACATTGTGTGTTCCACGGATTTTTTACTGGTCCATAAAAACTTGTTTCATTGGATGAACCCATGGCAAATTCATCCATGTTGAGTTTACCAAGCATCACCGCACCCGCATGATTAAGTTTATCAACCACGGTTGCATCATACGGCGCAACAAAGTTATCCAGCATTTTCGAACCACAGCTGGTCCTGATACCGTTCGTGCAAAAAATATCTTTTTGTGCGATCGGCAAACCGGTCAGTGGTCCGACATCGCCACTGGCAAGTTTTTCGTCAGCCGCCTTGGCCTGGGCCAATGCATGATCAGCGCTTACCGTAACAAAGCTGTTCAGGCTTTTGTCATGCTTTGCAATGCGATCAAGAAAGTGTTGTGTCAGTTCTACGCTGCTGATGGACTTGTTTTGCAAGTCGTCTGATAGCTCACGCAGCGTTTTCTCGTGTAATTCCATGCTTATTCTATCGCTCTTTCGTTTTGAATTATTTTTGAGGCTTATTCGATTACCCTGGGTACCAGGTACAGACCGTTTTCTGTTTTGGGTGCGTGTTCCTGGAAGTGATCTCGCTGATCCTGTTCCGTCACCACATCCTCTCGCAAGCGCTGAACTTCATCCAGTGGATGCGCCATCGGGCTCACTGCGTCGGTATCAACCTGTCCCATCTGTTCAACCAGATCCAGGATATTGGACAGGTTTTTGGCATAGCCGGAAATATCGGCTTTATCGATAGCCAGCCTGGCCAGGTGGGCTATTTTCTCTACATCTTTGCTGTCCAGTGACATGCTTTTCCTCGTTCTCGTTTCGTGCCAAAATTTGTGGCATATATGGCAAAAATTTAAGTTAGCACAGCAACTTACTTGCCCAAAGCCCCTGTGTTGATTAAAGTAGGCCACTATTATATATAGTTACCTGCCGGTAACCCAATTACACCACCCAATTAACACTATTTAGAAAGCAGATATAAATATGTTCGAAAGCCTACGTGGAATGTTTTCCAATGATGTGTCCATCGATCTGGGCACTGCTAACACCCTGATTTATGTACGTGGCAAGGGTATTGTACTCAATGAGCCTTCGGTGGTCGCTATCCGCCAGGAACGTGGTCCCGGTGGCCCCAAATCCATCGCGGCTGTGGGAATGGAAGCCAAGCGCATGCTGGGGCGAACCCCGGGCAACATCGTGGCAATCCGCCCCATGAAGGATGGCGTTATCGCGGATTTTACCGTTACCGAGAAAATGCTGCAGCATTTTATCCGCAAGGTACACGAAGCACGCTTTTTCAAACCCAGCCCACGGGTGCTAATCTGTGTACCCTGTGGCTCGACCCAGGTAGAACGCCGCGCCATTCGCGAATCCGCGGCAGGTGCCGGTGCACGGGAAGTCTTCCTTATTGAAGAACCGATGGCCGCGGCCATTGGTGCCGGTATGCCAATCTCGGAAGCCAGTGGCTCGATGGTCCTTGATATCGGTGGCGGCACGACGGAAGTCGCGGTGATATCCCTCAGCGGTATCGTCTACTCCGCATCGGTCCGCATTGGTGGTGACCGGTTTGATGATTCCATTATCAACTACATACGACGCAACTACGGTAGCCTGATTGGTGAATCGACTGCCGAGCGCATCAAGCAGGAAATCGGCTCGGCCTATCCCGGTAACGAGGTACTAGAAATGGAAGTACGCGGCCGCAACCTGGCCGAGGGTGTGCCGCGAACCTTTACCCTGAACAGTAACGAGATTCTCGAAGCCCTGCAGGAACCACTGTCGGGTATTGTCAGCGCTGTCAAAACCGCACTGGAACAAACACCACCCGAACTGGCAGCTGATATCGCTGAACGCGGCATGGTACTGACCGGTGGTGGTGCCCTGTTACGCGACCTGGACAGGTTGCTGATGGAAGAAACCGGTTTGCCGGTCATTATCGCCGAGGACCCACTGACCTGTGTTGCACGTGGCGGTGGTCGGGCGTTGGAAATGATCGATGAATATGGTGGAGATCTGTTCACTGTCGAATAATTGAGTGGCGAGGTAGCACCGTTAAACTTTTATTCAAACAAGGTCCCTCGCTAGGTATACGCCTGCTTTTATTCTGTCTGTTGTCCATCAGCCTGATGGTGCTGGACCACCGTTACCATGCGACCAACTTCATTCGTTCTACCCTGAGCGTGGTTGTTGATCCACTGCGATACCTGGTCAACCTGCCTTTTGATATCACCGACTGGGCCTCACAGAGTTTTGTTTCGCGTTCCACGCTGCAGGAAGAAAATCAGACACTCAGAATCAAGAACGAGCTGTTGAACGCCAGGCTGCAGAAATATGCATCGCTTAAGGCAGAGAACGCCAACCTGCGATCGCTGTTGAAATCCGTAGATAAAAATGAAGAATCCTTTGAGCAAGTGCTGGTCGCCGAGATACTGTCTGTCGATCTCGATCCGTTTCGCAAACAAATTGTGATCAACAAGGGCACCGATGCCAATGTGTATATCGGACAACCCCTGATTGGTGCGCAGGGTGTCATTGGTAAGGTGGTACACGTCGGCCATATGACCAGTACCGCCATGTTAATCACTGATCCGAGCCATTCTTTGCCGGTGCAGAACAATCGCAATGGCGTTCGTGGTGTTGCAGTCGGTAATCCCAAGAAGAACCAGCTTTCACTGATTCATCAACCTACCAATACTGATATCAAGCAAGGTGACCTGCTGGTCACCTCTGGCCTGGGATGCTTTTTTCCACCCGGTTATCCGGCCGGCAAAGTGACGAACATCAACACCAACCCGAGCCTGCCCTTTGCCGAAATAATTGTAGAACCGACCGCGCAACTCGACCGTAACCGCGAAGTGTTACTTATCTGGCCATCACACTACCAGATGGCACAAGAGCATGGCGAATGCGTAACGCCGGGTAACAAGGAGAAAAAGCAATGAAGCAGGTAATGCCCCATGGTGGCTTTACTATTGTGCTGACCTTTGTGCTGGCGCTGATTCTGACCATTTTTCCCCTACCCGGCTGGGCAGAAGAACTACGGCCGCTCTGGGTAGTGCTGACCGTTATTTACTGGGCAATGGCACTGCCACACCGTGTCAGCATCGGTATCGCCTGGATGTCCGGACTGTTGCTGGATGTGTTGCTGGATGCGTTGCTTGGTCAACATGCACTTGCACTCGCACTTGTAGCGTTTCTTACTATTCGAATTCACCAACGTCTCAGAATTTTTCCACTCTGGCAGCAATCCATCGTGATCTTTGTGATGTGTTTCATTTACAGCATAATCGTGCTCTGGATAAAAGGCATAACAGGCGTCGCGCCAAACCTGTGGCTTTTTATTCTACCTTCGGTGACCAGCGCTATTATTTGGCCAGCTGTGTTCATCTTTCTTCGCCAGATTCGTCGCGCTTATCGTGTAAATTAACGGTATGCCAAAAATAAGTTCACTTACTATCAAGGATCACTTTCGTGAGACGCACCTGTTCCAGGTGCGTGCCATAACCGCAGCAGTCATCGGCGTCGTATTGTTCGGTATTATCATTGCGCGATTGTTTTACCTGCAAGTCATCAGCCATGATCACTACACCACGCTTTCTGAAGATAACAGGGTAAATATTCTGCCGATTCCGCCAATTCGAGGTCTTATCTATGACCGTAATGGTGTATTGCTGGCACAGAACCTGCCCAGTTTTTCGCTGGAACTGGTACCCGAACACATCGATAATCTGCAGGAAACACTAGAGCACCTGCAACAATTAATCGATATCAGTCCGGCTGAGCTGAAACGTTTTCACGAATTACGCAAAAAGAAGCGCCGCTTTGAGGGTATTCCCCTGCGTTTCAGGTTGAATGAAGTTGAACGCGCCAGGATTGCAGTGAACCAGGACAGATTACCTGGCGTTGAAGTCAATGCCGAACTCACCCGTCATTATCCACAGGGCGAAGTAGCCTCCCACATCATCGGTTACGTCGGCCGCATCAATGAACAGGAGCTGGAAACACTCGATGCATCACGCTATAGCGCCACGCGACACATTGGCAAGGTCGGTGTTGAACGTTCATACGAAGATCAGTTGCATGGTGAGGTAGGATTTCAGCGTGTAGAGTCCAATGCTCAGGGTCGTATTGTCAATGCCGACCCGGAAGAACGCACGCTGCCAATACCGGGACAACATCTTTACCTTACGATTGATAGCAAGGTACAGAAGGTAGCTGAACAGGCTTTTGCAGATAATAACGGTGCTCTGGTTGCAATTGATCCACGCAACGGAGAAGTCATCGCATTTGTCAGCATGCCAACCTACGATCCGAACCTGTTCGTCAATGGCATTGACAGAAAGACTTACGGTGAACTGCGCGACTCTCCCGAGCGGCCCTTGTTTAATCGCGCGTTACAGGGACAATATCCCCCCGGTTCAACAATAAAACCTTTAATAGGCCTGGCCGGGCTGGAAGAAAATCTCATACGTCCGGGTGAAGCACTGAAGTGCCCGGGCTATTACATGCTCAAGAATGATGAGCGACGTTATCGTGACTGGAAAAAAGAAGGTCATGGTCAAACTGATCTTACCAAGGCAATCGTTGAATCGTGTGATGTGTATTTCTACGACCTGTCACTGGTACTGACTATTGATCGCATGGAAAAATATCTTGGCCTGTTTGGCGTTGGCAGCCCGACGGGTATCGATTTACGTGGTGAAGCTTCCGGCCTGTTACCTTCGCGCGAATGGAAACGCAGGGCACATCGATTACCATGGTTCCCGGGTGAAACACTGATTACCGGTATCGGCCAGGGCTTTACGCTTACCACGCCTTTGCAGCTTGCCGAGATTACTGCCACGCTGGCGAGCAATGGCCAACGTATTACACCTCGCGTGCTACATGCTATTCGTGATCCGCTTTATAGCGAACTCGAACTTCACGGTTCACGCCAGGCTGAAAAGATTCCGATCAAGAACCCGCACAACTGGCAAGTCGTCATCGATGCCATGACCGAGGTGGTACATGGTCTGCGCGGTACAGCCCGTGGTATCAGTCATAAAATGCCCTACAAGATGGCAGGCAAAACAGGAACTGCACAGGTATTTGGTATCGCACAGGACGAAGAATATGATGAAGAAAAAATTGCCAAGAAATTGCGTGACCATGCACTGTTTATTGCATTTGCACCGGTTGATGAACCTCGCATTGCCGTTGCGGTCATAGTAGAAAATGGCGGTAGTGGTAGTAGTGCTGCCGCACCAATTGCACGCAAGGTAATAGACGCTTACCTGCTTACAGGTGAATCATAGTGGTTAGTTTTGCACGAACTGAATTTTCTGATGAAAGTCGTCTGAGTGCGAGTCGCAAGTTACTGCAGCGTTTTCATATTGACCTGCCGCTGCTGCTCAGCCTGATGTTGCTGGCGGGTGTAGGACTGATTGCACTTTACAGTGCGGGCGAGGCCAGTAGCGATATCGTCATTAAACAGCTGGTTCGCTTACTGATTGCCTTTGCCATTATGCTGGCGATAGCCCAGCTCTCACCGGATACCATTGAAAACTGGAGCCCCTGGCTGTTCGGGCTCGGCGTGATCATGCTAGTGGCGGTTTTTCTATGGGGTGATATCGGCAAAGGGGCACGCCGCTGGCTTGATCTCGGTTTCGTTTCATTTCAGCCATCTGAACTGATGAAACTTGCTGTTCCCATGGTCGTTGCCTGGTATTTGGCGGAAGCAACCCTGCCACCACGCCCGGTGCGCCTGTTGGTAGCGATTGTCCTGATTCTGGTGCCCACCATCCTTGTGGCAAGACAACCCGACCTGGGTACCTCGATCGTGCTGGCCGCCTCCGGCATCTTCGTACTATTCCTGGCAGGTCTGCGCTGGCGTACCATTATTATCAGTTTCATCCTGTTTTTACCCCTCACCTGGGTCATGTGGCAATACGGAATGCATGATTATCAACGTAAACGTGTCCTCACTTTCCTGAATCCGGAAACTGATCCACTTGGCTCGGGTTACCATATCATTCAATCCACCATTGCCATTGGTTCGGGTGGTATTTACGGCAAGGGCTGGCTAAACGGAACCCAGTCGCACCTGGACTTTTTACCGGAGCGAAAAACCGATTTTATCTTCTCCGTATTCAGTGAAGAATTCGGCTTAATTGGTTCTATCCTGTTGCTGGCTATTTATGCCCTGATTATCGCGCGCGGCCTGGTAATCTCGGTTAATGCCCAGGACACTTTCGGGCGTCTGCTGGCTGGCAGTATTACATTAACCTTTCTTGTTTACGTTTTTGTAAACACGGGTATGGTGAACGGGCTGTTACCAGTGGTCGGTATCCCCTTACCCCTTGTCAGCTATGGCGGCACATCAATGGTGACGCTGATGGCTGGATTCGGTATCCTGATGTCAATACATACACACAGGAAGTTAATCGCAACATAGTATTCATGGAGTTAACAGTGCGAAGCGCAATATTAATCATGTTTTTATTTACCGGCAGCATGTATGGCCATGCAAGCCAGGCACATCAAGCCGTACCTTTTGATAACGAACAACCGATACAGCAATTTATTGAGGAGATGGTTGCTGAACACAAGTTTGATCATGGTGAGCTTACGCAATTATTCAAAAATAGCCGCAAGTACCAGAGCATCATCGATGCAATCTCGCGGCCGGCTGAAGCCAAACCCTGGTATGAATACAGGGAAATCTTTGTGAATCGTGAACGTGTGCGTGGTGGTGTACTGTTCTGGAACGAAAATGCTGAAGTCATCGAACAAGTTGCGCAAACCTACAAAATTCCACCTCAGATCATGGTTGCAATTGTTGGAGTAGAAACACGTTACGGCAAACACAAGGGGCGCTATCCGGTACTTGATTCGCTCTCTACGCTGGCGTTTGCCTACCCACCTCGCGCCAATTTCTTCCGCAGCGAACTGAAACACTATTTACTCATGACGCGCGAGGAAAAATTCGATCCACTCGAACAAAAAGGCTCTTATGCAGGTGCCATGGGTATTCCACAGTTCATCTCCAGTAGCTTCAGACACTATGCAGTCGATTTTGACAAGGATGGTAGGCGTGATTTATGGGAAAACGTCGCTGATGCAATTGGTAGCGTCGGTAATTACTTCAAGCAACATGGCTGGAAGGAAGGCCAGCCCATTGCGCACAAGGTCAGCGTCAGCGGCCTGAAATACCGAAGCCTGCTGGATAAATCACTCAAGCCAAAATATACACCGGAACAGCTCAGGCTGGCTGGTGTTGCACTACCCAATGGCCTGCCTGCGGATCTGAAAGGCACCCTGATCGAACTCGATACGGGTGACGGTCCGGAATATTGGGCGGTATGGCATAACTTTTACGTTATTAGCCGCTATAATCATAGTGCATTGTATTCAATGGCTGTTTTTCAGCTGAGTAACCAGATAGTCGAGACACGTTAAACAATCGGGAGTTAGCTGCCACCATGACACGACTCAGGATTACCGGTCTGTTTATTATGGTAACGCTTTTCACAGGTGCCTGTTCCACCTCGCCCTATCGTGACAGCGCCCCGAAAGGGGAAGTTAATGTTGCTGGCATTCCCGATGCCGTACCACGTGATGAACCAATCACTCGTGCCGGCAACCCGCCCAAATATACAGTGCTTGGCCGAACCTACTATGTAAAGCAGAGCAGCGATAATCATGTTGAGCGAGGTATTGCCTCATGGTACGGCACAAAGTTCCACGGACGTAAAACCTCTAACGGCGAAATCTACGACATGTACAAGATGACAGCCGCGCACAAGACCCTGCCAATTCCAACCTATGTAGAGGTCACTAACCTCAAAAATGGCCGTTCGGTGGTGGTACGCGTCAATGATCGCGGACCGTTTCATGAGAATCGAATTATCGACCTGTCCTACGTAGCTGCAAAAAAACTCGGCATTGCCGCAAATGGTACCGGGCTGGTCGAGGTTCGCAGTATTGATCCCAATAACTGGCAGGCCAAACCCAACTCACGCTATGCACGTAATTACCGGACAGCTAGCAGTAGTGTTGCGGAAACCAGACAACCAGCCACTGACACTGGGCAGGACGCTGCGCTGTTTATCCAGGCCGGTGCCTTTGCCAGCCAGCATAACGCCAAGCAATTACAGAAAAAACTTAACGAACTGCTGCCAGACAGTTCGGTAAAACTGGCATTTGCAGAACAGGATCGGCTGTACCGCGTTCGAATTGGCCCAATACCCTCTGTCTCCGAGGCGGATCGTGTTGCCCGTACCATCAGTGAAAACGGCTACCCACCACCGCAAGTCGTAATTGACTAGGTTATTTTCAGACTAGCCTCTTCTGCTACAAGCATTTTCTGTTGTGAAACGCACCCTGTGATCGCGTGGCCAGTCAGGCTACAATATGCCGAAATCAAACCTCAGGGACCGCTATGTTATTGAGAAAATACATTTTTCTGATTTTTGCCATGATTGGCATGATGATATCTGCTCAGAGTTCAGCCGCTGTTGTACCGGCTGCACCCAAAATCAATGCAGAAGCATACTTGCTGATCGATTTTAATAGCGGGCATATCCTGACAGAAAAGAACATGGCGGAACGTATCGAACCTGCCAGCATGACCAAACTCATGTCAGCCTACGTGGTAATGCATGAAATTGCCGATGGTGCCATCAAGATGGAAGACGAAGTCCTGGTCAGTGAAAAAGCGTGGCGTATGGGTGGTTCACGCATGTTTATCGAGGTAAACACGCGAGTATCTGTCAAAGAGCTATTACTTGGCATGATTGTACAATCCGGTAATGATGCCAGTGTCGCGCTGGCTGAGCATACCGCGGGAAGCGAAGACGCCTTTGCTACCATGATGAACAGCTATGCACAAAAGCTTGGTATGCGTGACACACACTTTGTAAACAGTACTGGCTGGCCAGACAAGGAACACTATACTACGGCAGCCGATCTCGCCACCCTGACACAAGCACTGATTCGTGATTTTCCAGAGCACTACGCGCTGTACAAAATTAAAAAGTATACCTATAACAACATTCCGCAATTCAATCGTAACCGGTTACTCTGGCTGGACGAGCGCGTCGATGGTGTAAAGACCGGCCATACCGACTCAGCTGGTTATTGCCTGATTTCTTCAGCTTTAAAAGATAACATGCGTTTGATCTCTGTCGTTGCCGGCACCAAATCGGAAAGAGACCGTGAGGCATCCAGTCGCAAGTTACTCAACTATGGCTTCCGTTTTTATGAGACCTTTAAATTACATGCTGCGAACGATCCGCTAACCGATATGCGTGTCTGGAAAGGCGAAAAAGAATCCGTACCACTTGGGCTTGCAAGTAGCCTGTATATCACTACGCCACGCGGTAAACGAAACATGATCAAGGCACATATGAATGTTAATTCCACCATTGTTGCCCCAATCACGAAAGGCGAAGAGTATGGCAGCGTTGAGGTCAAACTGGGTGATGAGCTAATTGCACAGAGACCCCTCGTGGCGCTTGATGATGTCACGGAAGGTGGCTTGTGGCGCCGCACCGTGGACAACATCAAGTTGCTATTCCAGTAAACCATACTGAACTATCCTAATGACGACGCAGACTGTCTATCTTAACGGTGAGTACATCCCGCTTGCAGAGGCAAAAGTCTCGGTACTTGACCGGGGTTTTATTTTCGGTGATGGGGTGTATGAAGTAATTCCGGTTTATAACCGCAAGCCGTTTCGTCTTGAACAACACCTGCAGCGTCTGCAAAGTAACCTTGATGCAATAAGAATTACAAACCCGTTTGCCAAGCAGCAATGGTCTGAAATTTTTGAGCGGGTGATTAACGCCAACGAACCAGCACACCAGTCATTGTACATGCAAATTACGCGCGGTGTTGCCAAACGTGACCACGCCTTTCCGGAGAAAATAACACCCACTGTGTTTGTTATGGTGAATCCTTTACAGGAGACCGATGATAATGCGTTTAACAAGGGTATCAGCGCAATCACGCTAGATGATATCCGCTGGCAATATTGCAATATCAAGGCGATTGCGCTGTTACCGAATGTATTGCTCAAACAAACTGCGATTGATGATGGTGCCCAGGAAGCCATCCTGATACGCAATGGTGAAGTAACAGAAGGCTCCGCCAGCAATATTTTCATTGTAAGGGAGGGTGTCATTAAGACGCCACCCAAGACCTCGTTTTTGCTTCCGGGTATCACTCGTGACCTGGTAGTCGAACTGGCAAAAAATAATGGTTTGGCTATTGAAGAAACAGGATTTACGGGTACCGAATTGCAGTCGGCTGACGAGATATGGATTACCAGTTCCACCAAGGAAGTAATGCCGGTATTGAGACTTGACGATAAACCGGTTGGTAACGGAAAGCCAGGGCCTGTTACATGCAAAATGTTCGATATCTTTCAGAACTACAAGAACCAGCTCAAGCAAGCCTGATACAGGTCATTGATATGTCGCAAGATGAATCCCTGTTTGATTTTCCGTGCCAGTTTCCCATCAAGGTAATGGGGCTGTCGAATGAGACATTTGAAATCGAGGTCGTTAAGCTGGTCCGCAAGCATGTACCTGAACTAGCAGAGAACGCAGTTAGCCGCCGGGAAAGTGCTAAAAGCAACTATGCTGCCTTAACCATTACCATTACCGCCACCAGTCGTGAACAACTGGATGCTATCTATCGCGAACTGACTGCCAGTGAACACGTCATCATGGCGTTATAGCTTTCTGCAAACACTAATGAATCCAGACACCCGCCACACAGGTATTTTGCGCATTCGCGAACTTGGTCTTTGCGACTATGAACCTACCTGGCATGCAATGCGCGAGTTTACTGATCTGCGGCAAGCGGACACGCCGGATGAATTCTGGTACCTGCAACACCCACCGGTGTATACCATGGGGCTGAATGCCAAAACAGAGCACTTGCTAAATCCACGTGATATCCCCGTCATCAACATCGACCGTGGTGGCCAGGTTACCTATCATGGTCCAGGCCAACTGATCGTATACCTGTTACTGGATCTGAACCGACTGAATATCGGTGTCAAACAACTGGTGTTTGCCATGGAACAGGGCATTATCGATTTACTATCTGGCTATGACATCGACGCGGAACGTCTAAAGGGTGCACCGGGTATTTACGTTGCAGGAGCAAAGATTGCCGCGCTGGGATTGCGTATTCGACGCGGTTTCAGCTATCACGGCCTGGCCCTCAATATCGACATGGACCTGGAGCCTTTTACACAGATAAACCCTTGTGGTTATGCCGGAATGCCTGTGACACAACTATCAACACTGGCAAACCAGGACAGTGACACCAGCATATCCCATGTACAACAGCGACTACACACCCATTTACTGCGCAATTTGGGCTACAATAAGGCCTGAATTTAACCACGTAACTCAACATGATTGATGATTTTGATAACAGCGGTGATTTCACCCCGCAAACACCCAACCCGTTAAAGGGCGCCAGTAAAACGGCGCGCATTCCGATCAAGGTTGTGCCCAGGGCAACGCCGTTAAAAAAACCGGCGTGGATTCGCGCACGCGCACCGAATTCACCAGAAGTCATTCGGCTGAAACAGATCCTGCGAGATAACAATTTACATACGGTCTGTGAGGAAGCGGCCTGCCCTAACCTGGGTGAATGTTTTGCGCATGGTACTGCTACCTTCATGATCATGGGCGATATCTGCACACGGCGCTGCCCATTTTGTGATGTTGCACACGGCCGTCCCAAACCGCTGGATAACGACGAACCGCAAAACATGGCGGCAACGATCGCATCCATGCAATTAAACTATGTCGTGGTGACCTCCGTTGATCGTGATGACCTGCGTGATGGCGGTGCAGAACATTTTGCCAACTGTATCAGCGCTATACGACAACAGTGTCCGACAACAAAAATTGAAATCCTGACACCGGATTTTCGTGGCCGCATGGAAGTCGCGCTTGAGAAACTTGCGCTGGCACCACCGGATGTTTTTAATCACAACCTGGAAACCGTACCGCGCCTTTATAAAAAAGCACGACCTGGTGCAGACTACCAGTGGTCCCTGTCCCTGATTCAAAACTTCAAACAACAACATGCAGCCATTCCAACCAAGTCAGGCCTGATGCTGGGTCTGGGTGAAGAAATTGAGGAAGTTGTCGAGGTCATGCGTGATTTACGCAAACACGATTGCGACATGATCACGCTCGGCCAATACCTGCAACCTGGCGAACACCACCTGCCTGTGGAACGCTATATCACACCGGAAGAGTTCAAGCGGCTCGAACGGATTGGTTACGAGTTAGGCTTTAGTAATGTGGCTAGTGGCCCGATGGTACGTTCCTCCTATCACGCCGATAAGCAGGCCGCCGGGGAAGAACTCAACACACCCTGAAATCAGCATGGAAGTGATAATTGCCAAGCTGGTTGCCAGCCTGATCAAACCACCCGGCCTGATGCTGGGGATGATGTTGCTTGGCAGCCTGTTACGCCATCGCTTTTACCGCACCGGTCAAGGTTTCATTTACGCAGGCGTTTTTTTACTGGTAGTTTTCAGTTTNNGCCTATTTACAACGCCACACCAAGCTGCCAATCCTGGCGACCGGCGGGCGTGTTTACGGTGATGAGTCGATTTCCGAAGCTGAGTTAATTCGACAGGCACTACAGAACGAATTCAATGCGCAGGTACGCTGGGTGGAAGCTAAAAGCCGCACCACGTTTGAAAACGCTGTTGATACGCAAACCCTGCTGGCGAGTGAGAATATTAATCACATTTTACTGGTGACCCATGCCATGCACATGCCAAGGGCCAAAGAGGCTTTCGAGCAAGCAGGTTTCACCGTGACTGCCGCGCCCACCGGTTTTCATACCAAGTCGTCCGGTACATTTATCGGCGGCCTGTTACCCAGTGCCAATGCCCTTTCCTTGTCTAATGCATTGTTTCACGAATGGTTGGGCCGCATGTGGTACAAGCTGCGCCATTATTGACAGCACACGTTACTCAGGTCGACAGGGTCTTGTCGAGGTCCAGTCGTTCCATCAGGTAGCAAAGGCAATCCTGTCGCACGATATCCATATCGAGGGTGAGCATTGAGGGCATGACCGGCGTGGTGTTGCATAACCAGCCATTGCTTAACTCGAAATAGCGATCTGCAACATCCTTGCCGAACTCGTTCTCCGCCACCAGTGGCATTCCAACACCATGCCGTACACGCGCCAGTTGTGTATTCGATATAATTTCACGGAAATTCATCAGGTCAATATCCGGTAAAAACTGCACGTGCGCACTTTCATCATCGATGCTACCGTTCACGTCATGACGTAGTTTCACCACGGCAACCGTGTGAAACAGGTCAATATCTTTAACTGACATGCTCTGTTCATCCAGGTGATCAAGCTGCAATGCAGACTGAATGAAATCCTGCGCATGTAGCACACCTGATTGCTCAACCGGTTTTCCACATTCAACCGTGACAGACGGGCAGATATCGGCAAACGCCATGGATAATACGCTGTCTGGCTTGAGAAAATAGACCACGGTTCGGGAAAACAGGCGCGCCAACTGGAAAAAAGGCGTAGCCAGTCGATTCACGCAGGCATAATGCGGATTGTGTCCGGTATTGTTATGTATATCGATGCAGGCAAAAACATTCCGTTCACGCATTTCTTCCAACACCTGCCGCACCATGGCTTCTTCCTTACTATGCCCTTCTGCTTTCCAGATACGATTGAAATCCGGTTGATCATCCAGGTGCCTGAGTGAATGACGTGCCGCCCGGACATTGCCGATAAACAGGCTAAGTGCTCGCGGTAATGTTTTTTCCCGGTATTGTTCCAGCACCGCACGGATCGCGTCCCAACCCGTCGTTTCATTACCATGCAGTAGAACAGAGATAAACAGGGGGTCGGCTCTTTCGCCAGGCAAATGAATCAGGCTGGGTCCAGGCAGGATTCGGTGTAATTCGGTTGCCTCACATTGCAGCAATCCCGATGGAACATCTTCATAAATCGTTAACATAATTAAACAGTCCATTCATGCACAGGCTGACCATCGTCCTGATGTTCCCTGTACTTCTCGGTTAGTAAATACATGTTGCGCCCATGTTTCTTTACAAAAGCACGCTGCCAGCTTGCGCCGTTGGTGCGTGCGGTGACACGTTCATTAATGATACCCAGATACTCGTCCCGATCACTCGCTGCGATATCAAGATCAGTCAGGCCCTGGGCTGCCAGTGGTAATAATATTTTTTTCACCAGCTCAGGCGCACTATAGGATTTGCCATCCAGCCACAATAACTGCGCATTCATACCCAGCTGGGCAGCACGATAAAAATTATCTCTTGCCTTGTCGAAATCAAGGAACTTTTCCGGCGCTTCATCCAGGTTGCTCAGGGTATGCGCAAGGCCATAATAAAAAGCCGCGTTGGCGATTGCATCTAATGTGCTTGGACCCGATGGAATTACGCGGTGCTCGATTCGCAAGTGTGCCTCACCTTCGTTGTCAAAACCAATCAATGGACGGTTCCAGCGCCAGATGGTGCCATTATGCAGGCGTAAATAAGCAAGTTTTGACTCGGCGTTGTCGAGGTTAACCGGTAACAACACCGGGTAATGCTCAATATTTTCATGGAAACATTCCATCAGGGACTTGCGCACGTAGCCGGTACCAAAGGTGACACGATGAATGGGACCAAATGCGGCACCATCATAGCCACCGGTCGCGACTGCCTGTTCAAACAACGGTATACGAGTCTCATCCCAAAGTTCTTTGCCAAACAGGTAAGGTGAATTGGCGCAGACTGCCACGATCGGGGCGGAAGCAATAATACTGGCATTGTAATATCGCGCGGCCTGTGCCTGGCTCACCTGGGTATGTAACTGAAATGAAGTGGCGGCAGATTCAAGCATGACATCCCGGTGCGTAACGCGCAGGTGTTCCACGCCATTTATATCCAGCACCAATGGCTTGCCCTTGCGACGTTGTAATACGGCGCGGTTAAGTGCCTGGTACCGCTTCATCGAAGACATGTTGGCCAGGTTTAAATCTTCATTCAACACGGTCGGTAATATGCCGCACATGATTACATCGGTATGCAGCTCACTGGCTGTCTGTTTACAGGCTTGCCAGGTCTCATTCAAAGACTGGTGCATGGCGGACAGGGCATGTCCACGTAATGTTCTGGGTTCTGTATTGACCTCGATATTAAAACTGGCCAGTTCCGGACTGGCGAGCGGATTATTAAATTTTTCCAGAAACGCCTGGTTGACTGGTGCCGGTCGTAAATCACTATCGATCAGCCATGCTTCCAGTTCAAAACCGGCTACCGGATGAGCCTCGGCCAGTCGATTTTCATCAAACAATTGGCCCAGCGATACCGTGTCATTGGCCAGGCTAGCCTTGTAATGAATGAAATCTTCATCAGTAAAATTACTGGATTTTATCTCTTCGCCCATGCTATTTGCTCTTGCCGGTATTCCTTATATATGAATCAAGTTCCTGCAACCGTTGCGGGGTACCAACATCCCACCACTGTCCCGTGTAAAGCTCGCCCGTCACCTTTTTATTCTCAATTGCTTCACGCAACAGGGGTGCCAGCGGTAACACCCCATCCTGTTGTCGACGGAAAAAGTCCGGCAAAAACACACTGATTCCACTGAAGGTATAACCCGGCGCGTTAGTCAACACGTGCCCAGGTGACAAATCAAAATCACCCTGCGGGTTATGTTCAGGATTATTTACCAGTACCAGGTGTGCATCTTTCTCAGGTAGCTCTGGTAAGGTAGAAAAATCGAAGTCGGTCCAGATATCACCATTTACTACGATAAACGGCGCATCACCCAGTAACGGCAATGCCTTTTTAATACCACCAGCCGTTTCCAGCGCCCGTCCAGGCTCTGCCGAATACGTTATGCCCAGATCATATTTTTGCCCATCGCCCAGTTTTTCAACCAGTTGCTCACCCAACCAGCTTACATTGATCACGACCTGTGTGACACCGGCTGCACGTAACGCCTGAAGATGGTATTCAATCAGGCATTGGCCACCAACCTCTAACAATGGTTTGGGTATCGTATCGGTCAGTGGCCGCATGCGCTCACCACGACCTGCTGCCAGTATCATGGCGCGCATATTAACTCCAAATGCATCAACGACATCATGACGACGTGCCAATAATTTCCGGAATATCCAATGTATTCAGTAGCCGGTTAAATGCAGTCAGTTCGCTGTATTTGGCTGTTACCTGTAGTACATANNCATAGGCCAACGTTCTTGGAATATCATTCAGATAACCGGGTTTATTATCGCGGTAGTTAAGTCGTGCAAAAATCCCGCTGGCCTTTAAATGACGTTGCACACCCATCCAGTCGAACCATCTAATAAACTGCTGTTCATTAATCTCAGTATACACACCAGCCGCATTTAAATCGTGTAGATATGCTGTTACCCACTGTTCAACTTTTTGCAATGGCCATGTGATATAACAATCACGCAACAACGAGACCAGGTCATAGGTAAGCGGACCATACACTGCATCCTGGAAATCAAGCACTCCCGGATTATGTTGACTACCCTGCAGGTACATCAGGTTACGCGAGTGGTAGTCGCGATGCACAAATACTTGCGGTTGCTGACGAGCCGATTCAATAAGTAGCTGCTGTGTATGGGTAAATACTGCTTGCTGCTGCTCTGACAGTTTGATGTTTAGATGTCGTCCAAGATACCAGTCATGAAACAGCATCATCTCATTATGCAGGAGTTTATCATCATAGGGTGGCAACTGACTTACATAGTCATTGCCATTGAGCTGAATTAACTGCAATGTCTTCAGTGCATCGTGATATAACTGATCAACATTTTCATTGCACAGTACATCCAGGTACTGCACCTGCCCCAGATCAGATAACAGGAAAAATCCAGCAGCAAAATCCTGCGACAAAACACCTGGCGCATTGACCCCCATTTTTTGCAGATACCCTGCTATTTCGACAAAGGGATGGCTGTCTTCCTTGTCGGGTGGAGCATCCATAATAATGAAACTCTCATTATCATAGCGAACCCGAAAATAACGGCGAAAACTTGCGTCGGACGATGCCGGACTGATGTCAAGTTCGGTCCGGTGCAAAACATGCTCAGCCCAGTTGGTTAATTGTTCAAATCTTGCGTCCAAGGCGCACTCCAGCCATAAATATGAGCGAATTATACTTTCTATAACTTGTCACAACATCAAAAGACAACCACAATCAGTATATTATGCCAGCAGAACAGAATAACAAACATACACGCTATGCTGTCATCGACCTGCTACGTGGCATCGCCATTGCGATGATGTTCAGCTATCACTTTGCCTGGGATTTGAATAACTTCAGGCTGGCTGAGCTGGATTTTTATCACGACCCGTTCTGGTTGCATTACCGCACTGCTATCGTGAGCCTTTTTCTGCTGGTCATGGGAACAAGCCTGCAACTGGCGCATCACCAGCAAATCAGATTGAAACCTTTTCTACGTCGTCTTTACTGGCTTATCGGCTGTGCCCTGATCATTAGCATCTCGACATATATCTATAATGGCCAGCGTTACATCTATTTCGGTATTCTGCATTTTATTGCGCTGGCCAGTGTGATTGGGCTTTTTTTCGTGCGGTTCTACTGGTTAAACCTTGTACTGGGACTGGGCATTATCATCGCAGGGATTGGCGTACAGCACGCCTTTTTCGACCCCAAAACGTGGAACTGGATTGGTTTTGTTACCAGCAAACCACTGACTGATGATTATGTACCGCTGTTCCCGTGGTTCGGTGTCGTACTAGTGGGAATGTTCATGGCCCGGCTGATATTTCATGAGCGGCCTGTACCAGCGCTGATGCATTTTAATAACCAGTCGGCTATCAGCAGGCTACTTCAGTTCGGCGGTCGGCACTCACTGCTAATTTACATGTTACATCAACCGATCTTTATCGGTCTGCTAACCCTGCTGGTCAGCCTGTCCTGACCAGGATCAGGGACATTTCCCAAGCCACCGCAAGAAGCCGTATAATATTTATCAATATATATAGAATGGTTGGTCATCCATGAAGCGATGCTTGTCCTTCACCCGACAACTGGCAGCTATCAGCATTACCCTGTTCAGCATCCTGCCCGCCCAGGCACAGGAAGCCGGGCTGTGTCCACCCAGTTCACAGCCTGCCCTTATACAGCCGGAGCAAACCGAGCAAAAACCTGGTGATCAGCGTACTTACATCTCGGCTGATGAAGCCAAAGTCGACAGCGAAAACGTCACCACGTTCAGTGGCAAGGTAAAAGCCAATCAGGAAAATAAGCAACTCAACGCCGATCACGTCACCTATGATCGCCGCAGCCAGGACTTCGAGGCCACGGGGAACGTTACCTTCTCAACGGGTGAAATGCAGTTTCAGGGCGATAGTGCCTCGCTTAACCTGGAAACCAACCAGGGCGTCGTCAAGAACACAACCTACTATACCGGTACCGTAAACGGTCGTGGTCGGGCCGACCAGATCATCATCGAAAATGAAAATCGCCTGGTACTGGATAATGCAAGCTATACCACCTGCCCGCCTGAAAAAGAAGCATGGCGTTTTACTGCGGACGAGATCAAACTGGATAAAAGCACACGGCAGGGAACTGCCAGTAACATGGTACTGGAGATTTCAGATATTCCTGTTATGTACCTACCCTACGTGCGTTTTCCAATCGGTGACGATCGGCTATCTGGTTTCCTGTTTCCATCAATCGGCATCTCCAATAAGCATGGCACGGAGATTTCACTGCCCTACTACTGGAATATTCATCCGCAAATGGATGCCACTATTGAACCGCGTAATATGACAAAACGTGGCCTGATGCTGGAAACAGAATTGCGTTACCTGACCAAGGGTAGCAATGGAAATTTTACTGTTGAATATCTACCAGACGACAAGCTGTATGGCGAAGATCGTGACAAGTTTGCCTGGCAACATAGTGGCGACTCCAATGCCGGCTGGTCTACTTCCGTCAATTACAGCTCTGTAAGTGATGTCGATTACATCAGTGACTTTGGTGGCACACTGTCAACTTCAACCCAGACCCATCTAGAACAAAAGGGCACACTAAATTACAACAGCAACTATTTCCTGTTCTCAGGTGTGTTACAGGATTACCAGAACCTGTCCGGCGAAGAACCCTACAAACGGTTGCCGCAATTAAAACTTGATACGCGCTTTAGCAACCCGCAAAACAATTTCAATTACGATTTGACCAGTGAACTGGTCAGTTTTGATCATAGTGACCAAAGTAAAGTTATTGGTGAACGGTTTAAACTGTCGCCGTTCGTAAGTTATGACTTTGTTAAAGACGCAGGATTCTTTAAACCAAAGCTATCGGTTAACTATTTGGAGTACAACCTGGATAACCCCGCCTTGCCAACGCAAAGCGAGACACCGAGTGTGACCGTGCCGATTTTCAGTATCGATAGTGGTATCTTTCTGGAACGTGATACCGAGATCGCCGGCTCTTCCCTGCTGCATACCCTGGAACCACGCCTGTTTTATCTTTATGCGCCTTACCGGGACCAGTCCGAGCTACCTGTATTTGATACTGCCCTGACCACCTTCAGCAGCAGTTCGCTGTTCAGTGAAAACCGCTTTAGTGGCAATGATCGCATTGGTGATGCAAATCAGCTAACTGCTGCGCTAACTACCCGCTTCTACCGCAAACAGGATGGTAACGAACTGTTTAACGCTACCATCGGCCAGATATTTTATTTTGACGATCGCCAGGTCACCCTGCCAGGACAACCGATAGAAACTGATACTCGCTCCAGTTACATTGGTGGTCTGGGCTTCTACCCGCATCGCTATTGGCGATTCAGCGGCGATATACAGTGGTCACCTACCCAAAAAAACACCGAGGTGGGCAATGCGCGTATTCAATATACTCCAGGCAAGGGACGTGTGGTCAACATGGACTACCGCTTTCGCCGTAACGAGCTGCGCACCCAGGGGCTGAATCTCGCCTGGCGCTTCAACCCGGCCTGGCAGGCATTTGGAGGCCACCTGTACGACCTGCAAAACGACCACGTGCTGGAGCAATTCCTCGGCTTTCGCTATGATAGCTGCTGCTGGGCCGTCCGGCTGGTCGGTAAAAAACTGTTTGACCGGCTGGAAACGAGCGGCGAACTCCGCTTTGAGAATGCTATCTTTCTTGAATTTGAGCTGAAGGGCCTGTCCAGCCTCGGTTCCAGAAGAGACATCGATACAACCCTGGAAAATGGTATCCTAGGCTACTCTGAGTAATCACCGGATTTATACAGTATGAAGTACCCCTCAAAATTGCTATTTGGCATGCTGCTGGTTTGCCTGTTACCCGCTTACAGTGTCGCCAAGCAGCGCGAGATCATCCAGCTGGATCACATAGTTGCGGTTGTGAATAACGATGTGATAACTGCGCGCGAACTGGATGCCAAGATCAGCCAGGTAAAAAACCGGCTAGCATCTCAAAATGCGCCCATGCCTGATGATACCATCCTGCAGAAACAGATCCTCGAACGCATGATCATGGAAGAGATACAGTTACAGCTGGCCCGCGACAGCGGTATTCGCGTGGGTGATGAACAGCTGAACAAGGTTATTGATAATATCGCCCAGCAAAATGGCATGCAGCTGGAGCAGTTTCGCCAGGCTATTGAACAGGAAGGTCTGACGTTCAAAAAATTCAGAGAAGAAATTCGCAAGGAAATAATTATCTCGCAATTGAGAAAGAACAAGGTTGAAAGCAAGATCCTGGTTTCTGAGCAGGAGGTCGAAAACCAGATAGCGCGTCTCGAAAGCCAGTCCGCACTTGATGATGAATTCCGGCTTGCGCATATCCTGGTTGCGGTACCCGAATCTGCCAAACCGGAACAAATCGACGCGGCAAGAAGCAAGGCTGATCAGATCATGGCACAGTTAAAGTTTGGTGCCGACTTTCAACAAACAGCGATCAGCGTATCTGATGGTGAACGCGCACTGCAGGGAGGTGACCTGGGCTGGGTTAAGCGTGGTCAACTGCCAACGATCTTTGCCGACACCATTCCGAAAATGAATATGAATGACATTACAGACCCCGTGCGCAGCGCCAGTGGCTTCCACATTATCAAGCTACTGGATAAACGCACTAACAAACGCTCGCACAAGATCCAGCAAACACTGGTGCGACACATCCTGATGCGACCAAGCGAACTGTCCGGCGATGCCGAAACGCAGGCCAAGCTGCAGCGTATTTACCAGCGCATTGTTAATGGCGCCGACTTCGGCGAAATTGCAAAGGCCAGCTCAGCTGACACGGCATCTGCAGTTGATGGTGGTAACCTTGGCTGGGTCGTACCAGGCAAACTGGTTCCGGAGTTCGAAGAAGTCATGAACCGGTTACAACCCGGTGAAGTCAGCAAACCATTCAAGTCCCGTTTTGGCTGGCATATCATGCAGGTAATGTCACGTCGTGATCGTGATGATACCCAGGAGTACCTGCGCAACCAGGCACGTAGCCAGATTCAAAAACGCAAGATTGAAGAAGAAACCCAGAACTGGCTACGATTGATCAGAGACAGTTCATATGTCGAATACCGGTTGAATGAGTAACACACCACCCCTGGCCATAACTACGGGTGAGCCAGCAGGAATCGGTCCTGACCTGGTTATCCAGCTAGCGCAACAATCTCAAACTAGTCCACCGATCATCATTGCTGATGCAGACCTGCTGCAGGACCGCGCGCAACAACTGGGGTTGGCGGTTGATATCGAAGACTATAACGGACAAGCGCTACCTGCTCCTTCACATGGCAAACTTTTTGTATTGCACACACCACTCAAGACACCTTGCCATGCCGGCAAGCTGGATGCGCAAAATGCAGCTTATGTACTTGAAACTCTGCGCATTGCCACACAAGGCTGCATGGAACAGCATTTCGCTGCACTGGTCACCGGTCCGGTACACAAAGGTATCATCAACGATGCCGGACATTCTTTTAGTGGGCATACCGAGTACCTTGCCGAACTATCTAACTGTTCAAGGCCGGTCATGATGCTGGCAGCCGGTAACTTACGCGTTGCACTGGCTACCACCCATTTACCTCTGTCACAAGTCAGCCGCGCCATTACACCGGCACTGCTTGAAGACACGCTCAGGGTGTTGCATAACGATCTGCAGTACAAATTTTCTATTAATAACCCCGCCATCACGGTTTGTGGACTGAACCCCCACGCTGGTGAGCAGGGGCATCTCGGCCGGGAAGAAATCGATATCATTGAACCGGTGATCAACGAGTTACGATCACAGGGACTGAATATTGCTGGTCCGATACCCGCC
Source organism: Proteobacteria bacterium UBA6492 (assembly GCA_002436485.1). Classification (GTDB taxonomy): domain Bacteria; phylum Pseudomonadota; class Gammaproteobacteria; order UBA6429; family Thiohalophilaceae; genus UBA6492. Next base: position 23,143 of record DJMK01000098.1, read on the forward strand.
GATACAGCATTTACCCCTGGCATGATGCAAAACACCGACGCTTATCTCACCATGTACCATGACCAGGGACTACCGGTTTTAAAACATGTCGGGTTTAACCAGGCCATTAACATTACACTTGGCCTGCCTTTCATTCGCACTTCAGTCGATCATGGCACCGCTATCGAACTGGCGGGTAGCGGCAAAGCAAATACTGACAGCCTGTCAGCCGCAATTTCGCTTGCCGCCTCGTTGGCACAAACACAACCATGCAATTAAAACATACGCCACGCAAACGCTTCGGACAGAATTTCCTGCATGACCAGAATGTGATTGCCAGTATCATTCGATTGATTGCGCCGGTAGCGGATGATCAGTTCATTGAAATAGGACCGGGCCAGGGCGCACTGACATTACCCTTACTGGAACATGTTAATCGGCTGGACGTGGTTGAAATCGACAGGGACCTGGTGGCATGGTGGAAAACCAAAGCTATCGCAAACCTGTACCTGCATGAAAGTGATGCGCTTAAAACCGATTTTTGCAACCTGCGCGCTGATCAACAAAAGCCTGCAAGACTGGTGGGCAACCTGCCCTACAATATCTCGACACCATTATTGTTTCATTTACTGGAATTTCGGGATTGTATTACCGACATGCACTTTATGTTGCAAAAGGAAGTCGTTGATCGCATTACCGCCCTGCCCGGTAACAAGACATATGGTCGTCTAAGCGTCATGATGCAGTATTACTGTCAGGCTGAAAAACTTTTAACCGTTCGACCAGGGTCATTTAATCCGCCACCCAAGGTCGACTCAGCAATTGTACGGCTAGTGCCATGCCAGCATACACAATTCGATGTGAACGAAAAAACTCTTGCTCTCGTCGTCAGCCAGGCATTTTCGCAGCGACGTAAAACATTGCGCAACGCATTAAAAAGTCTTCTCGACAGTGAACAGATTGCTCAACTGGAGATTGATCCGGGCTGTCGCGCTGAAACCTTGCCACTTGAGGCCTTCGTAAAACTTGCAAACCAGGTTGATAGCCAGGCTGCCGAACAGGGTAGCTTGCGAAACTAGCATGTCGAAGATGAACGTCTTGACGGTTGCACAATTGCAACCAGAAGCACTCAATACGCTGCTACAACGTTATGGACTGCAGCTGGAAATGGTAGACAACGACAAACAAATTCCCGGCAGTTTCTGGGGCGATTCCGAAGCTGGCCTGGTAGGCAATACGCTTTTCGTCCGCGCTGATACACCGGCCCACTCGCTTTTACATGAAGCATGTCACTACATTTGCCTGTCAGCGGACCGCCGTGAAGGCCTGCACACCAACGCCGGCGGTGATTACGATGAAGAAAACGCGGTATGTTATCTGCAAATCCTGCTGGCAGATTTTCTGCCACCACTGAACAGCGAGCGTATCATGGCGGACATGGATGCCTGGGGATATACGTTTCGCCTGGGTTCGGCAACAAACTGGTTCACACATGATGCCGAGGATGCACAGCAGTGGCTGGCACAAAACGGCCTGATCGATAATATCAACAAACCCACATGGCATTTACGTCATTAAAGCATGCCACTCTGTTCGACAGCACATTTCAGTGCAGAATAACAAACCTGCAACAATTTACGAGAACGGGCTCAGGTAGTAAAATGCAGACTTGTTCCGCTAACCGGTGATTTGCAGTAATATGAATGAGCCTTCTCCCTATAATACAACCGTTTCCGTGGTCACACAGTACATTCCTGAACAGTCCGATCCGGAAAACGAGAAGTACGTGTTCGCCTATACCATCACTATTAAAAACGAGGGATCCATTCCAGCCAAATTGCTGACGCGCCACTGGATAATCACCAATGCGGATGGCAAAACACAGGAAGTGCAAGGTGAAGGGGTCGTTGGCGAACAACCGCATTTACAACCGGGTGAAGGTTTTAAATATACCAGTGGCACCATGCTGGAGACACCCGTTGGTAGCATGCATGGCACGTACCACATGCTGGCCGACGACGGACAGGAATTTGACTGCCCAATCAAACCCTTCACCCTGTCGGTACCTAACAAGCTACACTAGCGGGACATTCCAATCAGTCTGCGTCATACCTATTCGCTGATTGCTCCTGTTTACGATGTGATCGTGGCACGTGCCACGTCTGCCATGCGCCGCGAAAGTCTACGGGATATCGGCGAGGTTAAGGATAAAAATATTTTACTGGCTGGTTACGGAACCGGGCTGGACAATCCCCATCTGCCTGCGGGGGCAAACTATGTCGGTCTTGATCTGACACCGGCCATGCTGACACGCGCCAGGCAGAACATGTCGACTCACGTCAACCTCCATTGCGGTGATGCCATGCGTATGCCTTATGCTGACAACAGCTTTGATGTAGTGGTGCTACACCTGATACTCGCAGTGGTTCCACAACCAGTCGCAGTACTCAAGGAAACAGCACGGGTGCTAAAACCTGGCGGGCAGGTATTATTGCTCGACAAGTTTATTCGTCCAGGACAACTCGCACCTATCAGGCGCCTTATCAATATAGTTATTCGGCATATCGCCACACGCACCGACGTAGTCTTTGAACAGGTACTGGCCGAAGTACCCACCTTGCGTGTTACCCGTGATGTCCCCTGTATACCCGGCGGTTGGTTCCGACGTATCATGTTGGCAAAACAACATACGGAAACGTCATGACTGTTTATGCTATTGGTGATGTGCAAGGTTGCTTTGGCGAGTTACAGTCACTGATCGAAAAACTCGATTTTAACGATTCACGCGACTATCTCTGGTTTGCCGGCGATCTCGTTAACCGCGGCAAACAATCACTGGAAACCCTGCGCTTTGTCAGATCACTCGGGGATCGCGCGATTACCGTGCTGGGTAATCATGATCTGCACCTGCTTGCTGTAGATGCGGGTTTTAAAAAACAGACCGATGATCTTGCTCCCATACTTTCTGCCCCCGATTGCCGCGAACTGCTTGACTGGTTACGCAAGCAACCATTGATGCACCATGACGCACAGCTAGGTTATACGCTGGTACATGCCGGACTTTCACCACACTGGGACCTGGTAACTGCACAACAATGTGCCACTGAATTACAGGACGTGTTAGCGGGTGATCAGTATCGTGAATTTTTGGCTGTCATGTATGGTGATGAGCCGACACACTGGTCGGAATCCCTGGCAGGCTGGGATCGCTTACGTTACATCTGTAACTGCTTTACCCGTATTCGCTACTGTGATCGACAAGGTGCGCTTGCATTGCACCACAAGGGTTCGCCCGATATGACTGAAGATGGCTTTGTTCCGTGGTTTGATGTGCCGGAACGCAAGAACAGGGATCTGAACCTGGTGTTTGGTCACTGGTCTACCCTGGGCAACCATCACCAGCAGGGTGTTTATGCACTGGATACCGGCTGTGTATGGGGAGGCGCACTGACAGCCATGCAACTGGGAACACAGCCGCCGCGCTACATTCAGCACGACTGCCCCGGTGCACAAAACCCGTACGACTTTATCTAGGCACGCTCCAGGATCACAAAACTGCAAGCGCAGGGATTTTTGTCGTCGGCCTGGTGATCGTGGCGTTCCACTTCCTGCCAGTCTGATTCGTCATACGCGGGGAACCAGGCATCGCCCTGCGGTTCCATGTCCACCAGTGTCAGGTACATGCGATCGGCACTCGGCAACATCTGTTCATAAAAACTGGCACCCCCGATGATCATCAACTCATCGACATTACCGGCCACCGTCATGGCCTCATCAATGGAATGCACGACTGTTGCGCCGGCAGCGCGGTAGTCCTTATCACGGGTCATGACGATATTGTGCCGGTCAGGTAATGGCTTACCGCCAAACGATTCAAACGTTTTTCGCCCCATGACGATCGGTTTACCCAGGGTGTGTTGACGAAACCAGCGCATGTCGGCCGGTAATTTCCAGGGCAACTGGTTATTAATACCAATTACNNTACGTCAGACCGCGACAGGTGCCTTGATGTGCGGATGAAACTGGTAATTGTCCAGGTGAAAATCATCAAAGGTGAAATCAAGAATATTGTCGATCGCCGGGTTCAGCTTCATGCTCGGCAATGGCAATGGTTCACGTGACAATTGTTCGTCTGTCTGTTCCAGGTGATTGGCATACAGGTGCGCGTCACCCAGCGTGTGCACAAAATCGCCCGGCTTTAGCCCGGTTACCTGCGCCACCATCATGGTTAACAAGGCATAGGACGCAATGTTAAACGGCACACCAAGAAAGATATCCGCACTGCGTTGATACAGCTGGCAGGATAATTTGCCGTCGGCCACGTAAAACTGGAAGAAGGCGTGGCACGGCGGTAACGCCATGTTTTCGATTTCACCCACGTTCCAGGCGCTGACAATTAGTCGGCGTGAATCCGGGTTATTTTTAATCTGATCGATGACCTGTGTAATCTGGTCGATGTGTTCGCCACTAGCGGCAGGCCAGGAGCGCCATTGTGAACCGTACACCGGACCGAGATTGCCATCTTCGTCGGCCCACTCATCCCAGATCGACACACCGTTCTCTTTGAGGTAACGAATATTGGTCTCGCCCTTAAGAAACCACAGCAGTTCGTGAATGATGGAGCGTAGATGTAATTTTTTGGTGGTGACGAGGGGAAAACCATCCTGCAGGTTGAAACGCATCTGGTAACCAAAAACACTCAGTGTGCCTGTACCGGTGCGATCTTCTTTTCTAATACCGTTCTCACGCACATGGCGCATGAGATCGAGGTACTGCTGCATATTATCTCCCCTTTCTTGTGCTACCCCAGATTGCGCAAAATCATAACATGAAACCCCTATATCTTGGGGTTAACAGACGAATCGAATGCAAGATAGGTGAATCTACAGGCGAAAAAATAGCACCACTGGTAAACCGGTGGTGCTTTGTTCCAATGGGGGAGGGAATGAAACTTAAAAAAATCCAGTCAGTAACAAAAGTGTCACTCACCAGATGAGAAATATCATAACTGGTTGATATTCGAATTTAAAGACTTTTTTTGGTGTTTTGCATATTGTGATTGTTGTATGAAAGATACAAAAGTAGTATTCCTACAACACATAATGGGGTAGATAGCACCATGCCCATGGTCAACCACTCCCCTGCCAGATAGCCGATATGCGCATCCGGGAGTCGATAAAATTCAACAACAACACGGAAAAGGCCGTAAAAAAGCGCGAAAAGCCCCGAAATAGCCATAACAGGCCGGGGTTTGCGAATAAACCACCACAGAATGGCAAATAGCACCACGCCCTCAAGCAGGGCCTCATACAGCGGGGTGGGATGCCTTGGTAGCAAATCACCAGATTTGGGGAAAATCATGGCCCATGCCAGCTCCGGTGCCGGACGTCCCCACAGCTCACCATTAATAAAGTTACCGATTCGTCCGGCGCCAAGCCCAATCGGCGCGATCAGTGCCATGCAATCCACAATGATGAAATAACCCAGTCGGAATTTGCGATTGAATAGCCAGATGGCCAGCAGCACACCCAGCAGGCCGCCATGAAACGACATGCCGCCCTTGTGCAGGGACACCAGCCTTAACAGGGCCTCACTTAAGGAGGGTTCACGCAGCACGTTGCCCATGTCGTAAAACAGGATGTAGCCGATACGCCCGCCAAGAATCACCCCGAGACCCATGTAGAACAACAGGTCATCGACATGCTGTGCTGTCATACCCCACTGTGGATGGCTACGCGCCAGGTAACGTGTCAACCACCAGCCCGCCACGAAGCCGATCAGGTACATGATGCCGTACCAGTGGACCGCCCAGCCGAAAATTTCTATGGCGACCGGATCAAACTGCACGACAAATGCGCTGGCTTCAGACATGACTCTTCTTCGTGATGGTTAAAGCCGTCGATCCTACAAGATTGACCCGCTAAACGACAGGTCATTGTGGCTGTGCATTTGCGTGTTGTGATTAACCACACAATTAACTGGCAACCTTGGATTCAGGTAATGCATCCATTACAGTGGTTGCTGTTGTGGCAGGAGCAAAACGTGTGAAACCAACACATACCAATCGCCTGAGTAACGAAACCAGCCCCTACCTGATACAGCATGCGCACAATCCAGTTGACTGGTGGCCGTGGTGCGAAGAAGCCCTGCAACTGGCCAAACAACAAAACAAACTTATTCTGTTATCGATTGGCTATTCCGCCTGTCACTGGTGTCACGTGATGGCACACGAGTCGTTCGAAGATGCAAACACCGCCGCGCTGATGAACAAGCTGACATCTTACAAAACGTCTTAATCGTACAATGCACGTGTGCGCCCGTCGCTTGATTTATACTGTCCTGCTCGTATAGTGACAGGTACAAAACAATAAACAGGGAGGGTGCATAATGATAAAAAAAATAAAAGACATTCTGGACAAGATAAAAACCTGCCTGCAAGCACCGTTGGCATGTGCGTGTACTATCTGGAGCTGGATACTGGATCTGTGGCTGGTACTCAAGCCATGTCGCTTCAGCCTGATTTCGCTACTGGTCGGTTTCGCCTTTTTTACCGTGGCACCACAGGGCGTCGATATCCTGCGCGCCATGGTCGAGACACACAAGCAAAACTTTAATGACCTGATCGTATTTTACCTGTGTAACTGGTTATGGGCGCTCAGCATCTGGTACTGGGCACGTCACATGCTCAGTCTCAAGCCTGTACATGATGTTGCTGTTAATCCAGAACGCCCCGAACGCTCCAGGCGCATGCTGGAAGAAACCCCGCGTGTGCTTGGTGCCTTTGCCTTTCTTATCCTGTACGTTGCATTCATCAAGACAGACCAGGAATATGCAACTGCCAGCCTGAAGGAATTTGCGCTTTCACCCACAATTTATGCATGGCTGTTCCTGGTGAGTGCCGTGATTTTCTATATCGTGGTACGCATACGCAGAAGTATCTTTGGACTACAGGCTGTCAAGGACCTGTATGCCAGTACCAGGCAAGACTTCACCGAGCTACCCAAACCTGCAATCGTGTTTGCGCTACTTCTGATTGGCATCAGCTTGCTGGCTTTAATCTGGACCACGATTGACCCGGTAATTACCACTGAGCTGGGTACCGCTAACCTTTTATTAATCGCTGCCGCCAACTGGGTATTCTGGGGCACCTTGCTGGCCTTTTATGAAATCAAGTACCGGTTACCGATTTTTATTGCATTACTGGTGTATGCCTTTTTTATCAGCGCATCCAATGACAACCATGACATGCGCTATATCATGGATAAAAAGACCAATAAGCCATTGCAACTTACTGATAACCGAGCAAACGTCAAAACATCTTTCAGTAACTGGTTACGTGCACGCGAACAGGACGGCAAAACTATAGACGGCAAGATTCCGCTGTTCATCGTTGCCGCTGAAGGCGGCGGTATTCGCGCCGCCTACTGGACCGGTATCATGCTTGCTGCCCTGCAGGACAGGGACAACCTGTTTGCGCGACACGTGTTTGCCATGAGCGGTGTTTCAGGTGGTAGCCTGGGCATTACCAGCTTTGCTGGACTGGTCAGGGCGCGTCATGAAAATGCAGACTTTAACGCACAGTGCAATGTGACAAACCCGCAAAAACAAAACGTTTTTAATTACCAGAAGTGTGCCGATATTTTTCTTTCCAATGATTTCCTGGCACCCGTGGCCGGACGCATGCTGTACGGTGATCTCATTCAACGTTTTCTTCCATGGCCAATCAAGAGTTTCGATCGCGCACGCGCGATGGAACGTGCCTGGCATGAAGGTTGGTTTGATCTATCAGAGAAAGATTATTTTGAACAACCCTTTCTCAACATGCACAAGGATGACAAGCAACACCTGATCCCTGCCCTTTTCCTCAATAGCACCTGGGTTGAAAAAGGCCAGCGTGTTGTAACCACTAATATTCAACAAGGCAAAACCTTTACCACGCTCAATGACCTGTACCAGGTAACGAACCGGCATTTACCACTGGGAACGGCCGTACATAACAGTGCACGTTTTACCTATGTGAGCCCGGCTGCCACGGTTAGCGTCTGGAACGATACTGAAAAACGCGAAACGAACTGGGGCCACCTGGTGGATGGTGGCTACTTTGAGAACTCTGGAGCAACCAGCGCGTTTGAATTATTACGCGCGATAAAAAAACAGGCCGGTGATGACTGGAACAAAATCGTGCCCATTGTATTAATGATTACCAATGACCCGGCACTAGATGACAAGGCACAAAAAGAACCGAATCCATATGCCAACGAATTACTATCGCCGTTACATGCCCTGCTCAATACACGCGACGGTCGCGGCAGTTATTCACGGGCCCTGTTACGCAAGGCTGTATTGAACGAAGGCGGCAAGTACAAAGAGTTTGGCCTGCAACATACAGAAGGCCCGGTACCGCTGGGCTGGGTACTGTCGGATGCTGCCAAGGCCACGATGAAAGAGCGCCTCAACTGCTACATACGCGAAATGAACGGAGATCCGTTCAACGTTCCGACTGACGTGAACTGTAACAAACCGAAACATGTTGAGCAGGAACCGCAATTGACTGAATTAAATAGAAATTGATAATTTATATGGAATATTTTCCATCTAACGTCGATTAGATTCAGCTAATAAAGGAGTTCAAAATGCACGATTTAA
>DJMK01000087.1 GCA_002436485.1 Proteobacteria bacterium UBA6492
AAGGTGGAGTTACGCCTGTACACCGAGGCAAAAAATATTCACAAGTGTGAACATGCCATGCAAAGCCTCAAACAGGCAATGGCCTGGGACGAACAAACCTACGGGCGTGAATATGATCTCGACATCTACATGGTCGTTGCCGTGGATGATTTCAACATGGGCGCTATGGAGAACAAAGGGCTGAATATTTTCAATTCCTCTTGTGTACTGGCCTCGCCGGAAACGGCAACTGATCAGGATTATTACCGAATACAAAGTATCATCGGTCACGAATATTTTCATAACTGGTCAGGTAATCGCGTTACCTGTCGTGACTGGTTCCAGTTGAGCCTGAAGGAAGGCTTCACCGTGTTTCGTGACCAGGAGTTTTCTTCCGACCTGAACTCGCGTGCGGTGCAGCGGATTGATGATGTTAATGCGCTGCGTAATTTTCAGTTTGCCGAGGACAGCGGGCCCATGGCGCATCCGGTGCGCCCTGAACATTACATTGAGATCAGTAACTTCTATACCGTGACGGTTTATGAAAAAGGTGCCGAGGTTGTACGCATGCTACGTAACCTGCTGGGTGAAAAAGGGTTTCGCAAGGGGACCGACCTGTATTTCTCACGGCATGATGGGCAGGCAGTAACCTGCGATGATTTCGTCAAGGCCATGGAAGATGCCAACGACATCGAGCTAACTCAATTCAAACGCTGGTATAGCCAGGCCGGCACACCTGAATTGACCGTGACGGGTAAGTATGATGCCAGCACCAAGCGATTCACCTTACACGTCGAACAGCATACGCCTCCAACACCTGAAAAACAGGACAAGCAACCGCTTCATATTCCGCTTGCTGTTGGCCTGCTCGACCAGGCAGGTAATGATATGTCACTCGGTGACAACGAGACTACGCAAGTTCTGCATGTGGTTAATCAGTCAAACAACTTCGTATTTGAAAACTTATCAGAAAAACCGGCAGTTTCACTGTTACGTGGATTCTCGGCACCGGTGAAAATAAAAATGTCACGCAGTGAAGACGAGTTGGCATTTTTACTGGCACATGATAACGATGCCTTTAATCGCTGGGATGCAGGACAACAACTGGCACTGCAGGCGTTATCGAGACAGATTACTGCTCATCAACAGGGAGAACCCATGCCCGAGCCTGTTGCGTTGTCTGAGGCATTGCGCAGTGCCATGCTGGACAACACGATCGACAAGGCGTTGCTAGCCAAGGTGCTTTCCCTGCCGTCGGAGAGTTACCTGGCTGATCAAATGGATGTGGTGAATGTGGATGCGATTCATTCTGCACGCCTGTTTACAAAGCGTTTCCTGGCGGAGAGCTTGTATGACGAATTTTTAAACCTGTACCAGGAAAATTACCATGAGCGCGCCTATGTCTTTAACAGCGAGGCGATGGCACAACGCAGCCTGAAGAACACCTGTCTTGGTTACCTGGTGGAAACGGAACAGCCAACGGACTACCAGCGTTGTTACAAACAGTTTGAAAACACCAACAACATGACGGACCAGCAAGCTGCCCTGGCTATACTGACGAATCATGATACGCCCTTACGACAACAGGCACTGGATAGTTTTTATGAGCAATGGCGTGATGATGTGCAGGTGATAGAAAAATGGTTGTCATTGCAGGCCATGTCGCGTCTACCGAACACCTTGCAGCAGGTAAAAGCATTAATGCAGCATGAGGCCTTTAGTATACAGAATCCGAACAAGGTACGTTCATTGATCGGCGGTTTTTGCCGTGGTAACCCNNTAACCCATCAAAATTTCACGCCATTGATGGTAGCGGTTATGCACTACTGACCGACGTGGTCTTGCAACTGAACAAACTCAACCCGCAAATTGCTGCTCGTCTGGTGCAAATCATGATTCGCTGGAAACGCTACGACGCACAACGCCAGCAGTTAATGAAAAATAACCTGCAACGCATTTTGCATGAAGAACACCTTTCAAAGGATGTCTACGAAGTAGTTTCGCGCAGTCTTGAAGATTGATCAGGTGTCGTTGTTGAGGAATTTAAGTCTACTAAATGGCATGCACACGATTACGCCCGGCACGTTTGGCAGTGTACAGGGCTTTGTCGGCTGACTTGATTACCTCAAAGGGATTGGCATGCTGTTCAGCGCGTTGTGCGATACCGGCGCTGATAGTGATTTTGACTTTTCGGATTTTGTCCGGAGTGACGGGTTGTTCCGGGCGGTTGCGAGGGCGGCGCTTGCTGCGTACATAGAACGGGTTGTTCTCAATTGCCTCGCGTATCGCGTCGACATGCACTAACGCCTCGTGTGCGTCCTTGTTTGAAAACACGATTGTGAACTCTTCACCGCCAAACCGGTAAACCTTGCCGCCCCCACTGACCTGTTGTAAATGTTTGGCCACCTTGCGCAGGGCCTGGTCACCGATATCGTGACCAAACGTGTCATTAAATTGCTTGAAGTGATCGATATCTATCATGGCGATGCAATAACGTTTGCCCATGGCCATCAATTGTTGCTTGAGCGCGCGCCGTGAAGGTAACTCGGTCAGCTCATCCAGGTAGGCTAGGTTGTAGGAATTGAGTATTACCGACAACACTATTGCGCCGATGGCAATGCTGAAGTACACCATGGCCATTGATGGAGTGCCAAAATGGTTTAATGCNNTCGGGGTGAGGCGCTTTGCCAGAAATTGAAGCGCAACCATTCCAGAACCTGTGGCTGTTGGTAGTCCAGTAATATGATCACCAGCGCGACCTGCAGTAGTGTGATGCCAAGTCGTTTGGCGATTTGCCAGCGCCATACTCCCTTGTCGGGTAACAGAGCATGAATAATGAAGGACAGGGGAATCATTATGCACAGCAAGGCAAACAGGATGGACTGGGATTGGGCCGGCAAGGTGCCGGACCAGATATACTGCCGAATGGCCCAGTAGGTGATACCCAGCGTGATTAACAGGTCGAACTCGCGACCGTTATTGTGGCCCCAGGCCATAATCAGGCCGGCCAATAGCAGCAGGTAGGGCAGGTAAGGCAGCGAGGTATATACCGGGATTAGCAGGCGATAGACCTCGTTATTGAACAACAGGGCCAGCAACAGGCACAGCCCTGGCATCATCATGGCAATAATGATTCGTCTTGTATGAATGGTCAGCACAAAAATTCCAGTTTGATGTGGTGATATAACGATAATCGGCCGGGATTGGCACGCATATAAGGTTAATTAGCCAGAGTGTGATCTGTCTCCGAGAAGACAGCCGGGCAGGCAAGTTATCAGGCGCTGACCAGGTCCGGTTTGGGGGTGGTTTTTTTAGCAGCGAAGTCCAGCATGCGCTGCAGCGAGGTCATCGCCTGTTTACCCGTAGCAGGATCGACATGAATCTCGTATTTTGAGTCACCGGGTGCACTTTCCAGGGCCTCTACCAGGTTTTGCAGGTTATTCATGGCCATCCAGGGGCAGTGAGCACAGCTCTTGCAGGTGGCGCCAAAGCCCGCATTCGGTGCCTCGATGAAGGTTTTATCAGGCGCCGCCTGTTGCATCTTGTAGAAGATGCCATTGTCGGTGGCCACGATGAATTCCTTGTTGGGCAGACGCCTGGCAGCCTTAATCAGCGCAGTGGTGGAGCCCACCACGTCGGCCAGTGCAATCACATCTGCCGGTGATTCTGGGTGTACCAGCACGGCTGCTTCCGGGTGGCTTGCCTTGAGTGCGTCCAGTTCCCTGGCCTTGAACTTCTCGTGTACTACGCAGCTGCCCTGCCAGAGCAACATATCCGCACCGGTGATCGACTGGACGTAGTCTCCCAGGTAGCGGTCTGGTGCCCAGATTAGCTTCTCTCCGCGTGCGGTGAGGTGAGCGACCACTTCGGCGGCAATACCTGATGTGACGACCCAGTCAGCGCGGGCCTTGACCTCGGCGCTGGTGTT
>DJMK01000023.1 GCA_002436485.1 Proteobacteria bacterium UBA6492
CAAGGCGATGTTCCGCAACATGGCAGCATCATTGCTGGATCATGAAATGATCAAGACCACCTTGCCTAAGGCCAAGGAGTTGCGTCGTGTTGCCGAGCCGTTGATTACGCTGGCAAAGAAAGACAGCGTGGCCAATCGCCGCCTTGCCTTTGATCGTCTGCGTGATCGTGACGTAGTGACCAAGCTGTTTAACGAACTGGGCCCGCGCTACGAGGCACGTCCAGGTGGTTACCTGCGTATCCTCAAGTGTGGTTTTCGTACTGGCGATAATGCGCCGATGGCCATCGTCGAGCTGGTGGACCGTCCGATGCCAGAAGCGACCGCCAGCGAGGAAGCTGGCGCCGAGTAACGTTGACAACGCGCTTATCCATTTTAAAAAACCGGGCCCTGGCCCGGTTTTTTATTGTCTGCATGGTTGCCTGTCAACGTATAGTGACGAATAGTTTTTACATTGCTACGGTTAGAGCATGATTTACCTGTTTACAGATTTTGGTTACCAAGGGCCTTACGTGGGAGAGATGCAGGCGTTGTTACAACGTCGGCTGACGCATCAGCAAACCACGAACCTCATGCATGATGCGCCGCGATTTAATCCACGTGCCAGTGCCTACCTGCTGGCGGCCCTGGCACAACAATTCGAGTACGGTGATATCTGCCTTGCCGTCGTTGATCCTGGCGTGGGTGATCCGGATCGCAGGCCCATCTGGCTGGACGTAGATGGGATCAACTTCGTTGGTCCGGACAACGGTTTATTAAGTGTCATTGCTCAGCGTGGTAAGGAAGTGCATTGTCACGCGGTAACCTGGCGACCTGAAACGCTCTCAAGCAGTTTTCATGGACGTGATTTGTTTGCCCCGCTGGCGGTGAAAGTCGCGTTACGTGAACGTATCGAGTCTGATATTTTTTCAGACAATGAACTGGTTGGGGCGGACTGGCCTGCTAATCTCGGCGAAGTGATCTATATCGATCATTTTGGTAATGCCATTACCGGCCTGCGCGGTGATCAACTCAAGTCGGATGCGCAGCTTGTCGTAAATAAAACCGAGCTGTCGTTTGCCGAGACTTTTTCGTCGGTGCCACCACAACAGGCATTCTGGTACATCAATTCCATGGGACTGGTGGAAGTGGCGGTAAACCAGGGTGATGCGGCAGCAAAGCTGGGCTTGTCGATAGGGACGAGCGTGACACCGACATAACATCGGTTGAGTTCGTTAACTGCTTTCTTTTTCCCGTAAAAAGGAAAATTTATCTTTCTTGCTATTTTCCTTCTGGTACTCGATACGGCGACGCCCGTCATTTTTTGCCTTGTAGAGTAGCTGGTCCGCGCGATCGATCATTTCCTCGGGGTATTCATCTTTCTGATAGGTGACAAGTCCGGCTGAGAACGAGGGCGCGCGAATCGTGTCTTCACCATGCGTGATGCTAACGGTAAACGCCAGCGCCTGTGCTTTTTCCAGTGCACTGAGCGCCTCGGTGACGCTGGTATTGGGGAAGATCACCGCAAACTCTTCGCCGCCGTAACGGGCCACCAGGTCAGAGGCGCGAAAGATCGTCAAAATGTCCTTTGCATAGCGACATAACATTTCGTCACCGGCCATGTGTCCATAGGTGTCATTGATTTTCTTGAACTCGTCCAGGTCGATTAACGCAACCGAAAAAGTCGACTTGTAACGTTTGGCACGCTGCATTTCCTCGTTCAGACGGTTAAGGAAGGCGCGACGGTTTGGCAGTTCAGTGAGTTCATCGGTCATGCTCAGGATACGCACCTGGTTGAGTTCCATGCTGAGCTGTTGTCCGCTTTCCTGGATCAGGTTGGCAAAGTTTTGCGTTTCGTTAAGCGTGCGTACCAGGGTACTTTGTTCGGACAACATCTCTTGCAATTCATTAATGGCATGCCCACGCACATTCTCCACGTCCTTTTTGTTTTCTGCCTTTTGCAGTTTCTGTAACATGTCTTCAAGCAGCAGTCCAAAACGGGCCTGGTGTTGCATGGCATCAAAGATACTCGACATCAGGTTGCTTTGTTGTTCGGAAAATTCTTCCTGGCGCGCGTTTTCACCAGTTTGTATGCCCTGGGGCAGCTTGATATCAGCACGAGATTCGAGTTCGTCCATGTGAAGGCCGGGTGTTTCATCGAGCCTGTTATAGCCACGCGTAATATCACTTTGAGAACTGCTACGCGATGTGCCCGGGCCGATGGGTGGTGGGCTGATGGGACGCACATCTTCTGTGCCCAGCTCGGTTTCATCAAACACATCGACAAGGGGTCGTAACATCTGGAGCCACTGTGTTTCATCCGGATCGGCCAGCTTGGTTAGCAGGTCGATGGTCTTATTCAGGTAAACCTGGATGGCTGCCAGTTCGGTAATGGTGACTGGTGGGGTGAGCCGTAGCTGGATCATCTGTAATTCGAGGTTGAGCAGGGAATCGTCCGGCAGTTGCTGGCGTATCGACTTGATCATGTTCAGCAACAAGGTGGCATAGCCGAGGCAGATCTTGTTTTGTGCACGCTCCATTTCACGAACGGCATGCGAGACGTGCCGATAGACGACCGTACCATTAGCGGTGTCTTTCAGAGAGCCCAGCAAACGCAGGACATTTTCGGCCCCAAACCCCTGGATAATTGGCGGTAGTTTTTTCTTGTCTGCCATTTAATCTGTCATTACAGCGTAAAATTTACGCCCATAACCAAACCTCACCGACTTTTGTTGGCGTCCTTACCAATGAATACCGTAACAGATTGTGGGGGGTGCACAGATCTTAAATTCGTGTCGCGGCACGAAAGGTACTGCTCGCTGTGTCGGCGTCCCTTTTAAAACTCACCCAAATATAGACTGCATAAATACTATGGTATTTTTATTATAGTATTTGCCAATTATTTCACAGTTCGTCACATATTCAAGGGTTATGTTAGAAACGTTCTAGATGATCTAACCTGCTGTTTTATATTGTTTTTTCCTGTTCAATAGTGGTGCAAGGTACTGGCCGGTATGTGATGTCCGACAAGCGGCCACTTGCTCGGGCGTGCCGCTGGTTACCATGGTACCGCCTTTGTGGCCGCCTTCAGGCCCCAGGTCGATGATCCAGTCGCAGGTTTTGATGACGTCCAGGTTGTGCTCG
>DJMK01000024.1 GCA_002436485.1 Proteobacteria bacterium UBA6492
GATCAACCAGTTGGCCGTCCTCCGATTCTGCCATGGCGTTGATGGTGAGATCGCGACGTTGCAGATCCTGTTCCAGTGTGACGTTTGTATCTGCATGAAAGGTAAAACCGGTATAACCAGGCGCGGTTTTGCGCTCGGTACGCGCCAGTGCGTACTCTTCCTTGGTATCGGGATGTAAAAAAACAGGGAAGTCCTTGCCGACCGGTTTGTAACCGAGTGACTGCATGTCTTGAGGCGTGGCACCGACTACCACCCAGTCGCGGTCCTTGACCGGCAGACCGAGTAGCGCATCACGTACACAACCACCAACACGATAGGTTTTCATGTTTTGATCATAGCGCGATAGACTGTGAAAACCCATGTTTAATTAGTCGGTCGAAACAGCCAGCGCTTCTCGATTGTCAGTGTAGTTTTTACAATACTGTCTGGCATTGGCGGATAAGGTGCGCTGTAGCGAATCAGTTCCAGTATTGCGTTATCGATAGCGGGTTTGTCACTGGGTTGCAGTATGTCAACACCCTGCAACGATCCGCCGTGGCTAATTTGAAATACGACAACCAGTTCGACAGGCTTATCAAGCTCCCTCGTCAGTTCTGGATACCTGTGCTCGCCGATGATCTCGATCTTCTGCAATACGCGATCGATATACTGTTTTTCTGCCAGCGTGTATTGTTCAGGTGAATGCGCGCACGCAACCAGGGCCAGGGTAATGCTGCATATTAAGTTTGTGGTAAAACGCATGCATCAGGTGCGACGTGCTCGCCGACGTAGTGTGTCATAGCGTTGCCGATAACCTTTACGTGCCAGGTAAGTTGGCACGATCTCGTTGATACTTTTCGGTTTAAGATTAAACACAGCAGGGAACGGTGCATCGCAAACACTATCGACTTGCATGGAGCGGTAGTTATCGCGCGTTAACGGTTTGAATAACGGCATCAGTTGAAACATGTTGGCCATCATTCTGGAGCTGGCATTCCCCAGCCCGATGACCTTGCGTTTCAGACCGATTTGTTGCGCGGTGTATTCCACCAGTTGTTTGAGCGTATAGATTTCCGGACCACACAGGTTGTAGTTTTGTCCATAGGTGTGCGGATTGTTGAGACTCTGCGCAAAGGCGCTGGCGACATCACCCACGTACACCGGCGCAAAGCGTGTACTGGCACAGGCCAGCGGTAAAAAGCCGGGTGTCATCGACAGCAAACTGGCAAAGCGGTTAAAAAACGAGTCTTCCGGTCCAAAGATGACGGAAGGACAAAAGCTGGTTACCTGTAAATCACTGGCGGCATGTACCAATGTCTGTGCTTCACCCTTGCTGCGCAGGTAGTAACTGGGGCCCTGTTCGTCAGCATGCAGGGCACTCATGTGCAACAGGCGTTTTACGCCATTGTGCTGACAGGCCTTGAGAACTTTTTGCGTCAACTCGACATGTGCAAAATGAAATCCACGGCCATTATCACGCCGTTCATTCAAAATACCCACAAGGTTTATGACTGCATCCTGGCCCGTGAAGTGTTGTTCCAGTACCGGGGGATGGTGAATGTCTGTACTAATCACTTCAACTGTCGGTAATACCAGCAGGTCGCGATGTTTTTCCCGCGAGCGGCTTAAAACTTTTACGCGACAACCCTGTCTAACCAGTTGTGCGATGATATGTTTGCCGACAAAGCCGCTACCACCGAGCACACAAACCTTTTTTAGCATGTTATAAAACCTGTTTTAATCGTTCTGGTAATAAATGATGAGCTGATGTCAATAATAGCGAATTTAACGGTATTATTCATATCTGAGTCTATACTTTTAAAACAGCGTCTGATTATCGTTGCCGATACTAACCACAAGGAGACTACATGAGTTTTACGGTTATCAATCCTGCCACCGGCGAGCAAGTCACCGAGGTCCCCGCCTGGTCAGACGCGCAGGTCGATGAGGCCCTGGCACAGGTTGCCAGTGTAACCCCGCAATGGGCTGCCACGCCAATCGATCAAAGGGCCGAATTAATGAAACAGGCTGCGCAGGTGATACGCGATAACCTTGCGCATTACGCTGGCATCATTACGCAGGAGATGGGCAAGCTGTTGGCCGAGGCAAAGGGCGAGATGGAGAAGTGCGCCTGGGTGTGCGAATACTATGCCGAGAATGCTGCCAGCTTTTTACAGGATGAACCCATTGAATCGGATGCGGGCAAGAGTTACGTCGCCTATCTGCCCCTGGGTACGGTGCTGGCGGTGATGCCATGGAATTTTCCGTTCTGGCAGGTATTTCGTTTTGCCGCACCGGCACTGATGGCCGGTAATACCGGTTTACTGAAACATGCCTCCAATGTCCCGCAGTGTGCACTGGCCATCGAAGAGATTTTTAACAAGGCCGGGTTCCCGGCGGGTAGCTTTCGTACCTTGATGATACGTGCATCGCAGGTGCAAAGGGTGATCGAAGACAAGCGGGTGCATGCGGTCACGCTGACCGGTTCCGAACCGGCGGGCCGCCAGGTTGCGGCCACGGCAAGCAACATGATCAAAAAATCAGTGCTGGAACTGGGCGGTTCCGATGCCTTTATCGTACTGGAAGATGCCGACCTCGACCTGGCCGCAAAAGGTGCAGTGACCTCGCGCTTTCTGAATGCCGGGCAAAGCTGTATTGCTGCCAAACGTTTTATCGTGGTGGATGCTATCGCGGAAGATTTCATTGCGCGTTTCAAGGCGGGCGTGGAAGCATTGCAGGCCGGTGATCCCATGGATGATTCGACTTCGCTGGCACCCATGGCGCGCAGCGACTTGCGCGATGAATTACATCAGCAGGTAAAAGATACGCTCGATGCCGGCGCGGATGCTGTCACCGGGTGTGAACCGATCGATGGCCCGGGTGCCTGGTATAAGGCATCCATACTGGACCGGGTCGAACCGGGCATGCGTGCGTATAGCGAAGAGTTGTTTGGCCCGGTCGCTATCGTTATCCGTGCGCGTGATGAAAGCGATGCACTGCGCATTGCCAACGAATCGGACTTCGGCCTGGGTGGCAGTGTCTGGACCCAGGACAGTGCCCGCGGTGAACAGGTGGCGCGCCAGATGCAATCCGGTTGTACCTTTGTGAATGGCTTTGTGAAAAGTGATCCACGCCTGCCATTTGGTGGTGTGAAACGCTCTGGGTACGGGCGCGAGCTATCACATCATGGTATCAAGGAATTCGTTAACGCCAAGACTATCTGGATCAGGTAAACCCAGCTCTCACGCATTTAGTTAACCTGGATCAATTACATTCCCAGGCTTGTGTTCTATTTTGCTCCTTTAGTCTGTAAACGAGGAGTGTTCATGTCTGCCGAGAATCGCGTCAAGGTCTGGGATATCGCGGTGCGTATTTTCCACTGGTCTCTTGTGTTGTTCTTCACCATTGCCTTTATCACCGGCGAGGAAGAAGATGAGTTGCACGAAATCGCTGGTTACGTCGTGATGGGGCTGGTGCTATTTCGTTTACTCTGGGGTTTTATCGGTAGCCGCTACGCGCGCTTCTGGAATATTATCTACAGTCCGCAAACAGCGCTTGCTTATGTGCGCTCCATCGTGGCAGGTAATCCGAAACATTATCTTGGGCACAATCCGCTGGGTGGCTGGATGGTAATATTTTTATTGTTCTCACTCAGCATCACGGTCTGGTCAGGATTGGAACTGCTCGCGGTGGAAGAGGGCGAGGGACCACTGGCAACTAATATCCAGTTTGTACAATCAGCCTATGCCGATGATGACGAAAGGGACAAGCGTGAAAAGCATGCTGAAGGCGAAGAATTCTGGGAAGAGATCCATGAATTCTTTGCCGAGTTTACCTTGCTGTTGGTCATTGTGCATATTGGTGGCGTCATCTTTTCCAGTATTGTGCACCGTGAAAACCTGGTACGTGCCATGATTACCGGTTACAAGCGTAAACGCACAGACGAATAGACTGCAGTGTCTTTTTTCATTTGATAGATTTACCATAGGCTTATGCCTGCCTCTGCTTCACTGGAAACCGAACAGCTCAAACGTGCTATCAGCCTGCCAATGCTGGCATTTTATGGTATTGGTACCATCCTCGGTGCCGGTATCTATGTCCTGGTTGGCAAGGTGGCCGGTTATGCCGGTATGTACACGCCGATTGCCTTTTTACTGGCGGCAATACTGGCGGGCTTTTCTGCCTTTTCCTATGCCGAGCTGTCGGTACGCTTTCCCAAGAGTGCAGGTGAAGCGATTTACATCCAGGAAGGACTGAAGCTACAACCCCTGTCGGTAATGGTTGGTTTGATGATCGTTGCGGTGGGTGTTACATCCACGGCCACGTTGATCAACGGCTTAACCGGTTACGCACGTGAATTTATATTATTACCGGATGAACTGATTATTATTGCCACGGTGCTGATCATGGGTGCGGTAGTCGCATGGGGTATTAGCGAGTCTGTAGTGATCGCCAGCCTGATGACCATCCTGGAAATTATTGGCCTGGTTATTATTTTATGGGTCGCACGTGATGGTTTTAGCATGTTACCGGCGCGCGGGGGTGAATTGCTACCACCTGTTGACCTGGTGACATGGGGGGGAGTGTTACTCGGCTCGTTTGTGGCGTTTTATGCCTTTATTGGTTTTGAAGATATCGTCAACGTCGCGGAAGAGGTCAAATCGGTTGAACGTAACCTGCCGCGCGCCATTATTATCGCGCTGGTCGTGACGACGTTATTCTATATATTAGTATCGTTGGTCAGTATCCTGGTGGTGTCACCGGCCGAGCTGGCAAAAAGCGACGCACCCCTGGCTTTTATCTACCAAAGCATGACCGGCTCCGATGACAAACTGATTCCGGTGATCAGCGTGGTATCGATATTGAATGGTGCGCTCATCCAGATCGTGATGGCATCGCGTGTCTTGTATGGCATGAGCAGGCGCAAGTGGTTGCCGGCAATTTTTGGACACATCCACCATCGGCGGCGTACACCACTGAAATCTACCTTGATCGTTACCAGCGTCATCCTTGTGCTCTCGTTGCTGTTACCGCTGTTGAGCCTTGCCAAGCTGACCAGCTTTATTACGCTGACAATCTTTACGTTGATTAATCTTGCACTGCTAAAGATCAAGTTGCGAGGTGAACCCAGTCCCGGCTTTACCATTCCACTGTGGGTCCCGGTAACGGGCTTTGTGTTGTCATTTTGCTTTTTGGGCTACCAGCTGCTGCAGGTGCTGATCGCGCTGTAAATAATTTTTAAATATTTCCTGTTCATAAACACATAGCATCAGCAGGTGATTTTGCTATCTTGCTGATTGCTCTGCCATTTCGTGAAACAACCTAATTCATCATAAAAAGTATGTGGGTTAATGGTTGCCCCGTGGTGGCCGATAAACAAGTTCATCAGATTTTGTTGAATTTCGCCGGAGTTACTCAGCCCCATGCTTGATCGGTTGCGATCACAGTCCATATCACGCCAGTTTTTACTGGTTATGGTGATGGTTGCCCTGTTACCAATGGCTGTGCTGGGTTTCCACCTGTACCAGTCAGCATGGGAGGACAGCTGGCGGGAGATTCGCGAAAAGCACCAGTTATTGGCACAAAATCTTGCGGCGCCACTTTCTAGCTATGTTAACGATCACCGCGGCATGTTGTCGTTGCTGGCGGAATCCGTCTTCGTGCAGGAACAGATCAAGCCAAAACATGTGCGCCAGTTGCTGGGACGTGCAGTACTAAAGACGGATGGTTTTTCCATGCTGGTGTTACTCGACATGAATGGTCGGGTCATCGCACGTTCCGATGGTGTGCTTGAGCCGGAAGTGTCTGACTTTTTATTTTCAACTGAGCAGTGCTACCTGATGACGCGCAAGACTGGCGAATGGACCATCTCGCGAGTCAAGCGCAGTCCCTTTACCAAGCAGCCAACCATCTTCATGGGTTATCCGGTGGTGGACAAGCAGGGCAAGAACGTGGCGGTGCTACTCGGTGAGTTACGTATTGACTACATCGAAAAGATTCGGCGTAACGTTAAGTTTGGCAAACTCGGGCATTCAGCGATTGTTGATAAAACCGGTCATGTGATTGCACATCCCAACCCGGACTGGATGAGTGAAATAAAAGACCTGTCGCATTGGCCAATTGTACAGGCGATGATAGCAGGCAGAACCGGGGTAACCAGTTTTTACTCACCGTTCATGAAAGGCAACATGGTGGCTGGTTATGCCGCGGTGCCGGAAATTGGCTGGGGTATCATGGTGCCGCAACCGGAATCCGAAGTGGCAGCGCAGGTGAATGCATTGATGTTTTCACACCTGGTATGGGGTATTGCCGGACTGATCATGGCGATTGCCCTGGCCATTTTGATCGCACGCTGGATAACTCGCCCGATAAACAAGCTGGCCAGTGACAGCCATGTGCTGATGGGCAATGATTTGCGGGGTGAACTACCAGCGGTAGCAACTAACGCACCCAGCGAGGTACAGCAGCTTGGCCAGGTGGTTCAATCGCTGGTAAGCCGCTTACAAAATTCACGCGATGAAGTTATCGAGTTGAATACTTCGCTGCAGGAAAAAATCGACCAGGCCACGCAACAGTTGCGCGAATCCAATGAGCAACTAGAAGAAGCAGTACGCAAGGACCAGCTTACCAACCTTGCCAATCGCCATCACTTTGAGTCATCGTTATCGCAGGCGCTTAGTCGACGCAGTGGTGATATTGATCATGTGTGTGTCATGTTGATCGATATCGATGAGTTCAAGCAAATCAATGATTCCTACAGTCATGCTGCCGGTGATCGTGTTCTGGGTCATGTAGCCGGTATACTGGAACGCAGTATGCGCCAGGGCGACCTGGTCGCGCGTTATGGAGGCGACGAGTTTGTTGCCTACATGCGCTGCACCCATGACATCGGTACGCAACGTGCCAGCGAAATTCGCAAGGCGATCATGCAATCCGCCGTGCCATGGGACAATAAATCCATTCATATTACTGCCAGTATTGGCCTGTATTGTCAGCGGCTGGNNCGGGTTCACCCCGGGCGAATGGGAATTCGAAGTTCGTTACACCGTGAGCGGCATGCCGAGCAATGTGCCAAAGCAAACCTTTCGTGAATGCATGCAGCAACCGGTACCCACGGTTTTTTTAAAAGCGCGCAGTTGTGATTATGTACAGGTCAAGCAGCGCGGTCGCACCGTTCATTACAAGGTTAATTGCTTTACGCAAAACGGTACCCTGATCAATGAAGGGTCGGTACGCTATTCTGGCAGCCATGCGCGCGGTAGTTCGCGCTCGGACCTGGGTGATGTTGCGGGGCGCAACTCTGTGTTACGTTACAAGTTTACCGGGCGGTATCTTGGGGCCTGTACACAGCGCTAGTTATTTTCATCGATAATGAGATGTAAAAATCCGACCGCTTTGTAATCGTTGATTTGTGCCGGTCCTGCAGCCGAAACATCGACATACTCGGGAAAATCTTCGTCCGTCAGACCCTCCCAGCCGGCGTAGGTGCCACAAACATGCAATTGAATACCTTCTTTTTTCAATGCCTGGGTAAGTGAGTGCACTTTTTTGTTCTTGGCCTGGTTCTTTTTGGTCAGGGCAAACTGTTCACGCCCATGTGTCACGATGGCAATCGGCATATCTGGGAAACGTTTTTTCAGTTCAGCGATATAACCCTGCGATTCTGGCAAGGCCCACTTCAGTGCGTCGCTAGTGCCGGTAACGATTTCGATCACGACGCCATCCGGTTCATCCTGCAGGGCAAGTATTTCGTCCAGTGTGACCGGCTCACTCGCGCTGGCTGTGAATGGCAACATGTAGAGCGCGACTGCCAACGAGGCAAACGTGTTTCGAAATTGATATAGCATGGTGAATAAACTCTTTTATCAAGATTTGTAGTTTTGACAGCTTGTTAACTTCCGGGTTCCACTTCAGCCGCCAGTAAACGACATAAAGCGCAGGATCTTTTCGGGTTGTTCACGGAATTCGTGCCGCTCGGGCTTCAATTCAATGGCCTGAATGATGTGTTGTTGTAAATCCTGGTCGCTAATACCTTTACGCAACAGGTGCCGCAATGGATAGTTATGCTCCTGCCCAAGACACATGTACAGTGTGCCATCAACTGACAGGCGTACGCGGTTACAGCTTTCACAGAAGTGTTGCGAGATTGGCGTGATAAAACCGATTTTCAGACGGGTACCCACGACCTGCATGTAGCGCGCCGGTCCGCCGCCTGGCATGGTTGCCGGGATCAATTCATAGTTCTGCTGCAGACGTTGCTTGATAACGTTTAAATCCAGGTAGTGTTGCGAGGCTTGTCGACCAGTTTCGCCCATGGGCATGGTCTCGATAAAACGCAGCGTGAAGTCATGCTCGATGCAGAAGTTGACCATGTCTTCGACTTCATCATCGTTCACATCCTTTAGTACCACCATGTTTATCTTCACGGGCTGCAGGCCAGCGGCTTTTGCTGCCATTAACCCGTCAATAACTTTTTGCAATTTACCGCCGGTGAGTTGTTTGAATCGATCGGCGCGCAGGCTATCGAGACTGACATTGATACGCGAAATACCTGCCTGTTGCAGGGCGTGTGCATGCCGGGCAAGGCGGGTCGCGTTGGTGCTGAGGGAAAGATCATCGATGCCGGGCAACCGGGCCAGCCGTGCGACCAGTTCGGTCAGGTCATGCCGGACTAACGGTTCGCCGCCAGTAACGCGTATACGCCGGGTGCCGAGCTGGCCAAACACACGAATGACCTGTTCTATCTCGTCAGCCGTGAGCCATTCCGCGGGTTGCTGAAAATCCTGGTAGCCCTTGGGAATACAGTACTGGCAACGCAAATCGCAACGATCAGTCACGGATAAGCGCAGGTATTCGATTGAACGGCCAAATTTATCAGTCAGGGTGGTCATAGTGCAGGTCTGGGCCCAGGGAATGCTATTTATACTCATTTTAGCATGTGGAGCTTTGATATTAATCACATAATTATCACGGCTTTGTAAGCTAAAATAACAATCAATCCATAGAGTTAGCGACATTCCTCCATGCATGAACCCCTGAATTGCCAGCAGCCACAGCCCCGGGTCAGGAATTTTAACGACATGAATGGCAAGAAATTACTGCTGTGCGCCCGGGCTGGAATTCCCGAATGCAGGATGATGACAAATATACCCGACAAGTAGTCAGTAAATTTAGAATAGTCAGAGTATGAATAGCAGCGAAATTTATATGTGGGCGGCCTATCTATCTCCACTCATCCTGGTTGTGTGGATTTACGTTGTGCGTGCACGAAAGTCGCATAAATATCGTCAGATACTGGAAGAAAATACAAAAGCAGGTTTGACCGAACCGGCATCATTACATCCGGTTTTCGATCAAAGGTTGTGTGTCGGTTGTAATGCCTGTGCCGCTGCTTGTCCGGAAGGTACCGTAATCGGTGTGATCAAGGGCAAGGCGAAACTCATCAATCCGACCAAGTGTATTGGGCATGGTGCCTGTAAAAAGGCCTGTCCATTTGATGCTATTACATTGGTGTTTGGTACAGAAAAGCGCGGTGTTGATATTCCAAATGTTAACGACAATTTCGAGACCAATGTGCCAGGTATATTCATTGCGGGTGAGCTGGGAGGAATGGGGCTGATCCGGAATGCCGTTGAACAAGGGCGGCAGGCCATCGACAATATCGCCAGGTTCGTAAACAAAGGTAAAAGCAAGGATAGCTACGATGTCATAATAGTTGGTGCCGGCCCGGCCGGATTTGCCGCCAGCCTTGGCGCAATGGAAAAAAAATTACGATACAAAACCATTGAGCAGGACTCGCTTGGCGGAACTGTTTTCAAATTTCCTAGAGGAAAGTTGGTGATGACCGCGCCAGTCAAATTACCACTGGTTGGTAAGGCAAATTTTCGTGAAACCACCAAGGAAGACTTGCTCGCTTTCTGGCAAAATGTAGAAAAGAAAACGGGGGTGAAAATCAGTTATCGCGAGAAAATGGACAATATCATAAGGGAAGACAAACAATTCAAAGTCATCACCAGCAAGGGAGAATATCGTACTCGCGCGATTTTGCTTGCAATTGGTCGGCGTGGAACACCACGTAAACTCGGAGTAACTGGAGAGGACCAGCCAAAAGTCGTCTACAGCCTTATTGATCCAGAGCAGTACCGAAACCAGCATGTATTAGTGGTTGGCGGGGGAGATGCAGCACTGGAAGCTGCCACAAGTATTGCCGATGAGCCGGGCACCACAGTCACCCTGTCATATCGAAGTGATGCGTTTTCCCGCGCCAAGGAAAAAAACCGGCAAAAAGTAGATCAGGCAGCAGCTGCGGGCAGACTAAACGTGATGCTCAGTTCAAATGTGAAGCATATAAGTACGGATACAGTCAAAATCGAGCACAATGGCAAGGAAGCCGAGATACCCAACCAGGGTGTTATTATCTGTGCAGGTGGTATATTACCGACACCTTTTCTAAAGGAAATTGGTATCGAGGTCGAAACCAAGCACGGTACCGCCTGAAATTAAAAAAATTATGTTGAACCGCGTAGTTCCATTTGTTCTTGTATGCCTGTTGTTTTCAGTGGATACGTTTGCTGATGCACTCTCAGATGCGAAAAAAGCAATCAGGGTGCGCGATTACCCGAAAGCAGTAAAATTACTATATCCGGTAGCCAAATCTGGCAATGCCGAAGCACAATACCAGCTTGGAATATTGATTAGAAACGGTCAGGGAGCCCGGCAGGATCCAGAACTTGCAGGCCGCTGGCTTTTACTCGCGGCAAAAAAGGGCCATGAAAAAGCGCAGTATGTTTGTGGTGTGATGTATCTTGAGGGAAATGGTTTTGCCCAGAATAAGGCCAGGGCAAAA
Source organism: Proteobacteria bacterium UBA6492 (assembly GCA_002436485.1). Lineage (GTDB taxonomy): Bacteria > Pseudomonadota > Gammaproteobacteria > UBA6429 > Thiohalophilaceae > UBA6492. The sequence goes on from DJMK01000024.1 coordinate 10,826, forward strand.
ATGTGGCTTGAAAAAGCGGCAAAACAGGGGCATCGAAAGGCCAGGGTCAAGCTAAAAGGTCTGGGTAAGCTTGCCAGCGAAGAGAATCTTGATGATCGGCTTATCATCGCTGCACGCCGTGGCCGAACTGTCGAGGTGACGGATCTGGTTGCTGCGGGCGCGAATAAAAATGCGCGTGATGAATTAAAAAACACGGCATTGATATGGGCAGCCAAAAACGGACATTATGAGACGGTCAAAAAGTTGCTGTCTGTGCGCGCCAGTATCAACAGCAAGAACACCTATGGTGAAACAGCTTTGATGCAGGCCGCCAGTGAAGGCCATGCCAGGGTAGCCGATTACCTGATACGCAGGGGTGCGCATTTAAACAAGCGAGACAAAAAAGGCATGACGGCTCTGATGTTTGCTGCCAAAAACGGACATGCACACATAGTAAAGATCCTGGTTAAGTCAGGCGCGATCCTTGACCTCAAGGATACCAAAGGAATTACAGCCTATAAGTGGTCATTGAAACATCAACACAAGGATGTGACAGGTATCTTGCATGCGGCTGGTGCAAAGCCACCGGCAAAAAGTAGCAGTAAAAATCGAAAGCCAAAACTTACAAAAGAAATGTTGCGTACCAAGGGCACCGCATACGCAAGCTGGACTCCGCTAAGTGTTGCAGCGTGGCAGGGCCAGGAAACAATCGTTAAACAAATTTTAAAAACTCGTAATGCAAAAATAAATGTGCGTGACAATGAAGGCCATACTGCGTTAAGCAGGGCTGCCTGGAAAGGTCATAAAGAAATTACCAGCTTATTATTGGCGCATGGCGCCAATCCCAATATAAGACAAAAAAACGGAATGGCACCGCTGTTGTGGGCAGCAAGAGAAGGACATGCAGAAATTGCCCAAATGCTTCTGGCCAAAAAAGCACATGTAAATTTGTCATTAAAAGATGGAACCAGCGCACTCTTGCTCGCAGCCAGGAGTGGTAATGCAGAGCTGGTAGATACATTATTGAAACGTGGCGCAAAAAGGAATACCCGGCAAAAGGATGGCATGACGCCGCTGTTGTGGGCCTGTAAAAACGGTCATGCCAGTACCGTTTCAGTCTTGCTGGCCAATGGTTCGAATATTAACGAAAAGAATAAACTGGGTGAGTCGGGGCTGTGGCTGGCAACCGTAAATAATAAACACGCCGTCGTGAACGTATTGTTACGTCATGGTGTCGATGTAAATGTGCGTGATCGTACCGGTAATCCGTTGCTGATAAAAGCGGCATCGCTCGGTTCAACGGAGACAGTTAAAACCCTGTTGAGCAAGGGAGTGGATATCAATGTAACAAACCGGCTGGATGATACCGCGCTAATCCTGGCCGCTGATAACGGGCATCTTTCAACAGTAAAACTACTGGTCAGCAGGGAAGCCGAGCTGGATATTAAAAACAAGCATGGTAATACGGCATTGATGCTTGCGGCAAAAGGCGGTCACACGGGTATTGTAAAAATACTGTTATCACATGGCGTGGATAAGGATATTCGTAACCGGGATAAACAAAATGCTGAAACGTTGGCAAAGCACTTTGGCCATGATGATATTGTGATGTTGTTAAGCCAGTAATTAACTAGAAATCAAAAATATAGCCAAAGAAGGCATAGTAGTGTTTATCTTCGGCAGTAAATGTTGCTGCCGTGGTTTCTGAAGTTTCGTAGCCGAGTTCCAATTCATAGCGCCATTTTCTGGAACGCAGATAGTTTACGATGAGTTTCGTTCTGTAAGTCATTCTTTCAGTACCGTTGGTATCAGTGCGTTGATCCAGATCCAGCCGGGGATTCCAGCGCCATTGCTTGCTGGATTTGAAGCGGGTACTGATATTGGCATTTATGGTACGGAATGTCGTAGCGTCTGTAAGGCGTAATCCCATGATAGTTACATCGTTGTCCAGGAAAAAACCCGTAGCAATTAAAGATACGTTGTAAAAATATTCATTATCTGTGCCCGGGGTTGCGATTACCCCACCTGAGGCAGGTGTAGGACCAAGGTTAGAAACGGTAAAATCGCCGTTTAGCTGGTACTTGTCACTGAGTGGGGTTGTTGCCGAGACTGTAAATGACCAGAAGTCGGATGTACGATCAATGGCGAGCTGGTTGATTTCATCATCAGTAAATATTTGCCTGAGTTCGTCAATTGTAGTGACCGGCTGGCCGATCAAGGCATTATTGGAGGTGAGTAACGGACTGTTGCGTAAATCAGCGACGATATTCAGGGTCGAGTTATTCTTGTTGCGCCAGTTGCCAACAAAAGTTGCCTGGTTTAGCTTTGAAAAATAGGTGTCATAGTCTAGCAGCAAGAAGATTGAAGATTGATCGTTAATATATTGAAGTTCGGTTCCGATCGCGTTGCGATCTGTCAGACCATTATTCTCCTGCGAAATATAGAATAATTTACCATCCATATTTTGGAAAATTGACTCAAAGTCGACGCTAACAGCATAAAATTGCCGATCAGTATTTACGCCGTCTCTTATATTTAATTCGACAGGATAACCTGCAAGCAGGTTGACGCGTGTAGTGTTGGTCATTTGTTTCTTGATTATCATGCCATCAAAACGTCCCAACACGCCGTCTGAACTATGTGTTTGTCTTCCTATACGAAAGGCCAAATCATTGTCCTTATCTGCAATATCATAGAAAAGTGTATAAACGTTACCCTCGGAAGGGTCCAGGTCATCGAGAAAATCATAACGGTGGTTCATGACCAGGTCGAAACGCTGATTCCATTCAAGACCCCGTTTTCTACCGGAGTAGACGAAATCAGACAGCAGCGAGCTATCTATAGTTTGGTCGTCAGTTATGTCTGTACCTGCTTTTTCATGGCGATAAAACTGTGAAAGACTTCCAAACATATCCCATTGTGGTTCTACTGCTTTATTTGCATTTGTCTTGAGTTGTTTCCGGTCAACAGAACGTGCAGTAATCAGGCCTTGCAAGCGTTGCCTGACGCGCTCTGCGTCTTCACCTTCAGGATATTCCTTGAGGTAAGCTTCATACTCTGCCTTGGCATGTGCATATTGATTATTACGTTCACGCGCCAGGCCCAACAGTTCTCTTGCTTCCTTGTGATATTTGCTGTCTTTAAATTCGAGTATGCGGCTAAAGTATCGGATAGCTGACTTATACTTTTTATCAAGCATTGCCTGCTTACCACGCTCGGCAAGTTTGTCTAGCCTGGAAGTAACTGGCACGGGACTGGCTTTTTGCGTCTTTTGTGAAGATTTTAGGTTATTAGACAAAAACCATTTTTCAGCGATTTTTTGTCGTTCCGGAACTATCTTGTTAACCCAGGCCTTCGGATAAAAGGGTTTAAGCACGGCAAGGTTGGCTTCTGCCGCTTTTTTTGAATAGAAATATCCAAGTTTTAGGGTATATTTTTTAGTTCGAAACACGTCTTCACTGGAAGTGTAAATATCATACTTACCAAAATTCTTCAGCGCAGGTTGATCTTTGCTGTCGATCTTGTTACTGGAAGTAATCAGGTTCAGCTCATAGATAGGCAGATCTGTTGAAGTAGTTTGTGATTTGATATCTTGCAGCTGATTTTGTTTGGTTACAGTTTTTACATTGATTATTATCCCCTTGTTACCCGATTGTGGTCTTACGCTAAAATTGATCTGACGTTTGAACTCGATGAATAAACGCCCTTGCCCTGGAGCATTCTGTTCATATGATATTTCTTTTAGAATCGAGTTATCTTGCCGGGTAATTACCAGTCGGTCGGCGAAAGGCTCGAAGGCAGGGGCGTCAGCTTTAGTTGACAATCGTCTTAATTTTATGTCCAGGGTGGATCCCTTGTTGGGAGGGAAATGGGCAAGGTAACCTAGTCGTTGATTAAAATTGATTGCAAGGGCATAGCCATCTTTTGTTTCAGAAACACTATAGCTGTCAAGCACCACATTATTTAGTGCAAAGGCTTTCTGCGCCATAAGCAGCACTAAAATAGACAGCAGATTCAGCAAATATCTTGTTGATAGCATGTTGCGGGGCGATTTGGTTATAGATTTGTCAGGGTTATTCTTTTGTCGAATCTTTGTTACAGCCAGAATCGTTAGAATTCTTTATCTGTTCTTTGGTAAGCGAGATGACAATTCCATTCGAACCGCGGGCCTGTTTTATTTCAGGGTTTATGTCTTTGGTGGTTTGCAGGTACAGCAGCAGGTTGGGACTTTCTGTCGTATCGATATAGATTTCCTGGAAAAGATCAGCGATTTCATCGGGAACTCGTAGATCTTCACGCTGTATAGAAGATATTCTCGGATCCAGTTTAACCGGTTGCAAAGAGATCATTATCTGGTTGTTGAACTCTTTTGGAAAACGCCACTGGTAATGAACCGGAAAAAGAAAATCTATGTGTATCTCAAACATACCGTTCGCACGGTTGACACGAATATCATCGACTATCTGCCCACCGATGCTACGGGCATGAGCAATGTTATTCGACAGAAACAAGCTGGCGAACAATACTATTGTTAATATAAAAGAATTAGATGTTTTAATCTGATACTTTCTCATAGCGTTCACCATGCGCCTTGACTTGGCCTATGTTGTCCAACACGGGGCTCCACAATGGATCCATCAGTACGATTGAGAAGGTGGCAGCAACCACTGCAATCTCGTAATTCACTGACGGTATAAAATTCATCAGGATTTTCAAATTTCTTGTGGGGCCCTGTCTCGTAA
>DJMK01000149.1 GCA_002436485.1 Proteobacteria bacterium UBA6492
TCATTACTCCTTATCTTCCTGTCCGCAGTATATCGGTTCACCATCGAATCCATATTGCCAGCGGTTACACCAAAGAACAGATTTGGTTTTCCCAGGCGCATAAAATCATCCTTGTTCCGCCAGTCTGGCTGGGCAATGATACCGACACGAAACCCCTGTGCCTCCAGGGTGCGTCCAATTACCGCCATACCAAAACTTGGATGATCGACGTAGGCATCACCGGTAACAAGAATGATGTCGCAACTGTCCCAATGCAATGCATCCATCTCGTTGCGCGACATAGGCAGTACCGGGGCGGGTGTAAATTTTTTCGCCCAGTATTTGCGATAGGAAAATATGTCAGGTGCTGTATGCATGTTTAACCGGAGAGATCACAGGTGAATTGCGTTACGATAATATAAGTATATCATTAATGCTTATATTTCATTGCCAGAACAACATGTTTTTATTGAGGTAGCTGCTCCAATGCAGAGTATTTTTAACGTCAACTTTGGCGACTTTGAAGCACAGGTGCTACAGGCATCCATGCAGCGAGCCGTACTGGTAGACTTCTGGGCTGACTGGTGTTCCCCGTGCCTGGTTATTGCACCGGTACTGGAAAAGGTCATTGCCGATTACGAGGGCCAGGTCTTGCTGGCCAAACTGGAGGTTGACGAAGGGGAAAATATGAAACTGGCCGGCCACTATCGCGTGCGCGGCTTTCCAACCATCATCCTGTTCTACAAGGGTAAGGAACTGGGTCGGTTCAGCGGCGCAAAAAATAAAAACTTTATCGAAAATTTCATTGATGAGCTGGTGCAGAATTACGATGCTGGCGCCTTAGAAGTTTAATGCTTTGAAATAAGGTATCCAGTACCAGATGAATACAATTGCTAGTATAAGATCGGTAAATAATACAACCCGATAGCGAACTTTTTGCTCGCCTTGCATGCTGGACATATATACACCGGTCATAATCGCATCCAGTAACAACAACATAAACAGGATTGGCACCAGCACGGGGGCAATTAGATCAGTGATCACGCCAAAACCTTCCAGGTTGGCAGGACGGCCTGGCTCGGGCCTTAATATCATATCAACCACAACCAGGGTAATGAGTGGAATACGTAACGGTCCAAAAGTTTTAATATATGTAAGCATATTATTTTTCCATCTTATTGCTTTTTAATATTCATGGATGCATCAAAATCTACCGTCACCTGGTTCTGGAATTCCCGATCAAACACCAGTTCCATCTCAACATCTTCACCGCGTGTGACAGCCTTGACCTGTTTAAGCTCAGGAAGTCTTGTCGCTAGCCAGGCACACATCGCAGAAATTTTTGCATCATTTTCATTCATCACCGCAGTTACCAGGTGCATCGCAATATAACGTGCACGTGCACCTGTATCGGGCTCATCAATTTCCTGCCCTGCGAGATTAATACCCTGATCCATATCCAGATCCATTTTATCCAGGAACTGCCGCTGCTGCCCTGGCAAACGGACGTTTCGATCGTACTCGACCATGGGCTGACCATTAATTATTACCACGAGTTTGCTTTGCATAAGGGAATAGAAAAAAATGAATCAACTAATTAATTGTTGTGAAGCGAAAGTATCCAGATAATATTCAAAATCCGCAAGTGCTAATGGATGACTTATGTAAAAACCCTGAGCATAATCACATTCCCACTTGCGTAACCAGCTCCAGGTTTGATCGTTTTCTACGCCTTCGGCTACCACCTGCAGTCCGAGATTGTGAGCCATATCAATAATAGAACGCACAATCGCCGAGTCGCTATCATCATCCATCATATCGATAACAAACGATTTGTCTACCTTTAGCATGGATACCGGTAATTGTTTGAGGTAAACCAACGATGAGTAGCCGGTACCGAAATCATCAACCACTACCTGCACACCCATACTGTTGAGTTCCGTTAGTACCTGTAATGCACGCTCCGGCTCGGCCATCATAACGCGTTCGGTAATTTCCAGTATCAGGTGACTGGCAGGCAGTCCCCATTTCTCCAGCTTCTGTGTAATCGTCAGCGCAATATTGGCATCCTGAATATCCCAGACTGAAAGATTTACCGAAATAGTGATCTTGTGCCCTTTCTGGTGCAACCGCTGGCAATCACGAATAGCCGTATCAAGTACCCAGTTCGAAATACGTTTTATCAGGCCCGTCTGTTCTGCAGCGTTGATGAATTCATCCGGCATGATGAGGCCATGCTTGGGATGCTTCCAACGAATCAATGCTTCCGCACCCACGATCCTGCTTTCTTTCATGGAGAATTCAGGCTGATATAATAGAATAAATTCTTCGTTCTCAACCGCGCCCCTGAGATCTGACAGAACCGATAACTGGTTGACGCTGTGTTCATCCCGTGTCGTATCATAAAGCGTGATGCCATTGTTAGCACGTTTCGCCATGTACATGGCCACATCAGCATGCTGCAATAACGCCTCGGTTGTTTCTCCATGCTGCGGGAATACTGCCACGCCGATACTCACACCAACATACAGCGAATGATCGTAGACCTCGTACACTTTTTCGAGTTTTTCATGAATTGCGGCGGCAATCCGTAATGCATTGGTATCATTCACATTGGGTAACAATATAGCAAACTCGTCACCGCCCAGTCGCGCAACAGTATCAGAGTCACGCAACACGTTACGCAGGCGTTCACCAACCTGCTGTAACAGTGCGTCACCAGTCTGATGACCCAGCGTGTCATTAATTTCTTTGAAGTGATCCAGGTCAAGCATTAATAACGCCAGCGGCCGCTTGCGCTGTTGTGCATTGGCAATCGACTGGTTGAGCCGATCCATTAACAAGGTGCGATTGGGTAATGATGTCAATGCATCATGCATTGCAATGTGTTCGAGTGCCAGTTGTCGCGAGTGTATCTGTTCAAGCAGGTGACGAAATGCATCATTCAAATCCCTGATTTCCAGGGTCTTCACATTAGCAAGGTCCACATAACCTTCACCACGTGCTTCTGCTTTGAGGCCTTTGACCACTTTTGCAATCGGACGAATGATATTGGCTTCCAGGAATACCAGGCTTAATAACGACACAATGATTACAAATAACGCCACGCCCCAGAGTGACTTGATGATATTTTGTGAGAGTGCGGTTTGTTTTACCAGGTCCGCATCAGAAGCCTGTTTCAGTTCAATCTCAACCAGGTCCAGTTTTGTATACAAATCATTGAAAAGCGGGTTAATCACTTCTTCCACAAGTGGTATATCACCTCGCCAACTACCGCTTCTATTAATGGCCACAACTTCCTGGAAACCACTGTACCAGCGTGGTACAAGCTGACTGATGTTCTCGATCGCTGTGACTGCCTCCAGTTCGAGACTGTACTTTGATTCCACTCTCTTTAGCTGTTCTAGGTTGTTTTTTACCTCGTCATAAAAAACATTTACATCCTTAATCTGGGCGTCCAATGATCTCTCTGAAAGTGAACCGGTTCGATTCACAAGAAAAAGACGGTAGGCGTTAATCACGCTTTGCCAGCTGTTACGCAATCCAAGTGTTGCTTCGCGTAATGCAATTTCACTTGTCTTTAGTTTTCTCAGGTCCTTTTTCTTGAAAAGCTCAAGAACCAAAACTGTTTCGGTCATGATTTCACGATTTGCTGTCAACATATCGCCATTGGCAAGTCGCATGGCTGGATACATAAGGTTGGCAGATTCACGAATATGCATGATTCGCGAACCTGCGGTCTCGATACTGTCGATAACATTGGTCAGGCCATTGGTGATCTGAAAAATGGCGTTTCTGTCGGTTGCCCATTCTTCCATGGTCAGACCCTTTACCCGTTCGCGCGCTTTGTTGAGTGAATCCTCGAACTGTTTACGCGCCTCTGGATTGGGTGATAGCAGAAACAAATCCAGGGCATTATCCGTTGCTGTTATGGCGTTACGCAGCTGGTGGTTTATTTCTGCGACGCGAAGCCGGTTCTCGCTATGGTAGGTACTGGAGCGGGCGGTCTTGTCGACCGAGTAGCCGACATACCAGGTAAAGGCGATCACCGCCATGGACAGGGTAATGGCAATATACAGGTACTGCCTGCGGATACTCGGTTCTGTGATTAACTTTTTGATTGAACGCATAAAACTGCCGTTGTTTCTACAGCATTCCTAACTATAGCAGTCAAATTTAAGCGCGTGCGTAATAAAAGCGCTATTTTTATCCCAACTTATTGATTTTGGGCCTGTTTGGACTGTTGAACGATGAATTCGTCGATCAGGGATGTGGGTACCGCGCCGGGCTGGGCCGCCTTGAGTTCACCCGCCGGGTTGTAGATGAGAAAAGTGGGAGTACCGACCCAGGTGCCACCGGTCAATGATTCAAACAGGCTGGCAATTTCTTCCGGCTCGCCGATCAAATTGTCAAAGGTAACCGCATTGCGCTTTACAAAGGCTTCGGCCTCGGCCTTTTTGTCCTGGCCATCCAGGGTAACACCAAGTATGACAACTTTTTCCTTCTTGTTGGCTTCGTGATACTTCACGTACTGCTGTGCTTCAGCATTACACACATGACAATCCGATGCCCAGAACATCACAACGGTCCACTTACCTTTGCCGGTATAATCCTCAAGTTTACCGGGTTTGCCATTGAAGTCCTGTAAAGCGCTCCAGGCGAGGCTAGAAAACATAAATCCCGATAACAAAACCAAGCCGGTAAAGATATTTTTCACGTTGTTATCCTCTTTCTCGTATTGAATCGTTTGACTACAGGGTAGCCAGATAAGTTCACTGCAATTTTTCTGTTTCAAGCCCGGTTACCACAATCTCGCCCTGCTCAATCCGGAAGCGAACGTTCAGGTCATACAACTGCATGCCGTATTCGCTCTGGTCAGTGCTATTCCTGTAAGCAGGGCGTGGGTCCTGTGCAAGCAACCCGGTGACCAATGATCGAAGACCAGGATAATTGCCAGATTCCAGGGCATCGCATTGTGCACTGGCAGCTGTATCAAATCGCACATTCAGCTTTACGCTTGTAAATTCTTCGGTGTAACCACCAATTGCCGAGCTAACATTATCTGCATAGGGCAAGTAGGGTTTGATATCCAGTACCGGTGTACCTTCAACCAGGTCATTGCCAGCGATCTTCACCAGCAACTTGTTGGCAACGCGAACGATATCAAGCAATTGAAAAACTGACAATCCGACAGGATTTGGTCGGTATGGTGCGCGTGAAGCAAAAACGCCCACGCGGCGATTGCCGCCCAGACGCGGCGGACGCACTGTCGGTTGCCAGTTATTTGTTGTTACCAGATGAAACACACTGATAACCCAGATATGCGAAAAGCCTTTTAGTTCATGGAAAGCCTCGTCTGTATCGTACGGAGGTAAAATTTCGATATCACCAGTCAATGATGGAACCAGACCGGATTGCCGTGGCAACCCGAATTTTTCCTTGCAGGCCGTATGTATTATACCGATGGGTTCAAAAGACCACTTCATAGTGTTGCTCTCACAGGCGCATTTGCAGTACCTGTTTAATTTCATCATCGCTAAGTACGATAGGATTTGTTTTCATACTACTACCACGCGAATGCCTTACCACGTGATCAAGGGCATCATCCTGAAGGCCGTATTCTGACAGGCGTGCCAGTTGCATTTTATCGGTCCATTCCTTCAACAGATCAACGAGTGCCTGCCAGGCCGCCTCGCGTGACGCATGTCGCCGCTGGCATAACACTTCACCCAGCCGCGCGTATTTATCGAGCGCAATGTTATTCGGCTCACGTGCCAGCATACTATTGATATTGACTTCAGTCGCTGCGGCAACCAGCGTGCCACAAACAACCCCGTGGGGAATTGGATAAAAAGCTCCCAGTGGTGAGGCCAGCCCATGCACTGAACCCAGTCCCACCTGCGCCAGCGTAATACCTGACAACATGGCTGCATAGGCCATTTGTGCGTGTGCCTGTTTCGCCGTAGGTCCCTGTGTATACCAGGTCAACAGGCTGTCACGCACTGCTCGCAAACCACTGATGGCAAGCGCATCGACGAGTACGTTGGCACGCAGTGATACATAGGATTCCATCAACTGCGTCAGTGCATCCATACCGTTACTGGCAATCAATTCAGGCGCACAACTAGCAAGCAAATCCGGATCGACAATGGCATATTCCGCAACCAGCTTGTCATCGCGAAACGATTTCTTAAAACCATTTTCTCCCTGCACACTCAACACCGCATTCTTGGTCGCCTCGCTGCCGGTGCCTGCCGTGGTCGGCACCGCGATAAACGGCAGTGCAGGACCATCATATGGTAGTTCCGGTCCGACCCCTTCGAGGAAATCCATCACGGAGCGCCTGACTTTCAACAATCCAGCAATCGCCTTGGCAGCATCCAGAACACTGCCACCACCGATGCCGAGTACAACATCGATATCATGGCCCGCAAATTCCTCAACACGTTCATCAACGTAATGCGGTGACGGTTCACTATCGACAATACAGTGCTCCCAACCAACCGATAACTCTGCCAGTGCGTCTGTCAGGTTTTGCCAATGCGGGCTGGCACGAAAGGAACCCTTACCCGTGACGATGAGCACACGCTTGCCATAACCGGCAACCAGGTTTGGAATTTTATTTACACTGCCACTTCCAAATTCAATGCGCGGCAAACGTGCGATGGAAAAGGGCTTAAATGAATTCATATTTATTCAGCAGGAAACAGGCCGTTATAGCCGATCCCCTGTCGTGGTTCTGCCATCCAGTCTGCAACTGTTTCACGCCAGTTCAGGTAATGCGCTGTCTGCTTATGTGCAGCGGCATCGGCTGGATTTGCGTATGCTTCATATAATACAAAGTGCGTGGGATCACTCGACAGCTGTAACACATCAAAACGGCGATTGCCCGGCTCTTTGATGGAAGCCTCGTGGTTTTTTCGGCTTGCCTCGATAAACTCGTCAATATGTTCCGGTTTTACATGAACATGTACGATGGTGACCTGCATTGCCTTCTCCAGCCTGAAATCATTGACGTTGGTATGCTTTAGTTGAACCAGTATACTTAACCGCCATGCAGTCGTAAAAGTCATGCTCCATGTTTATCTATCTACACGGCTTCAATAGCACGGGACAATCCGCCAAGGGACAATTCCTGAAGCAGCATCTCAAACCTGAGGCAGTCCTGACCCCGACCTACCCTGCTGATCCGGATCAGGCCATCCCTTATCTGACTGAACTCATCGTGCAACTGTTAGCAAACAAAATTGATGATGAGATGCTGACACTAATAGGCTCCTCTTTGGGTGGTTACTATGCGCAGTACCTTTCACACCATTTTCGTTTGCCACTCATTTTGATTAATCCCGCGCTGGAACCAATAACGACTCTGACACCTTACGTGGGTTGGCAGACCAATTACTACAGCAAGCAAGAGTATTTTTTTAGCCAGCAAGACCTGCAGAAACTGGCAAGTTATGACATTGTGAATCCATGCAAGCACCCTGTGCCATGCCTGCTACTGCTCGATGAAGACGACGAGATTATCGACAGCCGCAGGGCGCAAAAGATTTATGCCACGTGTGCCAATATCGTACTGTTCCCTAATGGCAGCCACCGCTTTGAGCATCTCGAGGCGGCCCTGAAAAAAATTCGTGATTTTTGTCATAAAAACCGCGGGGAAAAACCCTAAAATTTGCAATCTTTTACAGTTGCTCTATGCTATATAAAACAATTAGTTAAGGTCATATTTTAAAGTTACAAAATACCTTAATTAGATAAGGTATTGTTTATCAAAAGTCGCAATATGAACCGATTAATGTACAGTTAACATATGCTGTCATAAAATAAC
>DJMK01000014.1 GCA_002436485.1 Proteobacteria bacterium UBA6492
ATATCCATGGCGATGACCGCAGCAGAAACAGGACACCTGGTACTGGGTACTCTGCATACCAGTAGTGCAGTAAAGACCCTGGATCGCATTATCGATGCCATGCCCATTGAACAAAAAACATTGACACGTGCTTTCCTTTCCAATCATCTGAACGCTGTAATTAGTCAGAAATTGATACGTACCGCAGATGGAAGACATCGCAAGGCCATACTTGAAATCATGTCGCACAATACAGCGATCGCAAACATGATTATGACCAATAAGATCTTCCAGATTCCGTCAATCATACATACAAATACAGACAGTGGTATGCAGCTACTTGATCAAGCCCTGATCGAGGCGCTACAGAACAAGGAATTGGATCCGGATGATGCCTATTTACATGCCAATGACAAGAAATTGTTTCAGCGTTTCGTAACCAACCCCGATCTGCTCCCCCAAGTAAACCTGGCGGTTACCTGATAATGCAACGTATACATACATTCCTGGACCTGGTGGTGAGACAAGGTGGATCAGATTTACACCTTGTGGCAGGTAACCCGCCACGCATACGATTGCATGGTATCGCCTACGCAATCAAGTACAGGGAATTGACCGAGGACGATGTACATGATCTGGTGCATGGCCTGATTCCCAAAAATAATCTGGAAGAATTTGAAAAAAAAGGCAATACTGATTTTTCCTATGAGTTTGGTGACGAAGCACGTTTTCGTGTCAATGTCTTTCGACACCTTGGTGGACTGGGCGCAGTTTTTCGTGCCATCTCGAGCAAAACCCCCACACTTAACGAGCTTGGATTGCCGCCTGTTATCAAAAACCTTACACGTCACACAAAAGGACTCATCCTGGTTACTGGTCCTACGGGGTCAGGAAAGTCTACCACACTTGCCTCGATGCTGGATTTTGTTAACTCTGAACGACATGGCCACATCATCACAATTGAAGATCCGGTGGAATATATCCATAAAACAAAACATTGCCTGTTCAGCCAGCGCGAGATTGGCACTCATACATCATCTTTTCACAGCGCACTGATGTCCGCGTTACGTGAAGACCCAGATGTTATACTGGTTGGCGAAATGCGTGACCAGGAAACAATACACCTCGCGCTGACCGCGGCCGAAATGGGCATCCTGGTAATGGCGACGTTACATACGAATGGTGCGGCTGCATCAATTGATCGTATTATCAACTCCTTCTCGGCAGGCGAAGAGCCATATGTAAGAACCATGCTCTCCACTTCTCTAATATCTGTGATTTCACAACAACTGGTCAGAAAGGCCGACAACAAGGGTCGAGTTCCGGCAGTCGAGATCCTGATTAACAATTCAGCCGTTTCCAACCTGATTCGAGAAGGCAAAAACGACCAGATTGAAAACGTCATACAAAGCGGGGGCATGCTCGGTATGCAACGCATGGATACTGCGCTAATGCGTCTCGTGGATGCAAACATCATTACTCCAGAAGAGGCCTATTTCAAGGCTCGTAACAAAGAAGGCTTCGAACATATGCTGGATGGTCACGAGTTAGTTGAAGAAGCTGCGTCATCAGAAGATGAACAGCATACGGTTAATTTACCCTAACTATTAGAAAAGACGAGCAAAATGCCGAAACTTATCATGACACTGGATGGCGCCGTTATTCGTGAATACACGATTGAAAAGGACAGCCTGAGTATTGGCCGCAAGCATGGAAATGATATCCAACTCAATGATCTTACAGTGAGTGGCCGCCACTCCTTGCTCACCATGATGGGTGAGCATGCCTATATCGATGATCTAGGCAGCACCAATGGTACATTGTTGAATGGTGCCCGGGTAGCAAAGTCTGTGTTAAAGCATGGCGATGTTATCCAGGTTGGTAATTACCAGTTCACCTTTTTCGATAACGAAGAAACTGAGTACGAACCTACCATGTTTTTGCGCGCTGAAATTGAAGACACGCAAATCATACAGACCAACCCGCCTGTCCCGTCTGATGCGAAAGGTGAACCACTTGCTGCAGTTAAAATTATCAGTGGGCCACTTAAGGACAAAGTGCTTGAACTCAGAAAGCCTTTCAATACACTTGGATTCAATGGTATCAAGATGGCCATGATAGCCCGCAACCCTAATGGTTATACAATTTCATCTATCAAAAGCAACAAGCTTCGCCGCGCCAATGATTCCCCGACTGTGAATGAAAAAGAAATTACCGCCGAGGCCATGATATTAAAAAACCATGACATCATCGAGCTGGCGGGTACCGAAATGGAATTTTTCTACATTGACTAGTCTTATTTAAAGGCAAATAGTACTGATTTAATCCCGTTTTTGATATCGATACCTGCAGAAAACAGGGCAGGTATTACTATCAGCGTAATCATTGTTGCAAAAATAAGCCCCCAGGACAACGCTAATGCCATTGAGGATACAAACGGATCCAGTCCGCCCCAACCGTATGCCGTTGGTAAGAGACCCATAATCGTCGTTGCGGCTGTCAACAAGACTGCACGCAAACGACGCCGACCGGCCGTAACGATTGCTTCATGTCGTGACATACCTTTTTTAATATTACGCTGAATAAATACCAGTAAGACAAGCGAACTATTTACTACCACGCCTGTCAACGCCACCATTCCCAGTGTCGACATAAATGATAGCGGCATCGGTTTCCACAGTAGATCATGTAGATAGAAACTGACAATCACACCAATTACACCGAACGGTATTGCAAGCATCACTGCCAGCGGATAGCCAAGATTGTTAAATTGAATTGCCAACAGGAAAAATATTGCTAACAGGGCAAACATAAACGCAACAGCCAAATCAAACATCGACTCCTGGTTTTTCTCGTTCTCGCCGCCATAGGTCGCACTCACATCATCGGCAAAATCTCCCATCCATGCTTGTTGATCTTTTTGAACCATGCTATTTAATCGGCTGCTGGTCAACTTGGCGGGATCGATATTTGCCATCACGCTGATTATCTTGCGCCCCTCTTTGTGCCTGATATTGGTATATCCTTGCTGCTCGGTAAAGCTGGCGATTCGCTCGAGCGTCACCATCCCGCCGCGATTATTCAGTATTTGCAATTTTCGAAGTTGTTGAATCTGGCTTGCTGCACTGTCCTCCGGGAAACGAATGGTGATGTCGACTTCTTCATTTTCCCAACGGGTTGTTGTGACTCGCAGACCATCCACCGCTGCGCGAATGTGACTTGACGCTGTTGTCAAATCGATACCTGCATAAGCGGCCAATGCCTTGTCAAATTCAATTCGTAATTCATCGTCCCCCGGTAACAGATCGCTTTCGATCGTCGTGATCCCGTCAATATTGGCCAGGTACGCCATGAGTTGGCCTGCTACTTTCTCACTGTCCTCTATGTTCCTGGATGACAGTTCGACCTGTAGCGCCCTGCCAGTTGGTGGGCCAGGTCGAATCTCTTCAAAAGCGAACTGAAGATCTGGGAAGTTATTTTGCACAGAATCACGGACCCGAAACATTTCTTTAAGTGCATCATGCTCTGGTCTGACCACGGCCGGTGTATATATCGCGCGTATCTGGCCAAATCGACTGCCCTTTTGGATAGTGGGATCGCCTCCATCCTTGGCCATTTGGCCCGTTGTAATCAGGGTGGCTTCCAGATATTCCGGCTTAATCATGTCACGGATATGCTGGTCGACTTCTTTTAGTGTTATGCGCATTTCTTCCAGGCTGGTGCCTGGTTCGCTGGTTACACGCACGAGGTATTGTTCAATACCGACTGGAGGAAACAACTCGAAACGCATTTTATCTGACTTGGCAAGTATAATACTCCCAGCGAGCATGAGCATTGCGAGAACAACCATCAACCAGTGATGCTCCAGGGTAAACTTAAGAAAATCACCATACTTATGCTCAAGCCATTTCAACCAGGCACGCTCTCGCACCTGGTGTCCCGGTTTGGTCAAATGGGCAACATGATTGGGTAATATTAAAAATGACTCGAGCCAGGAGAGGGAAAGTAAGAGTATAGCAACGATTGGAATGGCAATTATAAATTTACCAATGATGCCGGAAATAAACATCAATGGCGCGAATGCAACGATCGTGGTCAGAATGGTGGTTGTTACAGGCCCGAGTAATTCTGTAGCACCGATTACCGCCGCCTTGCTTCTTGATTCGCCCTGTTCAAGATGGAAAGCAATGTTCTCGCCAAGAATAATCGCATCATCCACAAGCATGCCAAGCACCATGATAAAAGCCATCATGGAGATGAGGTTCAGGGTTACACCAGACAGATAAAGCAGGAAGAGGCCAAGCAGAATCACGATAGGCAAACTGATCGTCGTTGAGATGGCAACAGAAGGCCGCAAGAAAATGACCAGAGTGATCAGTACCAGCAACGCACCAACCATACCATTATTGGTTAACACGCCAAGTCGTAGGCGTGCAAAACGGGAAAAATCTTCAAATGTCGCAATAGAAATATTCTCGCCATACACACCAGGTATGGTATCCAGATAAGATTTAATATTGTCTACCGTATCAATGATATCTGCATCGGACTTTTTCATTACCACCATGTGCACGGCCGGTTCTCCAGAGACATCCTGGTAAATAGATGCCTTTTCCAGTCGCGCGGCAACCGTAGCAACATCCGCAAGGCTTATGCCCTGCCCTAATTCATTGGCGCGCAAAACCAGGTTTGCGGCATCCTCGGCGCTATCAAATTCGCCGATAATGCGGACTGTTTTCTGGCCAGATTCCGTATCGATACCACCACCCGACGCATTAATATTCCATTTTTTAAGTACATCAGCGATTTCACCGACTGTGATCCGCTGTTGGCGTAGTTTTTCGGGGTTAACCGTAATACCTATCTCTGTCTTTCTATCTCCAACGACCTGCACTCTACCAACGCCCTCTACCTGCAACAGGTCATCTTCGATCTGATTGCTGATGCGTTTCAAAGTTACTTCATCAAGTGGCGCGGAAATTGCCAACTGAATAACCGGGAATACACGTGCATCGACCTCGGTAACATACGGTTCATCAGGCAAGTCAGACGGAAGGCGTGCCCGATCTACGGCCTGCTGGACTTCATTGGCTATTTTTTCACGGTTACTGGAATCCGGATCTAGCTCAAGTAAGATCTTGGCTGAACCGGGGAAAGACACCGAGGTCATGGTATCGATACCATGAAGCACCTTTAGCTCCTGTTCCATAGGTATGACTATCAGGCGTTCGATTTCCTCAGGAGAAGCACCTGGTTGTGCGACATTTATCTGTATTTTATCAAGGTTGACATTTGGAAAGGCTTCGCGATTGATCTTGAAGATTGCAAAAACACCAATAGCAATTATAAAAAAAGTGATTAAGCTGACTACCAACCCACGCGTTACTAAAAAATTAATAATTGAAGTCACTGCCGCTCACCGCCTGATGACAAGGCCTCGACGCGATTATTAAGCGTAGACTCATCCCATAACAAGCCCATTAGTAATGATAAATTGGCAATGCTGCGCGACAAGGTCACTTTCTGGTTTTGATGCAGCAAATAGCTAACCTGTAACGATTCCTCGAAGTCGATTAACTCGTTGGTTGTAGCGCGGCCTTGTTTATACCGGGCAAATGCCTCCTCGATTTTCTGTTGTTCGACTTTATAGTGAGCAAGGTTACTTTTTACTGCACGCTTATTGGCGCTGACCTGCGCCAACAGGCTGTCGACCTGGTAACGCAAATCATCTTCGATACGTTTTATCTCTTTCTCGGCTTTTTCTTTTTGCAGCATCGCCTGGTAGAGATTGGCATCAAATCCTTGTTTATCAAACGAATAACGATACTCCAGCTGGGCTGCGCCAACGACTTCGTTATCATCAACACTCCCCGCCAAAACATCACCGCTTACATTGCGATTACCAACAGAGAGTATCAGGTCGAGCTGATCTCGCTTCTCATCTTTGGCCAGGGCTATTTCTGCTGCGGCCAATTCCAACTGACTCCTTTGCAGGTTTAGCTCGGGATTGCGGCGATAAACAGTCTCAAGAATCTTCTGGTATTCACTGACATCAATATTAACAGCGTGAGAGACCGCCGGAATTAACTCCTGGTTTGGTGGTAACCCCATAAGCCGGTTCAGCTCGGTTCGTTGTTGATACCAGACAACCTGTAAACTGTCGAACTGGGCGACCTGTCGTTTTAACTGGGATTCGACACGCAAGATATCTTTTTTCTCAGAAAGACCAAGCTTCCTGTTCTTATCAATAAATACCATCAGGCGTTGCGCGCGATCGATTGCTCTTTGTGCATCCTTGATACGAATATGGGTAAATAACAGATCATAATAGAGCAGCATTGACTGTTGAATCAGATTGTCAACCAGCAGGCGTTGATTAGCTTCCTGTAGAGAAAGGCCCGACCTGGCGGTGAGTAAACCGGCTGCATACTGTGGATTGTCCTTACCTTGCGCGAATGGGATCCGGTATTTCAGATCAAGATCGGTTCGTTCAACAGGGTTTGGCAACAAAGGGCTGATCGTCGCATCACTATCATCGTGACTATAGGCGCCTGATAATTCGATGCTGGAACCAGACTCAAATGTTCTGCCAACACCTACGCCAGCTGCATAACGATCTGTCGGGGAGTCAATAAACGAAAGATCACGAGACATTCCTGCCCTTGCAGACAGCACCCAGCCAAGCTGACTTTCTACCTTGGCAAATTCCTGGCGTGCACGTTGTATTTCAATGGCAGCAACATCCAGTGAGGGATAATGCCTGACAATATTATCAATAACCTCGGAAAGCTGGAGCGCTTTTTCTGTTTTCTGTTGTTTTGCGTAAACAACTTGTAAACATGCCAGGCTAGCAGTAATAAATAGCATCACTGTTAATGCGCTTTTAATTCGATAAGCCGATTCATACATGTTCTGTTACCCCCGAATCAAGGCTTATACCGTTAAAAAATATGTCAAGGTGCAATGCGATATAAGTAGCAATGTCATAATCGTCACTGTCAAACGGCGCCAATGATTTTTCCCAGATCACTGAGAACACAAGAGGAGATAAAAGAATGCGGGCCGCACTTTTGACGTCACATGATTCAAACTCCCCTTGCTCGATACCTTTGTAAAGAGCGTCTTCGAGTAATTTGCGTGCACGTTTGACCACATTATCGACATAATACCTGGCAAGTTCAGGGAAATGCGCGGCTTCAGAGACCATCAACTTGGGCATGTTTGCCAACCGTGTCTTACCAACATTGTCCCACCAGCTGTGAACAAGCATACGTATTAGTTCAGTTTGCGTACCCTGGAACTGTGCTGCATGCTCTTCTGCCTGCGCCACGACGGGCACGATTAACTCCTGCACCATGGCACGAAATAGCGATTCCTTATTATCGAAATACAGGTATACCGTCCCTTTTGATACACCTGCCTCAGCCGCCACGTCATCAAGCCTGGTCGCACTGAAGCCGTGCTGTACAAACAGATTTAATGCTGCATCGATAATTTCACCAGGTCGCGCCTCTTTACGCCTGCGCCAGCGGGTTTTTGGTTGCATTTTGTAGCACTTCTAATTAATGACTCAATAGTCAGTAATAAATATAGGTGAATTGAGCATAACATGCAAAAGTATTTTCTTCATATTTTCAATAAGTTAGATATCTCTAAAAGTGAAATAAGCTATTGATGTCTGGGTGTAACAGCGTCTATCCTTATTAACAGAAAGAGAAATGGCATTCACGGCATAAAAGCTGCTTTGCTGCCCTCTAAACCCGTATGATGGAACTATGCGCTGTCAACAAACCTGATAGTGCCGCGAGAAATTGAAATTGACTTCAAATGTAAATTTCCTTGCGAAAGCGGGGTTACAGACTCTGATAGATAATCTCGTATCCCTTGGATATGAGTGTATCGGTCCTCAGGTACGTGACCATGCCATTGTTTACGATGTAATCACGAATATCGCTGATTTACCAGTCGGTATTATTGATATCCAGTCCCCTGGCCAGTACCGTCTTGAGCAAACAGGCGATAAGAATTATTTTCGCTGGAATAATGGCCCGCAGGCAATCAAACCCCTTGTATTCAAACCAGAAGAACCTATCTGGTCATGCCAGAAATCCCCCGACGGAAATTTACGTTTTGAAAAAAACATGATTTCAGTAAAAAAGCGTGCCGTCATTGGTGTGCGCGCTTGTGATATTGCTGCCTTATTTTTGCAAGATAAGCATTTCCTGCACGATCATAATAAAGATGAGTATTATAGAGATAGGCGCCAGGAGTTGTTGTTAATTGCTGCAAACTGCACAAAGTCTGCTGCAACATGCTTTTGCAACTCGACCGGTGATGGCCCGCGCGCGCACTATGGTTATGACATATCCCTTACAGAGCTTGCTGATGGATTACTGGTGCATACGTTGAGCGAACAAGGCGAAAATGTAATCAAAGAGCTCGAGCTGCGCACTGCCTCACAAGAAGAACTGGCAGAAGCTGACAGTTTAATCAACGAGGCTGCCGAACAACAACGTAGCCTGCCCTCGCATAATCTAAAAGATATGTTATTTAGCAAGCTAAAGGATGCTCGCTGGCAACAAATTGCTGAGCGTTGCCTGTCTTGCGGTAACTGCACGTCAGTATGTCCAACTTGTTTCTGTCATAGCGAAAATGAAAAACCCGCGATGAATGGTGAAGTGAGTCAACATACACGTCAATGGGATTCCTGCTTCAGCCAGGAGCATAGTTATATACATGGCATTACGATACGCTCAGAAACACAGTACCGTTATCGGCAATGGCTGACGCATAAGTTTGGCAGTTGGCACGATCAATATGGACGTTGCGGATGTGTGGGTTGTGGACGTTGCATCAGCTGGTGCCCTGTTGGCATCGATGTAACCGAAGAGCTTAACGCCTTTGCTAACGGAGCCTGAAATGGATATACGTTTTCCGCATGAAGCAGAAATCGTTGAACGGATACAGGAATCACCCAACCTGTTTACGCTTCGATTGCGATTCACCGATCCACAAACGCAACAGGCTTATCAGTTTGAACCCGGTCAATTTAATATGTTGTATTTATATGGCGCAGGTGAGGTGCCTATTTCTATAGTATCCGATCCCATGGATGATAATTTATACGACCACACCATCCGTGCTGTAGGACGTGTTACACAAGGCTTAGCAGACCTGCACAAAGGCGACTATATCGGCGTGCGTGGACCATTCGGACGTGGCTGGCCGCTTGAACAGGCTGAGCAAAAAGATATTGTCATCGTCACTGGCGGCCTCGGTTGCGCACCCACTGTTTCGGTCATTAACTACATAATGAAACGGCGTGAGCGTTTTGGCACGGTCAATATCGTCCAGGGAGTAAAGCACTCAAACGATTTTTTCTGGAAAGAACGCTACGATATGTGGCGGAATTCTCCAAACACGAATGTCTTGCTGGCTGCTGATGCTGGCGATGCCATCTGGCCATGGCATATCGGTCCGGTTACCAGCCTGTTTGATCAGCTCGAATATGATCCCGATAACGTGCTTATCATGATGTGTGGGCCTGAAGGCATGATGCGCGCTGTTTCACATCATATGATTGAAAACAATATTGACGAACAATCTTTATGGTTAAGCATGGAACGTAATATGCAATGTGCAATTGGGCATTGCGGCCACTGCCAGTTTGGTGAGAAGTTTATCTGCAAGGACGGGCCAGTTTTCTCTTACCATGAAATCAGCTCCCTGTTTGGAATCAAGGGATACTAGGATGAAACCAAGGGTAGCTGTTCACAAATTTGCCTCTTGCGATGGATGTCAACTGGCATTCCTCAATGCTGGCGAAGATTTGCTGACCATATCGACGCTCGTAGAACTGGTGCATTTTGCCGAGGCTGGCCCGGTTGATCCGGATGCCAGGGTTGATATTGCATTTATTGAAGGCAGTATAACAACACCACATGACATCGACCGCATTCAACGTATCAGGAAAAACTGTAAATATCTCGTTACTATTGGTGCCTGTGCAACTGCTGGCGGCTTACAGGCGCTTCGTAATTACGCGAATGCCGAGCAATGGGTACCTGAAATATATGCACAACCCGAGTACATTCAGTCCTTAGACACGTCAACACCAATACGCGATCATGTTGACGTCGACTTCGAGCTTTGGGGATGCCCGATTAGCACGCAACAACTTTTAGTCGTGCTCAGAGATATGCTTTCTAATATCAAGCCTCATATACGGCAGGAAAAGGTCTGCATGGAATGCAAGCGAAACCAGAATATCTGTGTGATGGTGACACAGGGCAGTCCATGCATGGGGCCGGTGACACAGGCAGGCTGTGGCGCAATTTGTCCAGGTGTCGGACGTGATTGTTATGCCTGTTTTGGTCCGTCGGAAAATGCCAATACAACTGCATTGGCAAACCGTTTCGAAGGATTTGGATTTTTGCCTCAGGACATCATACGGCGTTTTCGCTTTATTAATAATAATGCGACCGTCTACAAGGCTGAGGCAGAAAAATGGTCAGCAAAAAATGACTGACAAGACGATAAATATTGAAGTGCCTGTACTGGCACGCGTAGAGGGTGAAGGTGCTCTAGAACTAACCATTCAGGACAATAGACTTCAGGATCTAAAGCTACGAATCTATGAGCCGCCACGTTTTTTTGAAAAATTGCTTGCTGGCCGATCCTATAATGAGGTCATGGATATCGTGGCACGCATATGCGGTATCTGCCCGGTGGCTTACCAAATGAGTGCAGTTCAGGCTATTGAAAATAGTTTTAACATTAGTATAACTCCCGGTATACGGAATTTGCGTCGACTCATGTATTGCGGCGAATGGATCGAGTCGCATGCACTCCATATTCATATGCTTGCGGCACCGGACTTTCTTGGTGTAAACAACGTCATTGAAATGGCAGCGCAATATCCAGACATTGTGCGCCGTGGCCTCAAGTTGCAGAGCCTGGGCAATAGAATTATACGCGAACTCGGTGGACGATCAGTCCACCCAGTCAGCATTTGTGCAGGAGGCTTCAGCGCCTTCCCGAATGCATCCAGCTTGCAAGCATTACTGTACGATCTGGAAGAAGCTGTTGGCGATGCAGAACAACTTATCGAATGGACGACCCGGCTGGATCTACCTGAACATGGCCAGCAGTTCTGCTGTGTTGCACTATCACACGCTGATGAATACGCGATAAATAACGGAACAATCAAATCCAGTGACGGTCTGGATATCGATATTGCTCAGTACCAGGAATATTTCGTTGAACAACATGTCCCACATTCGACAGCGTTACATTCGACCCTAAATAATGAACCCTACCTGGTTGGTCCACTAGCCCGCCTCAACCTGAACCATGAAACATTACCTGATGACGTACGCGCAATCATATCCCGCTACGGCATTACAGTGCCTAGCTATAATATGTATCACAGCATTATCGCACGGGCTATTGAAATCTATTTTGCAATTACCGAAGCCATTCGAATTCTAAAAGACCACAATGCATCTACAGCTCCTGCCCTCGCCGTTACCCCGCGCGCAGGTATTGGCTATGGATGCACCGAGGCACCGCGCGGCATTTTATGGCATCGTTACGAGCTTGATGAGCAAGGTTTTGTTAGTAGCGCGACCATCGTGCCGCCGACCAGCCAAAACCAGGCACGCATCGAGGAAGACATTCGCGTCACGCTGGAAACCCTGGGACTTGAGCGCAGCGATGATGAATTACGGGCTGAAGGTGAACGAGTGATACGTAACTATGATCCATGCATCTCTTGTGCAACACATTTCCTGAAACTTCGGGTAACCCGGAATTGAACGAAATTAAAATCATAGGCGTTGGTTCTCCATTTGGCGCCGATCAGGCAGGCTGGCAACTTGTCGACGAACTTCAGAAGAAGCTCAAACACACTGAACCTGGTCATCGCTTCACATTTATGAAAACCGACAGGCCTGGCGTTCGATTACTGTCATTACTTGAGACAAACAGCTGCGTAGTTATAATTGATGCAGTTGATAACAAATACAAGCTCGGGGAATTGCTTCTACTCGACAAAAATGATCTGCTTGTTGAACAATCCGGATTATCCACTCACCGTACTGGTATGGCAGAAACAATTCAACTTGGTGAAACGTTATCAATACTCCCGGAGCAGATGTTGATCTTCGGCATTTGCATCGACGTAAGCAGCGACACTCAGCTGGATTATGAAATAATTAGAAAGCTTTCCGAAGAACTTGGCACAATACTACAGCAAGAGCTGCGGTTACCACTTCATTGACTGCTTGCCTTCTATCATCAGGACGGTAAAAATTCCACCGGGAAAGTGACAGTCACAGTTTTGACATTTCTTTCACCGAAATCAAACTGTTTGATTCTAGCCAACAACCTCGCTTCCAGTGTCGGGTCATTCAGTTCACTTGACTTAACGCGTACAGCAGAAACCCTGCCGCTCGCCAATATCGTTATTTCAAGCACGATCTTTCCCTTTAAACCCGGATTATGCCGGCGAGCACGTCGATACAAGGCATGCAATTTACTTTTATTCTTGTCCATCACGTAGGCAATATCTTCTTCAGAGCGATAGTTGCCGATTCGTGCATTTTTCCCTGTTGTACCGTCTTTGGTGTGTACGCCTGTTTTCACAGCACGGGATGTGATCAATTGCCTGGCAACAGCGCGTTCCTGTTCTGTCAATTTTGTACTACCGACGCCAGCAATGTAGGTTTTCTCATTTACGCCACCGCTGCCCTTGCCCGCTTCACTGGTCAGTTTGTCCGTATCGACACGTGCAGTTTGCTGCGCATTTACCGATTTGTTGATCTTCTTGCCAACCATCGAATCGATTGATGAAGTATCGATTAGATCTGAAAGCTCATTACTTAATGCCAAAAGACCGCTTTTTTCTGCTTTTTTTCGTGCGACTTCCTGCTTCTTGGTCAATTTGACAATTTTCTTCGGCTGTTTTCGCTCCACCCGTGGTTTAGGTTTAGGCTTTGGCTTGGGCGGTTCAACTTTTTTTGGTTTGGGCTTTGGCTTGGGCTTTTCCAGTATGAATTTAGCTACACGTTCAGGTACTTCAATTTTTATCTGGCGCTTTTCCTCTGGCACTTCGATCTTGCCAAGTAACCAGCCAAACAGCATAAAGCCAGCCAGCATGCAAACGGCAAGAATATTAAACCTGTTATCACGCCGATTACGCGGCGACCAGTTTAAAGCGATGTCCCGGTATGTCACTACACTCATTTTACTAGGAACTCTTCGCTTCCTGGTGCGCCGCAAACGCAATGCGAGTGTAGTTAGCCTGACGGCAGGTAGCCAGTATTTTCCTCAATAGCTCATAAGGTATATTTTCGTCGCCCATGATCGTGATGGCATGCCCCTGCTGTTTATCTACCTGTATGAATACTCGTCGCGACAACTGATCAATCAATGCCTGCTTAAGATCGGGTAATACTGCCGCCTTGTTTGCCAAGGCGGTATTGATGTCCATCACTTTTCTTCCATGCAGCAAAATAGCATCATGAGTAATGGCCAGTACGAGCGTTTCTTTTGGTACTTTCTTGGCAACAGAAGTCGGTAATGCCATGTCTTTGCTCGATGGTAATTGCTGGGAACCTGAATTAACCAGAAGAAAAAATACAAGAATAGTAAAAATATCCATCAGGGAGACGAGGTTAAGCCCTCCACGTCCTTGCATTCTTTTGAAGTGCTGCATGCGCTTGGAGCGACCTGACAGTTTTAATTTCTTCATTGCTGTGCCTCCTGCGAGACATTAGCAGTAGCAACAGCGTCACCTATAGAGATGTCAGGAAACAATTCCACGGTTTCAACGCTAAGTACGTTAACCACATCAGCACTTCTCACATGATCCATTACCTTGATAAGCGTTTTGTACTTGATACCTGGCTCAAGCAACAAGGTAATACTTTTTTCATCCGGGAAACGAGCTTTTATTTCCACTAATAGTTCTGAGAATTGCTCCCAACGAGTTTCGCCTTGGTTGCGTTCAAAACGTTTAATCAGTCCGAGGTTGCTATCCTGGATATCAAAACTCTCCTGGCGTACTACCAGTTCAAGTTGTAATTTGACCTGCTCCTGTTCTGGTTGTTTAGCGTTCAGTGCAGGTAGATTAAGTTCAAGTACGGTCATGCGCGAAAATACTGCTGTAATGAGCAGGAAAGGCACCAGGATGACCATTAGATTCATAAATGCGGTGATGTTGAGCTCTTCTGCTTCATGCAGCCTTTGTAAACCACGCCTTTGCATGCTGGCAGACTCCTAGTCTTTGATCATCAGATTGATTGACTTTATGGCGGCCTTTTCAAGATTATCCACCAGTTTTGCTGTCTTCGTGACCAGGACAGAATGAACAAGCAACAAGGGAATGGCTGTCATGAGGCCAAATGCAGTGGTATTCATCGCCACCGAAATACTGCCTGATAGCAAGTCAGCTTTCTCGGCTGGATCAGCGGAAGCAACTGCAGTAAATGCCTGTATCAAACCAACAATGGTACCAAGCAGCCCCAAGAGTGTTGCCACATTGGCAAAAGTAGCCAGGTAATGTGTACGTTTCTCAAGACGGGGGATAACTTCCATTAGCCCCTCTTCCATGGCCATTTCAATGTCACCGCGGTTTCGCGAAGCCTGCAATCGC
>DJMK01000198.1 GCA_002436485.1 Proteobacteria bacterium UBA6492
CCATGCATGAACGGGTAGTCTTTGATTTTTAATTGCATGGCTTTCAGTGCTGCTTTGTGTGCAATGCCGCCCAGCACCAGGATGCAGGTATTTGTTTTCAGCCTGGCAAGTTCGCTAGCCAGATAATTGTTACAGGTGTTAACTTCAATACCTGTTGGCTTGTTCTCCGGCGGCAAGCATTTTACCGCATTGGTGATAGCGCATTGTTTAAGCTTGAGTCCATCATTTAGTGCAACAGACTCGGGTTTGTTGCTGAAACCGTATTTATATAGTGTCTCGTAAAGCAAAATACCGGCATAGTCACCAGTAAATGGACGACCGGTCGCATTGGCACCGTGCATACCCGGGGCCAGGCCTATAATGAGTAGTTTGGGGTTTTTTACACCGAAAGGTGCAACCGGTAGTGCATGGTATGCCGGGAATTCTTTTTTTACCTGCCTCAGGTGTCGGGCGAGGCGCGGACACAGCGTGCAATCTTGATCAAACAGTTGTTTTTCCATCAAACGTTTGCTGGTTGGCTAATTGTCATCTTTGTGCAACATACCATGACGGATTGCCAGGCGAGCAAGCTCTACATCGCTTTTGATGCTCAGCTTACTATACAGGCGATAGCGATAGGTGCTGACGGTTTTCGGGCTGAGACAAAGCTTGTCAGATATGTCGTTGGTTTTTTTACCGTCCAGGATCATGGTCATTACTTCGAGTTCGCGTTCTGATAAATCATCAAACGGTGAGGCTTCTTCGTCGCGCGTACCTGCCAGAGCGAGTTGCTGTGCAATCTGTGGTGTCAGGTATCGCCTGTTTGCCAGCACTTCCCGAATTGCATGTTCGATTTCCTTGATGCTCGAGCCTTTGGTCAGATAGCCGGCCGCACCTATTTTTAGCAGGCGTTGCGCAACTGTTTCGTCTTCGTTCATCGTCACGATGATGATTTTGATGCCCTTGTCGCGTTGCAGGATTTTCTTCGAGGCGTCGATGCCGGTCATCCCGGGCATGTTGATATCCATCAATATCACATTAGGAGCATGTTCACGTGCAAGGGTAATAGCTTCATCACCGGAGGTGGCTTCAGCCACGATGTTAAAGTCGCTGATGTCTTCAAGCAGGCGTTTCAGGCCGGTGCGTACCAGGTCATGGTCGTCTGCCAGCATCAGTTTGATCATGAAAATTATCCCCTTTGCGCTGCTTGCCCCCCCAGGGCATAACCAGGCATTCATTCTTTTGTATGACAATGCTGATTATACGTAGCGCCACTACGGAAATGGAGAGTAAATCAGCAGCGACGCAGCAAACAGGTGTCAAGAATGGCGGAAGGGGTGGGATTCGAACCCACGGAGGGTTGCCCCTCGCCGGTTTTCAAGACCGGTGCTTTCGACCAGCTCAGCCACCCTTCCAACGTCTTGATATTGAATGTTTTTCTATCCGTCCCCATAACTAAGGGGAGTGCCAAATGGGCACTGGAAAGAGCTGCGCAGCATACCGGAGAAGCCATGGAAAATCCAGTTTTTACAACAACTTGGAGGGTTATTTTGGGGTTGCTATTCGGAACCATTTCGGTATGCTGTTGTCATTTAGTCAGGAATTCGTTGATTACAGAGAGGTAAAACATGTACGACAATCAAACAATTACCCGTACCCAGGAATCGGTCCTTGCGACCAACAAGGTACTGCGTAATACCTATGCCCTGCTCTCCATGACCCTGGTTTTCAGTGCCGTCATGGCCTTCGTTGGTGTGCAAATGGGAATTTCCCATGGTGCAGCACTGGTTGCTGATATCGTGGCGATTGTAATGCTGTGGTTTGTTCTGCCTCGTACAGCAAACTCGGCTACTGGTATACCAGTCATATTCGCGATTACTGGCCTGCTTGGTTTCGGTCTTGGACCAGTGCTTAGCTACTACCTCACTGTAAACCCCAGTATCGTCATGACTGCCCTGGGTGGCACCGGTGTGATTTTCCTTGGCCTGTCAGCTTATGCGCTGACCACACGCAAGGACTTCAGCTTCATGGGTGGCTTCCTGATGGTTGGCCTGTTCGTGGTGCTTGGTGCTGCGCTGTTGAATATCTTCATGCAGATGCCGGTCCTGTTCCTGGTTGTCAATGCTGCCATTATCCTCATCATGAGCGGCTTCATCCTGTATGAAACCTCATCAATTATTCATGGTGGTGAAACCAATTACATCATGGCAACAGCCAGTATTTTCCTGTCACTGTTGAACATGTTCCAGGCCTTGTTACACCTCCTCGGTGCATTTAGCGGCGACGACTAAACAAAGCCTTTGCGTTACACAAAAGCCCCGGTTAAACGGGGCTTTTTTATTTAGTGTTGTTAAGAGGTAAATAGAATGGATTGGGTCAAGATAGGATCAGCCGTTTTTCTCGCGGCCATGTTGATTTTCATATTTCCGCGCATGCGACACGCGATAAAAAATTCACCCAAGGGCACGATGCAGGACTGGATGGGCTACATTGTTCCCATTATTGGNNTTATTCGATTACTGTAATCCCGGCCATATACTGTTGTAATACGGACGGGACATGTACCCTGCCGCTGGCATCCTGATAATTTTCGATAATAGCCACCAGTGTACGACCAACAGCAAGTCCGGATCCGTTTAGTGTATGCACCAGTTCAGGTTTATTAGTTTGCGGATTACGCCAGCGTGCTTTCATACGCCTGGCCTGGAAATCCAGAAAATTACTACATGACGATATCTCGCGGTATTTTTGCTGACCGGGCAGCCATACTTCCAGGTCGTATGTTTTTGCAGCGGAAAAGCCCATATCACCTGCGCACAGGTTCATAACGCGATAAGGTAACTCGAGGCGTTTTAATACCTCTTCGGCATGCGCGGTCAAGTCTTCGTGCGCTTGCCAGGAGTCTTCCGGTCGTACTACCTGTACCAGCTCGACTTTTTCGAACTGGTGTTGCCTGATCATGCCGCGTGTGTCCTTGCCATACGAGCCAGCCTCGCTACGAAAACACGGCGTGTGGCAGACAAACTTGCGAGGCATGTAATCATCATCGATGATAACGTCACGTACAATATTGGTCACGGGCACTTCCGCGGTAGGTATCAGGTAGAAAGCCTGTTCACTCTCAAGTTGGAACAAGTCCTCTTCAAATTTAGGCAACTGTCCAGTGCCGTGCAACGAGTCTGCATTTACGATATAGGGCACGTAAGTTTCTGTATAACCATGTTCGGTTGTATGTAAATCCAGCATGAACTGAATCAGCGCGCGATGCAGTCGCGCCATTGGCCCATTCATAAGCACGAAGCGTGAGCCGGTAATTTTTGAAGCCGTTTCAAAATCAATTTGTCCAAGCTTCTCGCCGACGTCGACGTGGTCTTTGGGTTCGAAATCGAATTGTCTTGGTTCACCCCACTTGCGGACTTCCTGGTTATCATTTTCATCTTTGCCATCTGGAACAGATGCGTCAGGAATATTAGGAATAGTTAACAGAATACTGTCCAGTTCCTGTTGTATGCGTTGCAATTCTTCTTCAGCTGTTTTTAAACGATCGCCAAGATTGGCAACTTCATCAAGCAAGGGTTGAATGTCCTGCCCCTGGGACTTTGCCTTGCCAATATTTTTCGATTTACTGTTACGCTCGGCCTGTAATTCCTGTGTAGTGACCTGTACGGTCTTGCGTTTCTCTTCAAGCTCCGCAATTGTATTGGTATCTAGGGTAAAACCCCTTCGCGCCAGCGCTGCTGCAGTTTGTTCAAGTTCCTGTCGTAAATACTTCGGATCCAGCATGGGTAAACCTTTTTTATTTATTGATTTGTGCTTGCCAGCGAATCATGTGGCCTGGCTTGATTAACTCGTTGAGATGATCCCATATCTGATCGATTTTCCCGGTTTCGTCAAAGAATTCAATCACAATGGGTAGGTTGAGTGATAAATCGAGCAGATTGCTGCCATGAATAACACCTGAATCACCGTAACCTGAAATGCCGCGAAAAACGGTAACGCCGCTGAGCTTTTCCCAGTCGCGCAGCCGTTTCAAAAGTGTCTGTAACTGACTTTCTCCCTCGGTGAGGTAAATTCGCACCATGGTCACTTCCGTCATAATTGTCTCCCAATGACAACACCTAACCATGTTGCCATCAAGCACATGGTTACGCTCAGTAATATATTCATGAAGGCCTTCATGATCGCACCATTCTCAACCAGGTTATAGGTTTCCATCGAAAAAGTGGAAAAGGTGGTAAATGCACCCAGGAAACCGATAATCAGTACGGCACGCCATTCAGCCGATATGGCTAAACGCTCGGTTAGTAATACATACAGCAAGCCGATTAACAGGGAGCCGGTAACATTCACCGTTAATGTGCCATAGGGAAAGTTACGGCCAGCGAACATATGAACGCCATTGGATACGGCGAAGCGTAATACTGCGCCTGCGGCACCCCCTGCGGCAATCAGTAATAATTGTTGCAATGTATTCCCCGGTTTAAAAGTCACTTATTGTACTTGAGTTTTAACAAGGCATAAAACTTACCGCTTTGATGATTTCTCATCCAGCGATCGCAGAAAAGCCAGCCGTTCCCTGATGCGTTGTTCCAACCCGAACTCGGTCGGGTCATAGTAATTGCGTACGGGCATATCATCCGGGAAATATCGCTCGCCTGCTGCATAAGCATGTGGCTCATCATGCGCATAACGATAGCGCTTGCCATATCCCAGCTCTTGCATAAGGCGTGTCGGTGCGTTTCTCAAATGAATGGGCACTTCGTGGCTTCCATGCTGTTTGATGTCATCACGCGCGGTATTGTAAGCCTTGTAAACGGCGTTGCTCTTTGGTGCACAGGCAAGATATAAAACTGCCTGTGCCAGTGCCAGTTCTCCTTCAGGGTGCCCTAACCTTTCCTGTACATCCCAGGCGTGCAAGGCTAATGTCAATGCGCGCGGATCGGCGTTGCCAACATCTTCGCTTGCCATGCGCACCAC
>DJMK01000141.1 GCA_002436485.1 Proteobacteria bacterium UBA6492
TCGACCTATGCCCGGTAGGTGCATTGACATCAAAGCCGTATCGATACACGGGTCGTCCCTGGGAAAATACCTCGTTCGATAGCATCGCGCCGCATGATTGTGCCGGTTCAAATATTCATGTTGAAGTGCGCCGTGACAAGGTGATGCGTGTGATACCGCGCGAGAATGAAAGCATTAACGAGGTTTGGTTGTCGGATCGTGATCGTTTCAGTTATGCAGCACTCAATGGTGACGATCGTCTGCAACAGCCCATGATAAAACAGGGCGATGATTGGAAAACCGTCGACTGGGAAACAGCACTGGGTTACGCAACCGAAGGTTTGCAACGTGTGCTACAGAATAGTGGTGCCAATCAGCTTGGTGCACTGGCTGCACCGATCAGCACCACCGAAGAATTCTACCTGTTACAGAAATTACTGCGCGCAATGGGCAGCAACAACATTGATCATCGCTTGCTGCAGATGGATTTCAGTGATCAGGATAGTGCGCCGGTATTTCCGTATCTTGGGCAAAGTATTGCAGACCTGGAAACAATCAACGCGGGTTTGTTGATCGGTTCTTATACGCGCAAGGATCAACCTATCATCAACCATCGGTTACGCAAGGCAGCCCGATCAGGTGCAAAGATTAGCGCGATTAACAGCGTTGAATATGAATTTAATTACGACCTGTCTGCTAATGTCGTTGCACATCCTCTCGACATCGCCAGCGAACTGGCGGCCGTAGTCAAGGCACTGGCCGAAGTTTCGAGTAAGCCAGTACCTGCTGCGATCGCTGATGTCGTGAAGTCAGCGAAACCAGGCGATGCCCACAAGACGATGGCAAATGATTTGCAGGCAGCAGAGAAGGCAACCGTGCTTATCGGTATTCATGCCATGGCTAACCCGAACTTTGCTGCGATTCGTAGCCTGGCCAATGCCGTTTCCGAGTTATCCGGTGCCACGCTGGGCTATTTATCACCCGGCGCCAACAGTGCAGGTGCCTGGTTAGCCGGCGCCGTTCCGCATCGTGGCCCGGCGGGCGAAAGTGTGGACACTGGCAAGCATGTCATGCAAATGATCAGTGAAGACATGAATGCATTTATCCTGCTGAACTGTGAGCCCGAACTGGATTGTTCCGATTCAGCCGAAGCGCTGGGCGCAATGAAGAACGCCGATTTCGTCATTAGCCTGACACCGTTTGTTAGCAACAGCATGCGTGATTATGCCGACGTACTGTTACCGGTTACGCCGTTTACCGAGACGTCCGGTACATTCGTTAACGCTACTGGCGTTTGGCAAAGTTTTAGCGGATGTGTGAAACCACTGGCAGAAGCGCGACCTGCATGGAAGGTTTTACGTGTGATGGGTAACTTCCTCAAGCTCGACGGGTTTGACTACCTCAGTTCGGAAGAGATTCGTGATGAGCTGGATGGATTGACCAGTGACATTCATGCCGATTCTCGCAGTGAGATCGTTGCGCCGCAGCTAGAAAGCAACAAGGCTGAGCTGACCCGCATTGGCCACCGTGCCATGTATGCAACGGACAATATCGTGCGCCGTGCCGCGGCACTGCAAGCAACGGATGATGCCCTGTCTAATATGATCGTGGTCAACAGCACAACTGCAGAGAAACTGGGTATTACCGGTAATGATTCCGTGGTGGTAATGCAAAGCAACCACCGCGTTTCCCTGCCTCTATATATAGAAGACGCGATACCTGATGATTGCGCGTTTATTCCGACCGGCGTTGCCAGCAGCATGGAACTGGGTGAAAGCTATGGTTCCGTTGAAGTGAGTGAGGGGTAGGCGCAATGGACTGGATAATGCAGCGCTGGAATGATGTCGTCGACCTTTACTTCTGGGCAATGCCGTTAACCGGCGCGTTGACCATCGTATTGCCGTTGTTCCTGGCGGTTGCTTATACCACCTGGCTGGAACGTCGTGTGATTGGTTCCATGCAGGTGCGCATTGGCCCTAACAAGGTTGGCTGGAAAGGCTTGCTGCAACCCTGGGCCGACATGTTCAAGCTAATTTTCAAGGAAATCATTATTCCAAGCGGTGCCAACAAGGTGCTGTTCGTGATCGCGCCGGTGATTACCCTGCTCAGTGCCGTTGCTGCATGGGCAGCGATTCCGTTTGATGCCACCAAGGTATTATCGAACATGAATGCCGGGTTGTTATACGTCCTGGCGATTACCTCAGTGGGTGTGTATGGCGTCATCATTGCAGGATGGGCATCCAATTCAAAGTATGCACTGTTGGGTGCCATGCGCTCTGCCGCACAGATTGTTTCCTACGAAATCGCCATGGGCTTTGCCCTGGTCGGTGTCCTGATGGCGGCTGGCAGCATGAACCTCGGTGAAATAGTACGTGGACAATCCGGGGAATATGGCCTGTTGAACTGGTACTGGCTGCCGTTGCTGCCGTTGTTCCTGGTTTACTTTATATCGGGTGTTGCTGAAACCAACCGTGCGCCGTTTGACGTAGCGGAAGGTGAATCAGAGATCGTTGCCGGTTTCCATGTTGAATATTCGGGCATGACCTTTGCCGTGTTCTTCCTGGCAGAGTATGCCAACATGATCCTGATTTCGGCACTGGCAGCCATTATGTTCCTGGGTGGCTGGTTATCACCGTTCCAGGGTGTGCATGACTTTTTATGGTTGGGCATTGATCTGGATGCCTGGACGGCATGGATACCGGGTATCTTCTGGTTCCTGTTCAAGATTTTTATATTCCTGTTTTTATTCCTGTGGTTTCGTGCGACTTTCCCGCGTTATCGCTATGACCAGATCATGCGTCTGGGCTGGAAGGTATTTATTCCCATTACGATTGTCTGGATCCTCGTAGTGGGCGGTTTTGTTCTGGGCAAGGTTGGACCCTGGTGGTCCTGAGGAGATTTTAAGAATGCAGGGTTTAGTCCGCTTCTTTAAAAGTCTGTTTTTACTTGAGCTGATGAAAGGCATGGCCATCACGGGCCGTCACTTTTTTACGCGCAAGGTTACTTTGCATTACCCGGACGAAAAGGCGCCCGTGTCTCCGCGCTTTCGTGGTCTGCATGCGTTACGCCGTTATCCCAACGGTGAAGAACGCTGTATTGCGTGCAAGTTGTGTGAGGCTGTTTGTCCGGCGCTGGCGATCACGATTGAATCGGAAATGCGCGAAGACGGGACACGTCGTACCACGCGTTATGATATCGATTTGACCAAGTGTATTTTTTGTGGCTTCTGCGAGGAATCGTGCCCGGTAGATTCGATCGTGGAAACACATATTTACGAATACCACGGTGAAGAACGTGGTGACCTGTACATGAC
>DJMK01000180.1:0-34181 GCA_002436485.1 Proteobacteria bacterium UBA6492
GTCTGGCTATCTTTTTCAAAAAACAGTACAGAACATAACGACAGGAACTAACCCGGCTACTACTGCAGCACCGGGTGATACGCTGCGTTATCGAGTACGTTTGTTCAACTTCACAGAAATCATTGATAACGTTAGTTTCAGTGACGTACTGGATCCCACGTTTTTTGATCTAACGACGTTCAACATGGTGGTGCCGCCAGGTGCTGGCGCCGCCTGGGATTTTAATAATACTACCGGCTTACTCCGAATATTTGGTAATCCACCACCGCTTAACCTCACGCCACCACAAGAACTGGCGGTTGAGTTTGAAATCCAGCTGTTACCCGGTTTAACAAATGGCACGGTTGTTACCAACCAGGCATTAGCAAATGCACTGGGGCCACCGCCTTTTTCTGATTCCAGTGATGACCCGTTCGTAAACGGGGTACATGATCCGGCAGATCCAACATCCTCCCCCGATAGTACCGATGTATTGATTCAAAGCCCGGGCGCCCTGTTGAAAACCAATCCGGTACAGGTTAGCCATACGATTGGCGATCAGTTTACCTATCGCATTACGGTGCCAAGCTCGCCAGTGAATGTACCACTGTACGATGTGCGAATACTGGATAACCTGGCAGCAACTGGCGCAGATTTGAGTTTCGTTAGTGCGTCTGTTGTATCGGGTGGTAGCTGGACTTTAACCAACACGGGCACTGCCACTTCGCTGGTGCTCGAGGATACGGCGACCGGGATAGATATTCCTGCTGGAAGCCAGGCGGTCATTGATGTCACTGTTGAACTCTCCAATACGTTGACAAACCAGGCCGGGTTAACCTATGCCAACACGGCTACCTACACCTATAACCGTGTCAACGGTAATAATGCATCGCAAACAAATGGCAGTGGTAGCACCACCGCCAGTATGACAGTACTAGAACCCAATATTGCGACGGTCACCAAAACAGCAAATAACATTACTCCAGCACCCGGAGATATTATTCGCTATTCAGTAGTGCTGACAGCAAGCGGTGGCGCTAATAATTCGGATGTGTTTGATGTCATTCTGACAGACAGTCTCGATACCGGTTTGATATACGTTGGCAACCCGACGGTTACAGTGGGCTCAGGTATCAGTGCTGACAACATTATTGCTGCACCAGACATTATCGGTGACGGCATTACTACCCCGCAAGTACTGCAATGGGGTCTCGGTAGTTCAGTCGCATCGGACATCGATATTGTTGCCGGTACCAGTATTACGATTGAATACGACGTGCGTGTGTCGGATAGCGTATTACCTGGTCAGACACTAAATAACAGCGTTGTTGTGGAGTGGTCTAGCCAGGATGGCGAGACCAGCGGCGAACGTAATGGTGCCGATGGCGCTGGTGGTCTTAATGATTATATTACCGCCGCAGTGGTTGAAACCGTCACCACGCCAAATCTCCCAGCCACGATAAACAAGATACGCAGCGCTGATACCTACATCAGTACAGATGACGATGTGCGTGTCGGCGATATTGTCGAATACACGTTGACGATGTCTATACCGGAAGGCACGCTCGGTAACCTGCAACTGGTTGATACCTTGCCGCAAGGACTGGATTTCGCGGGTGTGGTCAGTATCAATGGGAATACCGGACCATCTCCGTATACAGCAGTAGCACCGTTTGTTCATGCAGACATCACTGCGGCAAATATCATCGAAGCAGGTGATCCGACAACCGGTCCGACAACAGTTACCTGGAACCTCGGTAATGTGACGAACCAGCCGAATGATGGTAACAGTGATAATTTCGTTATCGTTTACCGCGCGCGTGTACTGGATAACGTGCTGACGCAAACCCCCAGCACTGTGCTGAACAATGTTATTAGTATGACCTATGACGCGGGTA
This sequence comes from Proteobacteria bacterium UBA6492, assembly GCA_002436485.1. GTDB lineage: Bacteria > Pseudomonadota > Gammaproteobacteria > UBA6429 > Thiohalophilaceae > UBA6492. The sequence continues at coordinate 1,878 of DJMK01000180.1, forward strand.
CCGGTCAGGTTACGCTGTCTGATAACGATACGGTCGTCAATGTGCTGCAGCCGGTTATTTCGGTAAATAAACTCGCATCACCCGCCGGCGGCGATGCCGTCATCGTTGGTAGCGAGTCCATCACCTACACGATCGATATCATTAATAACGGAGCAGGGCCAGCCTACGATACTGTGCTAGAAGATGTATTGCCCGTAGGTCTGGATGCAACAACAGTAAATACTACTGGTATAAATTTTGTTACTGCTGCAACAGCATTACCGATCATTGCACCTTCTTATGATGCAGGTACTCGTACGCTGACATGGAATTTCGATACGGGTGTTCCTGATGCTTACACAATCCCGGCAGGTGAGACTTTACGCATTACCTATACCGTGCAGGCAGACGCCGGGATTGCGTCGGGCATCAGCCTCAGTAATGCAGCCACCGCAACACTTTATTATTCATTTGATGATGAATGGTCCCCAATTGCAGGTGGGGTAATCGGTGTTCGCGAAACATACGGCCCAAGTAATACAGCAAGTACAACTTTATATACCGGTGCAGTTCCTGCAAAAACACTCATATCTCCGCCACCAGCCAACCCGGTTGTCACCATCGGCGAGGAGGTTGTTTACCAGATAAGCGTGCCAGGCTCACCAAGTACAGTGGACTTTTATGACGTCAATGTCACCGACGTGCTTGATGCCAATCTGCAACTCACTAGCACAACTGTTAGTGGTGGCGGGATTGGTGTTACAGATAACAGTAATTTAACGACCGGCCAGGTTGATGTTTTGATCTCCCAGATACCTGCCGGGCAGCAGGCAATCATTGAGGTGCGCGCAGTAGTACGAGATGTTGTTGGCGCACAGCAGGGCGTCAGTATCGATAATACGGCCTCGTATACCTATGCCTTTACGGCAGGTGGCCCCACCCAGCCGGCGCTTACCAGTAACGTTGTCACGGTAACCATTATCGAACCCGCGCTGACCATGCAAAAGACCGGCCCACCGACATTGCGCGTAGGTGTAGCCGGTAACTATACCCTGAATATACATAACGCGGGGAATGCAACGGCCTACGATGCCACCATTTCTGATCTTATTCCGAATCCGTCGCCCGGCGGCATGTGCGATGACACACCACCAACAAACATCATTGCACAAATAACACAAAACGACCTGACACCGATNNCGGACAATCGTTTGATCATTACTTACGATGCCTACCTGGATACCGATTCAGTTCCGGGCGTTGACTTGACCAATGTTGCCGGTGCCACAGAGTGGTTTGGTATTGATACTGCTGGTAGCGGTGCGACTGGTTCGGCGCGCACTTATACACGCACACTGACCAATGGCACGACAAACGTTGTTGATCATGAAGATGCACATACCCTGACAACCGAAGCGCCCGTCATTGCTGTCAGCAAGACAGTCACAAGCCTGGCACCAGGTGCAGTTGCCGGCCAGGCGGCACCCGAAGACACGCTGCAATATACCATCAGCATACAAAACCAGAGCAATTTCCCGGTTAACAATCTCAGCCTCGTCGATGATATCGAAGCGCTCAATACATCAGGCACAGCGTGGTTTGACGCGGGATCGCTACAAAATATCAGTGCGCCTGCGACTAGTGACACCACAAATAGCAATGCTAACGGTGGTACCTATGGAACTGGATTGTTAGATGTCAGAAATATTTCCTTAGGCGCAAATGAAACTATTGTTATTACGTTTGAGATAACCCTGACGACACCAATTAACAACGGTGTGGTTGTACAAAACCAGGCATCTTTGCAAGTACCGAATCTCGCACCGATACTGAGCGATGATAATTTCCCGGCAGTGCCTGGCGATAATGATCCTACGACTATTACCATCGTCTCGGCGCCACAGTTCCAGGTAGAAAAGGTATCTACTGATCTGACTGGTTCAGCATCTGTGTTGTTGCCGGGCGATACGCTTCGCTACACCATTACCGTAAAAAATATCGGTAACGAAGATGCTGTGAATGTCACCCTGCGTGACCTGGTGCCTGCGAACACGACTTATCTTGCCAACTCAACTTTCCTTAATGGCATTAAAGTAGGCGGAGTAGATGATGGTGGTGTGTCACCGCTTGAATCCGGTATTTTAATCAATGCGCCTGCGCCGGATGATACAGCAGGCTATATGCGTGCCGATCCGAGCGCAACAACCAGTAATGTCGCAACGATTGTATTCGAGGTTGTCGTTAACGCGGATGTGCTCGATGGCACGATCATCGCGAATCAGGCCTATGTGAATGGACAGGGGGCAGGCGGTCTGCCTTTTGCTGAAACGCCGTCCGATGATCCGGCTACGGTCACTGTGAATGACCCGACACTTGATATTGTTGGTGCCCTGCCACTGGTTGATGCGCAGAAGACTGTACAACTACTCAATGACGCGAATTCGAATAGCCAGGTCGACGTGGGTGATACGCTGCGTTACACCATCACGATTACCAATAATTCGACCGTGCCAGCAACCGGCGTCAGGCTGGCCGATAACCTTCCGAATGATACATCGTTCTTGACCAACACGGTCTATCTCAATGGCGAATCAGTACCAGATAGTGGTACGTCTCCCCTAATTGCGGGTATAGACGTCAGTTCTTCTGATCAAACACCACCTTTACCTACTGCAGGCAATGGTTACATGTCCGCTGGAGGTACAGCCGTTGTTGAGTTTGATGTGCTCGTTATCAGTGGTAATCCAGGTGATGTGATCACTAATCAGGGTGTGGTCTCCAGTAATGAATTGCCAGATGAACTAACGGACGCTGATGGGGATGATAGTAATGGTGATCAGCCAACGTTGATTACTATCGGCGATGGGCAGGAACTTGGCATTACCAAGACGGTATCGGTCGTAGGCGGTGGCGCGGCGCTACCTGCCAGTGTGCTCGAATATGAAGTGACGGTTACCAATGTTGGTACGGTACCGGCCTATGACGTCATCATCACAGATGATATCAACCTTGCTCAGATGAGTTTTGTTGCCGGTTCCGCCACGCTGAATGGTATAGCTACCGGTACCAGTTACTCGGCACCGACTATCACCGCCGACTACTCGTCGAATTACGGCCCGTTACCACCCGGACAAACCGCAACGTTACGCTTCCGTGTCATTGTCGATAACGCACTACTGATTGGCACCACGTTGACAAATACCGGCGTTGTAACATGGAACCTGGCAACGCAGACTGCAAGTGCCAGTGTTTCTATCGGAGTGGGTGCTGTGGCTGGTGTAGGTACCCTGTCAGGTCGCGTCTGGCATGACGCCAACTTCAATAACGTGTTTGACGCCAACGAACGTGTGTTACCCGGCTGGACAGTACAACTGTTCCGTGAAAATACACTCATCGGTTCGACAACCACAGGCAGCGATGGTACTTACCAGCTGGGCGGTGTGCCACCGAACTATATTACGTTGCAGCAATTCACGCTGCGCTTTGTCGAACCTGGCACCACCAGTAGTACAGCGAAACTGGGAATTGCAGATTCACCTTACATAAATGGTCTGCACTACATTACGGACTTTACCGTCAATCCGAGCAGCATTATACCGAATCTCAATCTGCCGATTGATCCAAATGGCGTTGTCTATGATTCTGTCTTGCGCACACCGATTGCCGGCGCAACGCTTACCATGTTCAATGCGCAGACCGGTAACGCCTTGCCTGCTACCTGTTTTGATGATCTGGCACAACAGGGCCAGGTTACACTGACAAATGGTTACTACAAGTTTGATATCAACTTCAGTGAGGCTGAATGTCCCCCAGGTGGTAACTATTTCGTAAACGTTACTGCACCTGCGGGTAACTATGTCGCGGGTGAATCAAGAATTATTCCGGCAACCAGTAATGCTGCAACGGCCGCCTTCTCGGTGCCGGCCTGCCTGGGTAACCTCATTGATGCTGTACCAGCTACCGCTAACAGCTGTGAAGTACAGGCATTTGAGACTGCACCGTCATTGGCCATTGATGCAAGTGCGCCAGGCACACGTTACCACCTGCACCTGACGCTTGATACCGATTCAGACCCGGCTGACGGCGAGGCGGGTGCGAGCCAACTATTCAATAACCATTTACCGATCGATCCAGATCTGTCCTTGGCAGTTGGACTTACTAAAGTGTCGTCCATGATCAATGTCAGTCGTGGCCAACTGGTTCCCTATACCATAACAATTCAAAACACCCTCCCAATACCACTAACCAATGTAGCCTTGTTTGACAACATACCGGCTGGATTCAAGTATGTTGCCGGTTCAGCACGCCTTGAAGGTGTTGCAGTTGAGCCTGTCATCAATGGACTGCAACTCGGCTGGTTAATACCGACGATTGATGTGAATGCGCAGTACACCGTCAAGTTGTTACTGGTCGTGGGTGCGGGTGTGCAGGAAGGCGAATATGTCAACCGTGCACAAGTCTTTAGTTTTCCGCTCAATGCCAACATATCTGAGCAAGCTACGGCAACGGTGCGGGTAGTACCCGACCCGACATTTGATTGTTCTGACGTGATTGGCAAGGTATTTGATGACAAGAACCTGAATGGTCACCAGGACGAGAATGAGCCCGGTTTACAGGGTGTACGTGTGGCGACTGCAAGAGGTTTGCTGGTCACTACTGACAACTATGGGCGTTTCCACATTACCTGTGCCGTCACGCCGGATGAAGTGCGTGGCAGTAACTTTATCCTGAAACTGGATGAACGCACTTTACCGTCAGGGTTCCGTGTGACCACAGAAAATCCACGTGTGCAACGAGTCACGCGCGGCAAGATGATCAGGTTTAACTTTGGTGCAACCGTGCATCGTGTTGTCAGGCTAGATGTTGCTGATGGGGTATTCGAAAAAGACTCTGATCAGATACGTCAGCACTGGATGAGCCGGGTGAGCTTGCTACTGGAGGAATTACGCAAGGCACCATCGATACTGAGAATCACCTATCTAGGCGATGTGGAAGAAAAAGGCCTGGTCGAGGACAGACTGGAAACCTTAAGTGACCTGATCAAACAGCAATGGGTAGATGATGACAACTACAAACTCGTAATAGAACAGGAGATATTCTGGCGCAACGGTAGCCCGGCCGGTGGTGGAGGGCTTGATTGATGCGTGTGTTGTACGACAGCTCATTCAAGCAATCACTGATATTGTGCCTGTTGATGGTGTTGCTGATCCTGGCTGTGTCGTCTAGCCATGCAGATGATGCTCCAGTTGACATGGCCGTTGATAACGGTAGCGGTGCTTTTCTTACCAACGTGCTAGGGGAAAATACCGAGCAAAATATGAGCCAGGATGCCGGTATGCTATTGCAGTGGCGAAACGATGCTTTGCAAGAGCAGAGTTCGGATCCACAAACCGAGATAAAGAAAGTCGTTGAACAGGATATTACGACCAAGAAACTAAAAGGACTGGTACCAGCCATATTGTTTAAATCCGGCGAGGCAGACATCCAGCCGGAATATGTCGAGCAATTACGTAATGTCCTCGAAAAGATGCGCGACCGTGCCAATGTGCGTGTGCATTTTGTTGGCCACACCGATAACGTCAAGCTGACCGGTGAAGCAAAAGAACGCTACGGAGATAACATGGTGTTATCGAAAGAGCGCGCCGGTATTACCGCTGAGTTTTTCCAGCAGGCACTTGGTTTACCACCCGAGGCAATATCTTATGAAGGTATGGGAGAAACACAGCCAGTAGCAACCAACAATACCGAGGCAGGCCGCAGACAAAACCGTCGGGTAGAAGTGCAGGTATGGTATGACGAGGTCAAGGAAAAGCTGGTTGACAAAGAAGTAGAGCTTGATGAAAAAACCAAACTCATCAAGGTGTGTCGTGTTGAAACACTATGTAAAGTTCGTTACAAGGAAGGTTTCTCCCGACGTTCGAAACTTAAAAATCTGGTCCCGCCTTTTAATTATGACGAGGGTTTAACCCGGATTCCACAAACCTATTTGCGACAGTTGCAACAGGCATTGCAGAACTTGCGCAGCAAATCCAACGTGCAAATGCGATTTATTGCCTATACCGATAACATTCCATTATCCGGCCGTGATGCGCGTATTTATGGCGATCATATCGGACTGTCAAAGGCACGGGCACGCCGCATTGCCATCGCAGTGCAGGAGGCGATGGGTTTGCCAAATACTGCAATCAGTAGCGATGGAAAAGGCGCAAGTAACCCGATTGCGACCAATGACTCTGAAAAAGGACGTACACTGAATCGCCGTATTGAAGTCGAATTCTGGCATGATGATCCTTTGCAAGAGTTAACCGGTGAGCCACAAATCTGTCCGGACCAATCCGCAGCAGATACAGTGGAACGCGAATACAATCCACCGGATGGTGAAATCAAGCCGGTCTACTTTGAAAATGGTCAACCGGTTATTCCGCCCGGTTATGCGCAACGCCTGCAACGGGTTATGGATCAGATACAGGAAAAAGGTAATGTGCGCCTTAAGTTTGTCGGTTATATCGAAAATGAGCGGCTGGATCGTCGTACCGCAATGGTCTATGNNGGGCACGGTTATGTACAGTCACATGATGTGGTCAATACGGGGTTCGTAGAACTTGATCAATCCAGGGTGGAGGTCAAGGTTGTTTATGATGAGCTGGCAGTCATGGAAGACAGCGAAGGTCTGGAGATAAAGCGTTTCGATCGCAATGTTGATCCGAAGAACCCGTTTGCACTTAACCTGATGCGGATTACTGTTGATGGTCAGCCGTTAAATGATCCCAATAAGAGTATTCCAGATGTGCAGCGCTGTACCGATGTGGCGCTGGATAAAGCCAGTGTGCACTTCAAGTTTGATAATCTGCAAACCAAGCCACGCCTGAACGTAGTAGGTTGGCCAAATGTTATCAGTATTCTTGATGATGTCGAAACGGATATTATTGAGAATCAGGTCAATTTTCGTTTGTACAGTAACTACAAGTCCTATTTTGATCGCGCCGAAGTTCGAATTTTTAGTAAGGCACAATCAATTCGCGATGAACCGATCAGGGTAATACCGCTGGATCAGGACGGAAAGGGTGAGTGGCAATATGATATGTCGTCCTATATGGCGCCACGCCTTGAGATGAAGTACGTTTTGCGTGTCTACGACAAGGAAGGCAACTTCGATGAAACCACCGATCAGCGTTTTTGGGTTGTGGATGAGCTTGCAACCTCGATCGCAGATAGCGATATCGAAAATGAAAGCCTGGTGGGTTATGGCGAAAACCGTCTGTATGTAAATAACATTGCAATAGACGGTGGTACAGTCAATGTGTATGGCAAAAATGTGCCACAGGGTCATCGCGTCTGGTTTGCAGGACAGGACATTCCGGTCAGCGAAAGTGGAGAGTTTGGTGCCGAAATTATCGTACCGCGTGGCCTGCATACCGTAGAACTGGCGGTGATTAATGAAAACGGCAATGGACGAGTCTGGTTGCGTGACCTTGAGATGGAACGCAATGACTGGTTTTATGTTGGTATCGCCGACCTGACTGCGGCGACAGACAGCACTAATGGTCCGGCACAGTTGGTTACCGGCGACGAAACCCATTATGACAACGATCTGAATTTCGACGGTCGCCTGGCTTACTATACCAAGGGTCGCATCGACAGTGGTTGGACAATCACATCCAGTGCCGATACACGTGAAGGCCCGCTCAATGAGATATTCAGTAATTTCCTCAACAAGGCACCCGATTCGGTATTCCGACGCATTGATCCGGATTATTACTATTCTACCTACGGTGACGACAGCACGGTGGAAGAAGATGCACCGACCTCTGGTAAGTTGTATTTCAAGGCAGAAAAGAATGATGATTATGGCATGTGGGGTAATTTCGACGTCGATTACCTCGATACCACGCTGTCACAAATCGATCGCAGTCTTTATGGAGCTAACCTCAATTATGGAACTGATAGTGCAACTGCATTTGGTGATCGTCAGTTTGAGCTGAATGTATTTGCGGCCGAGCCTGGAACAGTAGCAGGTCGTGACGAGTTCCGTGGCACCAGTGGTTCACTTTATTACCTTCGGCACCAGGATATTCTTCCCGGATCAGACCGTATTCGGATTGAAATACGTGATGGCGTATCCGGGCTGGTTATTGGCGTGAAGGAACTGGCCCATGGTCTCGACTATGATATCGACTATCTACAGGGCCGAATTATGTTGAATGAACCGCTGTCGGCCATTGTCGCGGATGACATGCTGGTTGATAGTGGAGACAGTGGTGGAAATCAGGCTTTCCTGATTACACGTTATGAGTATACACCCGGCTTCGATGACATTGATGATATCGCCACGGGTGGCCGCCTTCACTACTGGGTTAATGACAATTTTAAACTCGGCTTAACCTCGGAAAACCAGGAAAGCAGTGGTGAGCAGTCAAACCTGAACGGTGTGGATGTTACCTGGCGCTTGAACGCAGGTACCTGGATAAAACTGGAACAGTCTACAACTGAAGGTCAGTTATCTTCTGCAAGTACATCGAATGATGGTGGTTTCGAATTCAATGAATTCACACCGCTTACTGGTCCGAATGTTGAGGCGGACGGACAGCGTATAGATGTTGCCATTCGGCTTGGCGATCTTATCGATGAAGTAGAAGGTAATGTGACTCTGTATAACCAGGAGCTTGATGCAGGCTATTCTGCCCCGGGGCTGCTAACGAATACAGATACGAGCCAGTCAGGTTTTAGCCTGGCTATGCCGATTGCAGATAATTTTAATGTTCGTGTAAAGAATGACAACAAAAAGCAGGAAAATGCACTGGAGACCAGTGCGACCGAACTTAATGTTGGTTATAAGTTGGATAACCAGTTTGAACTAAGCGCCGGTGTTCGCATGGATGAGCGCACCGACAATTCACCGGTCGTACCCCCAACACAATCACAGGGTGAACGCACTGATGCTCAGCTGCGCCTTGGATATAACTCAAATGAAGACTGGGCCATGTATGGCTATGTCCAGGATACTATTTCAACCAATGGCAACCGTGATGAAAATGGACGTGTCGGCGTAGGTGGCGATTATCGCGTTACAGACCGGTTCAAGTTGACAGGTGAATTATCCAGCGGTGATTTTGGTAACGGTGCTATGTTTGGCACAGACTACCGTATGACGGATAGTACCAATATCTACACAAATTATGCGCTGGAAAATGAACGTACCGATAATGGTGTACGCTCACGCATCGGTAACCTGGCAACAGGCTTCAAGACCAGATACTCCGATAGTGCCAGCATTTATATGGAAGAGAAATATTCGCATGGCGATGTTCCGACCGGCCTGATGCATTCTATGGGTTTCGATTTGGCGGTGACGGACCGCTGGAACTTTGGCGCAAATCTGGATGTTGGTAATCTCAGAGACAACATTACCGATGCAGAGACACGTCGAAATGCACTGGGTTTACGCGTGGGATACAAGAGTAACTTGTTGACCTATGCTGGCTCCTATGAATACCGCATAGATGAAACAGAACAGCTGGATTCCAGTTTTGCCGAACGCACTACCTTTTTTATGCGCAATAGTCTCAAATACCAGGTCAATCCGGACTGGCGTTTCATTACCAAGCTGAATCATTCAGTCAGCGAAAGCTCGTTGGGGGAATTTTATAATGGGGACTTTACCGAGGCAGTACTGGGATATGCCTATCGACCTGTGCAGCACGATGATCTGAATGCGTTGTTCAAATACACATATTTTTATAACCTGCCCAGTACCGACCAGGTTACGCTTGAAAATACAGCGGCTGAGTATATCCAGAAAAGTCATATCCTCTCGGTGGATATGACCTATCAACTTACACATCGCTGGAGTATCGGTGGTAAGTATGCCCAGCGTTTTGGTGAGGTTAGTACTGACCGGGTCAACCCGCAGTTTTTCGAAAATGATGCCAGTCTTTATATTGTCAGACTTGATTGGCATGTTTTGAGTAAGTGGGATGCCCTGATTGAAGGACGTGTTCTGGATGTTGAAACGGCAGGGGATACCCGCAGTGGTTTCCTGGTCGCGGGCTATCGCCATTTTGGTGAAAACATAAAACTTGGTATCGGCTACAATTTTACCGATTTCTCCGATGACCTGACCGATCTGGATTATGANNTTATTGTCTTTGAAGACAATGGCGCCCGATGATTGTCACACATTTCGACAAAGTGCATGGAACCTGTATCTAAATAAATGGTATATTTAAGCAACTTTGCATTACGTGCAGATGGATTGCCATGCCAAGCAAACTGACAGTCAGGTTCAATAGCCGCAAGATCGATGAACTTATCATGCGGCATTCCGAGATAACTATCGGCCGTAAATCCGATAATGATCTTAGACTGGAGGATGCTACTGTTAGTAATCAACACGCGAAAATCCTGCGTAAAGACGATGGGTACTACATTGAGGACTGTGGCAGCACCAATGGCACCTTGTTAAATGGTCAGGCGGTCAAGTTCCACAAACTCGCCCCTGCAGACGTTATTGTCATCGGTAAATATACCATCACGCTTGAGGCAGTTAACCGTGTCCCGCAGCCTGACGATCTGGATCCCACCTTACAGATTGGCAAGAAAGAGCTTGAACATATTCTTGGCAGAATCAGGAGTGCTTCCTTAACACATTCAGAAAGCTCCATAGCCATTGACAGGAAAACACTCAACTGGATTGCCCAGGATGAAAATGGTGTGTGGTGGGGCTTCGAGAATAAGCCTACACCGGGAATACATGGCTGGATTGATGCCCTGGATGGCAGAAAAATTCTGCTCAAACAGGATAAGGAAAGCAATTCGCAGTGGCGTGACAGCCTGCAAAAATTGACCTAAAAAAATGGGACCATATAGGTCCCAAATAATCGCCAGTGGATTAAATCGTTTAATTTCAGAGTCGCCAGCTGTTACTCGGGTCCTGTTCACCCTTCATTTCCCCCAGCATTTTTGACAGGTAATTCTGTGCGTGCTGGCGGTCAATGAAGGGACCCTGAATCCCTTCTCGCGTATACATGAACCATCCCTGCGTCATAACATGGAAATAGCGATCATGGTTCATGCGGTGATTCTTTCCGGCTCTTGACGTCGTCATTTGAGCATTCATATTTACATCCTTTGCATGGTCAGCCGTTGATTTAAATTTTACGCGTCCTGAAAACGTTGTCTGTCAGTGATTTTGATAAATTAACGTCAGAATTTTCCTACAGGGTTAAATAGCCAGTCCTGTTTCGAGAGCCAAAAAAAATAATCACATAACTATATGTTTTTATTGACAAATTATGGCTGGTTTTAGGGGTGGGATGTTATCAGGTGTTCAACTTGGTGCCCCCGGCGCGATTCGAACGCACGACCTGCCGCTTAGGAGGCGGCTGCTCTATCCAGCTGAGCTACGGGGGCAAGAGTGAAAAATCAATTTTATCACCAAACACCGGGTAGGAGAATTTGGCGCATTTGCACCAGGCAAGACGGGCCGAGCTATTTTATTTAATTATCGCTGGTGACTAAAACAATCTTAGGCAGGTATTTACTATGCGTCTTGTTCAGACGAGCGGCAAGCGAGAAAAATACTGAATAACAGGGTGTTTGCTACTGTTCGTCCTTGTCAGTATTTAATAATTTTTCCGCAACACTTTGCGGGTCAATGCGGTATTCACCGCTGGTTATAGCATCGCGAATGCGGTTTACATGTTCCTGGTTGATATCAGGTTGTGATGCCAGTTTCTTCTCCAGCGATTGTAGGTGTGTGGCCATGTCGTTCAGACTGACAGAATCACTGGAGACATCGCTTGCGTTAGCTGTTTGTTGCTGACTATTTTTATCAGCGTGGTTCTTGTCACTGTCTGTTGCCATGGATGAAAACCTCTTGTTGTCCATTCTTGTATTAGCGGTTCGGCGTATAAAAACTTTAGCAGATATGCTTTAACTTATTGATATTAAATGAATAATTCTATCTGCCGCGGAGATAGGTTTCCCAATATCTGCGCCCCTGAATTCTGCAACTCTGTCTCGTAGAGCCTGTTTCTTTATCTAATCGAGATGTAACAAAGTTTTGATCCAGATCAAATATCCCGCATAAATAACGGTGGCATAAGAATATGCTAATTGTTTAATCTTCTCCTAAATAATTTTGCTTATTTATACCTAAAAATGGGAGAAAGAAATGTTAAAAATTATCAGCAAACAAGTGGGATTAGCTGCACTTTTATTATCGTCACTTGGTTTGACAGCCCAGGTCCACGCAGTTAGTCAGGGCGACTGGTTACTGCGCTTTGGTGGAGCGACGGTTAATCCCAATGATTCAAGTGACTTGCCAGGTTTAGGCGTCGATGATGGACAGGCGATTTATATCAATGCCACCTACATGATTCGGGACAATATTGGTTTGGAACTGCTGGCAGCTACACCATTCACACATGACATCACACTCAATGGCGCAAAGATTGGAGAAACTCAGCATTTACCGCCTACCTTTAGTGTGCAATACCATTTTTCACCCAAGGCTTCATTTCGTCCTTACGTAGGTGCTGGTATCAACTACACCACCTTCTTTAGCGAAGAAATCGATCCTGGTGTTGGTACCAGTCTTTCTCTTGATGATTCCTGGGGACTGGCTGTTCAGGCCGGTTTTGATGTTGATATCAGCAAAGATTGGTTTTTCAATGCGGACATCCGTTATATCGATATTGAAACTACAGCAACAATCAGTGGTAGCACTAACGTTGATGTTACAATTGATCCAACCGTAATCAGCCTTGGCGTTGGTACTCGTTTCTAAAAACTGCTTTTAAAACTAACAAGGCGGCGCTTTACTCGTGAAGGCGCCGTCTTTTGTTTTTGATTTCGACATCAATGTCCACTGGCATAGGGATACACGCCAGCTGACAAGCCTGTGTAACGGTGCCCCTGGGGAACAGGCTTTGCAAGAATTGTTTACCGCCATGCAGCGCAAAGCGGGTTTCCAGTGCAAGTAACAGGCTATTCGTATTTTTGATCCTGCCAAAACGTGCATGACAGCGGCGCAGGTAGTGGATCACCTCCATATGCGCATCACTCAGCACCAAATCATCATGTAATGCTATTGAGCTGGCCAACGATTCATTCCACTCCAGTTGTGCTGGTAAGCCTGTTGCCATTGGTAACTTGATTAGTTTCGACATCGAAATATTCCGGTTTGTGTTTGCCTGCCAGGTAGGGCGACCTCATGCTGCCAGATGGTATCGGTAACACGTTACGAATGTTGAGCCTGATATGCACCAGATCACAAAAACAGAATGTACTGCCCGGTTTGGCTGGTATTGACTAGAAAATAGGCAGGATTTGGCTGGCGAACGGATGAATAGCAGTTATTCTTATATAAGCATTTTTGTTCTGAGTCTTGACTTCTGACCAGGCCCACGGCGAAGTGTGATCCAATTGGCAGCCGCTGGAGCCACAGCCGCACTATATTCGATGCTGGCGCAGGCAGGGGGGTTCTTTGCCTAGTAAGGAGGGTAAAATGAGCAATGACCTATTCAACATAATACCGGGTAATCCCGTTCTCTCTGGGATACTCTGGATTTTTCTGCTTGTCGTTGTGATGTATTTTGCAAGGCGTCCCGCTCATATGGCGATCATCTCCTTCTGTCGCGTGATACACAATGCCATGCGCCTGTCGGCTCGCTCAGTGATGCGTGCCGAAAGCAGGCTGAACCAACGCAACCGCGAAGTTCTACTTGCGCAGGGGCGTGAGGCAGCTGAGCGTATTATCGAAAGGGAGTTTGACCGCGTCGACGCCACAGTGCGACGGGACCTGTCGCAGTACCCGGCCCTGCATCGTCTTTTGAGTGAAGAGATAACCACCATTGATAACGATTACAAGCAGAGCACCGAGGTACCACCCGATCCGCCCGCCTGGGTCAAGGCGGTGGATGCTATTGCCAAGATACCAGGCAAGGATCCCATGGTTGCCAGTATCCTGGAGGATATCCATGCCTCCATGGTCAAGGCCAATACGCAGGCCATCGAGGAATATCGCAAGGCCAGTCATAAACGCCATGAGCACCTGAAGGACATGATGCCGCACTGGCGCAAGCTAAAGCAGGTACTTGGCCAGGTAGACAAAAACATCAAAAGCTTGCTTACCCGCTCGCAAACGATTGACCGACATATGGATGAATATGAGCAAATCGTGAAGGCAACGGATCGCTCTGTTCGTATGTTGTCCTCGTCATCGCTGACACACTTTTTTATTTCTGCCCTGGTGCTGTTGATTGCTGTCGGCGGTGGCATGATTAACTTTGAGCTGATTGCCTATCCGATGTCACAAATGGTTGAAGGCAAGCGCGAGATACAGGGTTTTGAAACGTCTGATATCGCCGCACTGGTGATTATCCTGGTAGAGATATCCATGGGTATCTTCCTGATGGAACTGCTCAGGGTGACAAAATTGTTTCCCGTCATTGGCTCACTGAACGACAAGCTGCGGGTAAAAATGGCGTGGACTGCTTTTGCTTTCCTGTTTGGTCTGGCATGCGTAGAAGCGGGCCTGGCATTTATGCGGGAAGTGATGGTTGAGATCGACCAGGCCCAACGTACTGGTGAAGTGTTTGATGCGCCAACATGGATATTAACCACTGCACAGATGGGATTGGGCTTTATCTTACCCTTTGCCTTGATGTTCGTCGCGATTCCGCTGGAAACGTTTGTTCATTCGCTCAGGACTGTTATGGGCATACTGGGTGTGGCGATACTGCGTGGCCTAGCCTGGTTCTGCCGTTTTAGTGGTAATGTCATGCGCTTTCTCGGTTCGATGTTTATCTATACCTATGATGTCATTATTTTTGCGCCACTGTGGATCGAGAGCAAATTCAAACCTGTTGAACAGGCTACTAGCAAGGGCCTGAAAAAAGCATCATCGACCTTGTAAAGGAAAGATTATGAAACAGCTTAACAACATACTGTCAGTGCTGGCGTTGATGACGCTGCTCGTCAGTTGTTCCAAGCACAATCCGCAGCGTGATCATGGGTTATACATGCTAATTGATACATCCGGTACCTATGCAAAAGAACTCAAAGAAGCTCAGAAAATTATAGAGTTCGTTATTCGCGAGATTGATCCCGGTGACACCTTTGCGGTACAGCGTATTGATAGCGGCAGTTTCAGCGAAAAGGATATTGTATTTTCGCAAACTTTTGATACTCGCCCCATTCAGGCAGGGCAACAAAGAAGTGAATTCAGAAAGGTAATTGATAACTTTGTTCGAAATGTCAGGGCAAGTTCGTACACTGATATCAGCGGGGGCCTGTTGCAGGGTATACAGTACCTGAATGAAACAGGCGCAGGCAGAAAAACCATTCTGATTTTCTCGGATATGAAGGAAGAATTGCCCAAGGGATACAACCGGGACGTACCATTACAACTTAACGGTTTCCGTGTCATTGCGCTCAATGTTACCAAGCTCAAGTCAGATAATTTCAATCCCGATGAATATTTTTCACGCCTGAAAGAATGGAAGCAAAAGGTCGAAGCCGGCGGCGGTGAATGGATTGTCATTAATGACCTGAAGCGGCTTGATCCCATCTTTCACTGATAAAACCTGCTACGCTAAAGCCGATGTATTTCAATGCATCGGCTTTTTTTTGAACAGCTGAAACTGGTTTGTCAAGACTGGCAATATTTTTCATATCGTGAAAAAATGGATTTCGTAGTTTTGAATCATTCAAGTTCGTAACAAGGCAGGTAATTAGAATATTCACCATGTCACATTCACTTGCAGAATTACGTAGCCGTAATCCCATGTGGTATTTCGAACGAAATTATGCCGCGCTAATGTCGCTCGTCGACGATTTGAGGCTGCATGAGAAAGGTATTAGTGATTATGTGTTTCAAGGTACACAGATCACGATAAACCTGCTAGAACAGACGCGTTACACCTACCTGCTTGAAATCAGGCAGACATTTCCACAAAACGGAATAGCGATTCCTGACCTGGAGTTCAGAGTGCGTGTTTACCTGGATGCCAGGTTAGCCGAAGTGGTTGGGTACCAGGGCAAACATTATCTCAAGGCCCGCTACCCGGTACCGAATATTTCAATGTTCCATCCGGATGAGAAACGACAGTCCAACCTGTTGTTATATGACTGGTTGATGTCCTACGGTTTTACCCGCCTGCAACAGGCGGGTTCGGCCAGGTATTTCGCCTGAGCATGACCTTGCTGCGCGTCGTTTAGCTGTTCTTTAACTCGACCCGGATAGCATCATTAAGTTGTGATACCCACTCATCATAATAGTCTTTTTTCGTAGCAGCCTTATAGTTTAGTGAGTAGCTTTTAGGTGTATATTTGATTTCAGTAGTCGCCATGTAGCCACGCTTGTAAAGGGTAGCAAGGATCTGGCCATGGTTCACGATTTTCATACGCCAGCCATGCTGGTGGCCGGCACGAATAATCGCATTTCGTACTCTGATATCTGAAGCCTGTTTCTCTCCTGTTAGGCCTGTCTCCTGTACAGGGTTGGTAGCGCCACAGCCACCCAGTATGAGAGCTAATGAAATAGTAAGCAAAGACAGACAGTTACGCATATTTAATACCTCGCACCCAGTTAAAAGAGCTATTGATAATTTCTTATCGGTACTGGCAAACAAAAACTAAATTGCTAACTGTTTGATTGTAGGGTCTGATTTTGTGATCGCGATCATAAATGAACAGACAGATACTTCTTTTCTCAGTGACAATGATTGAGTTTGGGACAATAGCGGATTTACTGCCATTTTGCAGTTAGTCGCTGAAGTATGCCTCGAGGCGTAACAACAGCGAGTGTTCAGCCTTGAAATTGAAATCTTTCTGATAAAGGATTTGTGGGGTAATTTCGAAGAAGAGCCAGTCCTTGTGTATATTTTGTCGGTAACGCACCAGTACCAGGTAATCGGTTGCAAAAACAGTTGGTTCACTGATGCCAAACACACCCACCTGGAATGAAATAGCACGTTTAGCATTAAATCTGTGCGTGATATAGAAGTTCTGACTCAAATCCCAATATTCATTTTCTTCCGTATAGCGTGCAAAGCTACTCGAACGGAATATTAAGTTCTCCGTTATCAGGTAATTATAATCAACATTAGTGTCAGCGCCATAGCCCGTCGAATCAAACCAATAAATACTTTGGAACAGGTCGAATATTGATGATTCGCTAAGCTCGAATGAGCGTCCGGCTCGCACTCGCACATAGTAATCAAGTGGTGAACGGATTTTTACACCGATAGAAGGGTCGAGGTGCCATTTGTCTACATCACCCCATCTCGTTGCCAACCCGGCAAAAAGGGCCTTGTCATCCCTGTCGACGGGCGTATCGGTTTCACGTTCCAGATCGCTACGTTGTTCGTCCGGGTCACTTTCAAGCGTTATTTTTAGCTTGCGCTGGGTTAGCGGAAATCTGGCACGTATTTTTAGGTCGCCGCGAAAATTATAATCGCCACCCTCGTTCACAGTTAAATCGGCGGTAACGCGAAGATAGCTTCCCGAGCTTGTATACGCTGTTTTTTCATCGGCAAAGAATTCATCGACTGAGCGTACCATGCCTTCAAAACCGGTAGAGACGGTTTCCTGGTGAGGGTCTAGAAAGGAGAAAAATGTTTCATCTTGTTCGCCATTAAGTGATGAACTCTCACCCTGAAATATTTCAGGATCATCATATGCAAACAGGTAGGGTGGTTCATCAGTGGTATCAATATCATCATACGCGAACAGGTATGGTGGTTCGTCATAGATATCAGCATCTTCATACGCGTACAAGTATGGAGCATCAACTTGTGATGTTGTCGCCTCAGTACGGGTGCTGTGATCTGATATTTTGCTTGTTTGAGTTTTTAGATCATCCTGGGCATGCGATAAATCAATATTCACCAGTAGACATGCAAAAAACAGAGTCTTATATAGAAGAGCGAGCTGCCGCATACGGCTTATACTTCAATGCTTCTTGCCAATCAGCTCGATTTGATAACCGTCGGGATCTTCAACAAAGGCAATAATCGTAGTACCTGCATTCATCGGGCCCGCCTCGCGAATGATTTTTCCGCCGCGTTCGCGCACGGCCTCGGCCGCTTTGTAGACGTCGTCAACTTCTACCGCCATATGACCAAAACCGTTGCCAGGGTCATAACTGTCAGTGTCCCAGTTATAGGTCAGTTCGATGACGGTGTTTTCAGATTCATCACCATAGCCAACAAATGCCAGGGTAAATTTGCCGTCCGGGTAATCTTTTTGACGCAGCAGTTTCATACCCATCACCTCGGTATAAAACTGGATAGAGTTTTCCAGGTTACCAACCCGAATCATGGTGTGTAACATACGCATAGCTGATCCTCGCCGGTTTTTGAAGAACATATGTTAAACCAGCGACGTCCGTGCGTACAGTTCAGTGATTAATCATAGTCTTCGTTAAGGCTTTGAATAAAAGCGACCAACTTGTCGATATCGGTGGTAGCAAGCTTGATTTTCGCCAGTCTTGGGTCTGCATTCCTGAGTATTTTACTGCGGGCTAA
This sequence comes from Proteobacteria bacterium UBA6492, assembly GCA_002436485.1. Classification (GTDB taxonomy): domain Bacteria; phylum Pseudomonadota; class Gammaproteobacteria; order UBA6429; family Thiohalophilaceae; genus UBA6492. The sequence goes on from DJMK01000180.1 coordinate 20,387, forward strand.
TTCTGAACTGGTGATATAAAAGGCAACTGCCTCTTGCAATGTGGTGAACTGGCCATTGTGCATATAAGGATTGGAGTGGCCAAGATCACGTAATACCGGTGTTTTGAAGCTGGCAATACTGAGCTGTAAAAGCGCGCCTTGCGTACATTGCTTGATGCCATGCAGGCGTGCCTCGTCACAGAGAATGCGGTGTAATTTTTGCTGCGGTTTCGGATAGTCGGGGTTTGCATAGATATTCCACATACCCAGGTCGACCAGTCCAGGTCGGTCATGATCAATTGTGCTGCGAAAACGTTCTGTTGCTTCAGGATGGCTGGCAGTGGCCGGCAGGTAGGTGTTGTGATTCTTATTACGGGCAGCCAGTTTTGGAATGCTAAGTTTGTCAAAGGCACCTGCTCCATGCGCTTCATCATAGCTGACCTGGGTCAGACCAGTGTTGTGAAAACTAAAATCAGAAAAATGTGGAGCGGTGTGACAGTTGATACAGTTACCACCGGAACGCTTTTGGTCACCGGCAGTAAAGAACAGTTTCATTCCTGCCAGTTCTTTTTTTCCAAATGCAAACGATTGCTTGTGGTAGGCAAATGATTGTTTGTTTGCCTTAACAAACTGTGGTTTATTGAGTTTATTGACGGCCTTGAGAACACGCTGGCTATAGCTAGCTGGTTTTTCGTCAGGACCGGGTTTACGCGGCAAGTTGTTTAACGCGAGAAAATGATCATACGGGCTGCCTGTGTAGTGTCCTTGATTGTCTTTTTGATAAGCCAGGTCCATAACGTAGGCGGCAATAAGTTTTGCTACTGCATCAACAATCTGCTGATCAGTTGCTGTCTTCACTGCTACACGGTATTCGGCAGGCAAACGAAACTCGGCGGATATGGCCTTGTCTGTGCCGGTGAGTATTTTTGTATAACTGCCGCCAAATTCACGCGCCAGTTCACCCTGACCGTTATCATTGCGTATGACCGTGGCGATATGCTTGATAGCGGCTTGTAATTCAGCCGGTTTCCATCCGTAATTGCGGCCGGTGAGCGTTGCATGCACCAGGTCCTGCATGCTGTTGAACTCACCATCAAAATGAAACAGTTCACCGTGCTTGCCGGGCAGGGCGATATTCACCAGTACCATGGAGTTGCGTCCTGTGCGATGGTGACCATCGTTACGGTTTGGCACCGGGCTCTGGTGGGCAAAATCGGCGTAGGTACGCATGCCGCCACCGGGTGCGTTTTGGTGCTCATCCACCAGGTGACATGCCCGGCAGTTCATGGTCTTACCGGCAAACGGGCCTTGCAGTGGTTCAGTGGTGGTAATGGTCTGTGAAAGCGCGGGATCCGCCTTGCCAGGATTGGCATGGTAGGACTGTGCAAAGCGTGTCTCCAGGAACAGGCGTTCGCCAATGGCGATCTCAGGCGGATCGGTCTCTTCTTCAGCGTGTATCCAGCCAGACAACGATATGAACAAAGCTGCTATAAGCGAGCGCCTCAGGAATGCTGAGTATTGTGAAACAGGGGGCACGACTAGGCCTGAAAGCATCAAATTATTTGCCTTACAATATTATCTATTGCTGAAATAGCAATGATAATCATTCTCAATATGGTGTCAATCAATTTCTACACCATAATTCGTTTGTAGATTTTTCGAACTATGCGAACCATAATGCCCAGTTTTGGTGCATACGGCCGTATAGTCTTACGGCAATCAAGAAGCGAGATTTCATGTCGCAATTTTGGGAAAAAGGCATTTATTTGGTTTGCGCGCTTTTGCTCATGGCCTGCCAGCAGCGTGATGATGCTGCTGTGCCCGTGCAACCCGTCAAAACACTGACTATTGCTGTCTCCAAAACGCCGCTTTCCACCCCTCTTTATGTTGCCAAAGCAAAGGGTTTGTTTGCGAAGCACGGTCTGGATGTCACGTTCAAAGAAATCAATGGCGGGCATCTATGCTTCAAAGCTTTATTATCAGGCGAGGCAGATCTGGCGACCAGCTCCGATTATGTCGTGATGATCAATAGTTTTTCCCGATCGGATTATGCTGTGGTCACCACATTTGTATCTTCGGATAACGATGTAAAGCTTATGACAAGTCTGGAACATGGCGTCATGAGACCTATACAACTTAAAAATAAAAAAGTGGGTGTCGTTAAAGGTGGATCCAGCATGTTTTTCCTGAACCGTTTTTTATTGTTGAACGGCATGAATATGAAGGATGTTAAACTTGTTCATCTTGAACCTGCAGAAATGCCACTTGCATTAAAGCAAGGCAAGGTTGATGCAATTTCTGTCTGGGAACCATATGGTTATCTATCACATGCGCTGTTGGGCGATAACCTGTTAATCTATCCTAGCAAGAACTATTACCTCGAGACCTTTAACCTGGTTGGCAAGAAAGCCTATATCGCAGCTGAAGATGATGCCTTGAACAAGCTTGTGCAAGCTCTGGTAGACGCAACCGAATTTATTCATCAACAACCGTTTGAGGCGCAGCAAATCATTATAGATGCGTTGGGTTTGGACCGCAGTTTTGTTAACTGGGTCTGGAAAGATTATGATTTTTCGGTAGGTATGGATCAGACATTATTATCGACGCTTGAAAACGAGGCGCGTTGGGCGCTTCAAAACAAGGTAGTTAAAACAAGCAAGATGCCTAAAATTAGAAGCGTTATTGATCCATCGATACTTCTGAATATTGATCGAAGTCGTGTCACGCTCATAGGTAACAGGCATTAGTAAGGGGATATCTAATAAATATAAAAGCCACCGCAAGGGTGGCTTTTTTATTTGTGTTGGTGGAGGCGGCGGGAATCGAACCCGCGTCCGCAAGTCCTCTGCCATTGGCTCTACATGCTTATCCTGTTCTTTAATTTAGCTGGCGGCTGCCCAACAGGCGGGGATCACCGACAGCGATTCCGGTAAGAGTTTAACGAATCCGCCCCGAAAACAGCTTCATCGCGATCCTGTATGGGATGACCCCGGTTATCTGAGCGTACAGGCACACGTCAGGCCGAGGGCTTTACGCTGGTTNNCGTCGAAGCCAGGTCGCCCCCTTTTTGACTCATTAACTTGATGTATCAAAAAGTTGCTTCTTCCGGATAGAAAACTACCTAACGGAGATAGGTGGTTAATATAGCCGATTAGACCGATTTTCAACAGGGGAGTTCGGTTTAATCAGCCGGATTTCATGATGCGGGATTTCTGTCTTGACCAGTCGCGCTCCTTTTCAGAAGCGCGTTTGTCATGCAGTTTCTTGCCCTTGGCCAGTGCAATTTCCAGCTTGGCACGGCCTTTTTTCCAGTACATGGCGGTGGGTACAATGGTGTAACCCTTACGTTCTACCGCACCGATCAAACGGTTAAGCTCATGCTGGTTCAATAACAGCTTTCGACTTCGCATAGGTTCGGGATGAATATGTGTTGACGCTGTCTGTAACGGTGTAATCTGGCAGGCATCAAGCCAGGCTTCGCCATGTCGAATAAAGACATAACTGTCCTGCAAGTGGACACGGCCGGCACGTAGCGCCTTTACTTCCCAGCCCTCCAGTACCAGCCCGGCCTCGAAACGGTCCTCAAGGATGAAATCGTGGCGAGATTTCTTGTTCAACGCGATCGTGCTTGAGGGTGTGCCACTTTTTGTCTTTTTCTTGCTCATCGGCACATTATATCGAAGCTTTTGTTTGGTATGTAAAAAGCTTGTCAATACCGACTGCACTTGAGATACAGGTCAAATTATTTAACAATCTCAAGACGATAATAATCAAAGGGGTAAAGCATGGCGCCCAAGGAATCCATCCATGGTTCGTGGTCATCGCGCTGGGCCTTTGTGCTGGCGGCAACCGGTTCGGCAGTAGGCCTCGGAAACATCTGGAAGTTCCCGTATATCACGGGTGAGAATGGTGGTGGTGCGTTTGTGCTGGTTTACCTGTTTTGCATTGCCCTTATTGGCGTGCCCATCATGATGGCGGAGATCCTGATAGGACGTAGAGGGCGCCAGAGCCCGATTAACACCATGCACACGCTTGCGATTGAATCAGGCCACAAGCCAGCCTGGATGTATCTTGGTGTGATGGGTGTACTGGCCGGTTTCTTTATTCTTTCCTACTACAGTGTGATAGCAGGCTGGTCGCTTGAGTATCTCATCAAGGCCGCTTCCGGCGTATTTACCGGCCAGACGGCAAGTGGTATTGAAACGCTGTTTGGTGATTTTATTAACGACCCCAAGTACCTGTTGTTATGGCATACCATTTTCATGATGATGACTTACCTGGTGGTAGCACGCGGAGTTAAAAGCGGTATCGAGAAAGCGGTCAAGATCCTGATGCCTGCGTTGGTAGTGCTGTTACTGGTTCTCATTGGTTACGCCATTAACACCGGTAGTTTTTCGCAGGGCGTTTCGTTCCTGTTTAATCCCGACTTCAGCAAGTTAACCTGGGGCGCTGTGTTAACTGCCATGGGGCATGCCTTTTTTACCTTGAGCCTGGGTATGGGTGCCATCATGGTTTATGGCTCCTATCTGCCCAAATCCGCATCCATCGCCAAAACCACCTTCATGATTGCCTCAGCGGATACCATTGTTGCACTCCTGGCGGGATTGGCGATCTTCCCGTTGGTGTTTGCCAACGCCTTGTCGCCAGGTGCCGGTCCCGGCCTGATATTTATTACCCTGCCACACGCGTTTGGCCAGATGGATGGTGGTGTTTTCTTTGGTACCCTGTTTTTTGTATTGATCGTGTTTGCCGCATGGACCTCAGCCATCTCGTTGCTTGAACCAGTAGTGACCTGGCTGGTGGAAAATCGTGGTATGCGGCGTGCGACAGCTGCGTTGACTTCTTCGATTACCATCTGGTTGTTTGGTATTCTCACAGTTTTCTCGTTTCCTTCTGATTCGCCTATCAAGTTCGAGTTTTCGTTTATCGGTGAGACCAAGACAAACGGCGTTTTTGATATTCTTGATATTCTCACGGCGAATATCATGTTACCGCTGGGCGGCTTCTTCATTGCAATTTTTGCCGGCTGGTTCATGAGCCGTGATGCAACGCGTGATGAGCTGGATATGGGTGATGGCTTTGATTTCAACGCCTGGCGTTTCCTGGTAAAGTGGGTCGCGCCAACGCTGGTGTTAATCGTATTTTTGAATATCTTCGGTATTATCTAGGCAACTAGTCGAGTTTACATTGAAACATATTGAAAAGACGGCGCTGGTTAGTTACACACCGGCGCAGATGTACAGCCTGGTGGATGATATTGATGCCTATGCGGAGTTTTTGCCCTGGTGTAGTCGCAGCGAAGTGATTGCCAGGCAGGATGATATTGTCGATGGCAGTCTTGAAATCAGTTATAGCAAATTAAACAAGACATTCACCACACGCAATATCAATACTCCAAATGAAAAAATCGAAATGCAATTACTGGAAGGGCCATTTAAAAAATTGCATGGCGAATGGACTTTTCAAGCACTGGGTAATGACGGTACCAAGATCATGTTGAATCTTGAATTTGAGTTTGCCAACAAGATTCTTGATATGACAGTCGGGCCAGTATTCAGTCAGATTGCCAATTCATTGGTCGATGCCTTCACACAACGCGCCAGGGATGTCTATGGCTGAAAGTAAAACTATTCTTGTTGAAGTTGCCTACGCAAAACCGGACAAGCAGGTAATTCTTCCGTTACAGGTCAAACCTGGCACGCAGTTAATCGAGGCGGTAAAATTATCAGGCATTCTCGAGCAGTTCCCGGAAATCGACCTGGAGAAAAGCAAGCTTGGTATTTTCAGCAAAGTCAGTAAACCGGATACCGTGTTACGGGAAAAAGATCGCGTTGAAATCTATCGGCCCTTAATTGCAGATCCAAAAGAATCACGTCGCAAGCGTGCGGATAAAAAAGCCGAAGCAAAAAAAGACAGCGAGGCAGGCGAGTAGTTATTTCAGTTCTCTGGCGGCCAGCTCAGAGTCATCAATGCGCACCAGTACGTCATTCTCAAAATACAGCACCAGTTGTTTGCGCACCGTTGGTTGGTAGGGCTTTTTCAGGGTGTGCACATAGTCCCAGCGATTTTTATGAAAGGGATCCCGAATAACCGGGCTACCCATGATAAAAAACACCTGGCGCTTTGACATGCCGGTTTGCAACTTGGCGATGACATCCTCTTCCAGCTCATTACCCTGGCGAATATCCGGCTTATAGATGGTGCAGCCGGTGGCCGCTAACAGCCCTATCAGAAGATGAGAAATGAGAATCTTTCGCATTTAGAGTGGTTTTCACGTTATAATCTGGGACGCGCAATGATACCGTATTGACCCCGTCTGTACAGCAGGAGGCCCTGTGGAAAATCAGGATCTAAAAAATGCCGGATTAAAAGCCACTCTGCCAAGGATCAAGATTCTGAGTTTCCTGGAAAGCAGTGATGTTCGCCACATGAGTGCCGAGGATGTCTACAAGGCCATGCTGGATTCCGGTGAGGAAGTGGGTCTTGCCACGGTTTATCGTGTGCTTACCCAGTTCGAACAGGCTGGCCTGGTGACGCGTCATCATTTCGAGGGTGGTCATTCGGTCTTTGAGCTGAATGAAGGTAAACACCATGATCATATTCTGTGCGTGAAATGTGGTCGCGTGGATGAGTTCGTGGACAAGGTAATCGAGGAGCGCCAGATCAGGATTGCCGAGGAGAAAGGCTATTCCATGACGGACCACTCACTCTATATATATGGCATCTGTACAAACTGCCAGCAGCAATCCTGATAGCAATCTGACTCAATAAAAGCTCAGGCCTGCGCGCGTTCAATCATCTCTTTTGCGTGTGACAGGGTCTGCTCGGTGATCTCGATACCGCCCAGCATGCGTGCAACTTCATCGATGCGTTGTGCAGGATCCAGCGGGCTGATTTCGGTAATGGTGGTATTACCATCGGTTTGTTTGCTGACCTGCAGATGATGGTGACCCAGCGCGGCGACCTGTGGCAGATGTGTCACGCAAACCACCTGTCGATGTTGTCCAAGTGAACGAAGTTGCAGACCGACTATCTCGGCAACACGCCCACCGATGCCAACGTCAACCTCGTCAAAAATAAGTGTGGGGATGCGTGCCGCCTGCGCGGTAATGACCTGGATTGCCAGGCTGATACGCGACAATTCACCACCCGATGCCACCTTGGTCAGTGGCTTGACAGGTTGACCGGGATTGGCACTGACCAGGAACTCGATTGCTTCGCAACCATTCGTACTCCAGCGTTCTTCCGGCAAATTTTCTACCTGTATTTTAAAAGTACCACCTTGCAGGCTGAGTCCCTGCATGGCATCGGTAATTTTCTCCGAGAGTAATGCGGCTGTCTTGTTTCTGCTTTTGGTTAATGCGGCAGCCGACTTGATGTAATGATCCCGTGCTTGCTTGATGTTTTTTTGCATGCCTTCCAGTCGAATGTCGGCCTGTTCCAGGTCATCCTTTTCCTGCTGTAAACGGGGTAACAGTTCGACCAGTTGTTCCGGATCGATCCGATGCTTGCGTGAAAGGTTATGCAGATCACTGATGCGCTGTTCAACTTCTTCCAGGCGTGTTGGGTCCATTTCGAGGTTATCAGCGTAATGCCGCAACTCGCTGATGGTTTCCTGTACCTGGATAAGTGCGTTGTTTAACATTTCACTCACGACAGTGAGTTGATCATCCAGTTTTAAAATATCGTGAATAGAATTGCTGCAGTTGTTGAGCGATGCTTCTATCGAACCATCATCATGCTCGGAAAGCGTATTCAGAGCCTGTTGCACGCTTTGCAGTAAGTGATTGGCATTGGCTAGCCGCTTGTGTTCATGTTCAAGCTGGTCTGCTTCGCCGGTTTGCAGGTTGAGAGTTTCGAGTTCTTCGACCTGGAAACGCAACAGGTCGAGTCGGTTATCGCGATCGGCATTGGCCGCAGCCAAACGCCGGTATTCATCTTCCAGCTCATGCCACTGCTTAAAAGCTTCAGCGACTTTCTGTTGCAATTGTTTATGATCAGCGTAGTCATCGAGCAGTTGACGTTGAATGTCACGACTCAACAATGACTGGTGTTCGTGTTGGCCATGTAAATCCACCAGCATTTCACCCAGCTCGCGTAATTGTTGCACCGTGGCAGGAATACCGTTAATGAACGCGCGTGACGGCCCCTTGTTACTGATAGTGCGACGTATGATGCATTCATTCTCGCTTTGCATTTCATGCTCGGCCAGCCACTGTTCGGCTTCAGGTGCATCGGCAGTGGAAAACGTCACACTGATTTCTGCCTTGTCATTACCATGGCGAATCACCGAAGTATCTGCGCGATCGCCTAATGACAATCCCAGTGCGTCAAGCAAAATAGATTTACCCGCACCGGTTTCACCGGTCAGCACCGTCAGGCCAGACTCAAACTCGATGTCGAGTTTTTCAACAATGGCAAAGTTCCAGATGTGAATATGAACGAGCATAGGGCAAACTTACAAGTGTTCGCTCCAGTGCAGCTTGGCACGCAGCACCTGGTAATGGTCATGCTCTGGAGGATGAATGATGGTGACACATTTTGTTTTGCGTTTGATCTTGATGCGATCACCGGAAACAACGCCCATGTTAATCTGACCGTCACAGGTAACCTGCGCATGTGAGTGCGGGTAATCACGCACGATGATTTCAATCTGGCTACTGCCATCCACCACGATCGGGCGATAACTCATGCTATGCGGACAGATCGGTACCATGACGATAGCGTCCATACCTGGTTCGATAATCGGACCACCACCGGACAATGCATAGGCAGTTGAGCCGGTTGGTGTCGACACAATCAAACCATCGGATCGCATCGTGTTAAGCAGGCGGCCATCAATATAGGTTTCGGTTTCTATCATGCGTGCCACTTCCCACTTGTGTATTACCACATCGTTAAAGGCATCGCTGACCTTGGGTTCTTCGTTTTCACTTTCAATGGTGGCAGTTAGCAGGATACGGCGCTCTTCCTCGTACTGGCCATTTAATATTTCTTCAACCCGTTGTTGCATTTGATCAGGCGAAATGTCGACCAGGAAACCGAGGCGACCGAGATTAATACCCAGCAGGGCTATTTCGTAGTTTGCTAGTGAACGCGCAGCATGCAAGAGGGTGCCATCACCCCCGACCGTAATGACCAGATCGCAAGTTTTGCCCAGCTCCTGCAGCTCGGCAGACGGAAAATCATGCTTGCCGAGATGTTTGGCAGTGTCCGCTTCGAGTAACACCTCGCGATCGTTTTTCAATAACAGCTCACCAAGCCGTATCAGTGTCTCTGATACAGAGGGATCACCGTACTTGCCAATTAGCCCGATTTTTTCAAATAACTTGCTCATAGTGATTCCGGCAACGTTAGCATAAGAGCGCAGCGCTGCGCCACGCACTCGCGCACTTGACGAAATGAAACTGAAATTGCTAATTTTCTGCTTAGCACTCAAATCCCTCGAGTGCTAATCTTTGATAATTGTATCAGTTAGAAAAAACTCTGTATGCCAAAAAAGTCCGCTGACAAGCAGTCCACATCACGTAACGAACGCGCTCTGGCGCTAATGAAAGTGCTGGTGGAGCGCTATATTCGTGATGGACAACCGGTCGGTTCACAGACCCTGGCCAAGGACTCCGGCCTGTCACTGTCACCGGCTACCATCCGCAACATCATGGCAGACCTCGAAGACATGGGGTTGCTGGAATCACCCCATACCTCGGCAGGACGTATTCCCACCGCCAAGGGTTACCGCATGTTTGTCGATAGCCTGTTGACGGTCAAACCACTCAATTCCAGGGAAGTGGAGGGCATCAAGCAACAACTCTACAACAGTACGGATACTAACCTGCTGATAAGCCAGGCATCCGATATGCTGTCCAGCATAACCCACCTGGCAGGCCTGGTGACCATTCCCCGGCGTGAACGGGTTCTGTTGCAACATATTGAATTTCTACCGCTATCCTCGCGCCGTGTACTGGTCATCATGGTAGTGAATAACCAGGAAGTACAGAACCGTGTCATCCATGTAGACCGGGACCTTTCCCAGTCACAGTTACAGCAGGCCGCCAATTTCATCAACGCCGAGTATGCCGGGCTGGAACTCAACACAGTACGTGATCGCATTTTCGCCAGCATGCATGATGCCCGTGATGCCATGCACAAGCTGATGCAAGAGGCCATGACCATCGCCGACCAGGTGCTGGATATTCAGCAGGACGAGGACTATGTGCTGGCAGGCCAGACCAACCTGATGAACTACGCCGAGATGTGCGACATTGATAAGCTGCGTCAGCTGTTTGAAGCCTTTAATGCCAAGCGCGATATTCTGCATATCCTGGACCAGTCCATCCATGCCGAAGGCACCCAGATATTCATTGGCGAGGAATCGGGCTACTCGGTGCTGGGGGATTGCTCAGTGGTCACCGCGCCCTACAAGGTGAACGATGAAGTCATCGGTGTGCTGGGCGTCATCGGACCAACCCGCATGCCTTATGAGCGCGTGATCTCGGTGGTGGATGTCACCGCAAAACTCCTCAGCGCAGCCTTGAGACTGGAATAAACGCCCTTATATCGAAGGGGATTCCGTTCAGTTACCTGATTTGATCAAATTGGAGAGTGTTTTATGAGTAAAAAGGACGCCAACAACGATTCCGTGGCGCCAGCAAAACAGGCCGAGGGCAACGAGGACACTGTTGAAATGGAGATCAGCAAGGAAGACGTCGCTGAACTGGAACAGCGTCTCGGTGAAGCCGAGACCAAGGCACAGGAAAACTGGGACAAGGCAGTACGCGCCCAGGCTGAGCTGGAAAACGTACGCCGCCGTGCCGAACGCGACCTGGAAAATGCACATAAATTTGCACTGGAAAAATTCTTCCTTGAACTGTTACCGGTCAAGGACAGCCTCGAGATGGGGCTTGAGGCCGCCAAGGGCGAAAACGCGGACCTGGCCAAGCTGATCGAGGGCACCGACTTGACCCACAAGATGCTGGAAGACCTGATGATCAAGTTTGGGGTTTGTGGCGTCCATCCCCTGGATGAGCCGTTCAACCCTGAACTGCACCAGGCCATGACGTTGCTGGAAAGCCCCGACAAGGCGCCCAATACCGTGGTTGCCGTGATGCAAAAGGGCTACACCCTGAATGACCGCCTGATTCGCCCGGCGATGGTGGTGGTCTCCAAGCAGGCAGAAAATTCTGCCAGTGACGGCAGCGAAAAGGCTTGAAGTCCGCAGGGGCAGCCCCCAAATAAGTAGACAGATAAATTGCAGGCTTATTATTAAGCAAAATATTTTGGAGAATCAGAGCAATGGGAAAGATTATTGGAATTGACCTTGGTACGACCAACTCATGTGTCGCCGTAATGGAAGGCGGCAAGGCCAAGGTTATCGAGAATTCAGAGGGTGATCGCACCACGCCATCCATCGTTGCCTTTAGCAAGGATGAAGAGGTACTGGTTGGCCAGTCAGCCAAGCGCCAGGCGGTTACTAATCCAAGCAATACGCTGTTTGCCGTNNAAGCGTTTGATCGGACGCAAGTTCGAAGACGCCGAGGTACAAAAAGACATCAACATGGTGGCTTACAAGATCATCAAGGCAGACAATGGCGATGCCTGGGTGGAAGCCGATGGCAAGAAAATGGCACCACCGGAAATCTCAGCTCGTGTACTGCAAAAGATGAAAAAGACTGCCGAGGATTATCTTGGTGAACCAGTTACCGAGGCGGTGATCACGGTACCGGCTTACTTCAACGATTCACAACGCCAGGCCACCAAGGACGCAGGCAAGATTGCTGGCCTGGACGTCAAGCGCATTATCAACGAGCCAACCGCGGCTGCGCTGGCCTTTGGTATGGATAAGAAAGAAGGTGATCGCAAAATCGCAGTGTANNGACCTTGGTGGTGGTACCTTCGATATTTCTATCATTGAAATCGCCGAGATCGATGGTGAGCACCAGATTGAAGTACTGTCTACCAACGGTGATACCTTCCTTGGTGGTGAAGACTTCGACATGCGCCTGATCGACTACCTGGTGGAAGAATTCAAGAAAGACCAGGGCATGGATCTGAAGGGCGATCCCCTCGCCATGCAGCGTCTGAAAGAAGCGGCCGAGAAAGCCAAGATCGAACTGTCTTCCAGCTCGCAGACCGATGTGAACCTGCCGTATGTCACTGCTGACGCATCCGGTCCAAAGCACATGAACATCAAGGTGACGCGCGCCAAGCTCGAGTCACTGGTGGATGAACTGATTGCCCGTTCCATCGAGCCATGCAAGGTGGCGTTGAAAGACGCTGGCCTGTCTGCCTCGGAGATCGATGACGTCATCCTGGTCGGTGGTCAGTCTCGTATGCCGAAGGTGCAGGAAGCAGTTAAAAACTTCTTTGGCAAGGAACCACGTAAAGACGTTAACCCGGATGAAGCGGTTGCCATGGGTGCTGCGATTCAGGGTGGTGTACTCGGTGGTGAAGTCAAAGACGTATTACTGCTGGATGTTACGCCGCTGTCACTGGGTATCGAAACACTGGGTGGTGTCATGACCAAGCTGATTGACAAGAACACCACTATTCCAACCAAGGCAAACCAGGTGTTCTCGACCGCCGATGACAACCAGAACGCGGTGACCGTGCATGTATTGCAGGGTGAACGTGAACGTGCCGATGCGAACAAATCGCTGGGTCGCTTTGACCTGACGGATATTCCGCCGGCACCACGCGGTGTACCGCAGATCGAGGTAACCTTTGATATCGATGCCAACGGTATCCTGAACGTGTCCGCCAAGGACAAGGGTACTGGCAAGGAACAGTCCATCGTGATCAAGGCATCCAGTGGTTTGTCGGATGATGAAATCGACAAGATGGTCAAGGATGCCGAGGCGCATGCCGCGGAAGATAAGAAGTTCCACGAACTGGTCGATACACGTAACCAGGCTGATGCCCTGATTCATGCGACACGCAAGTCCATGGAAGAAATGGGTGACGACAAACTGGAAGCCGGCGAGAAGGAAAGTATCGAAGCGGCTATCAAGGAACTCGAAGAAGCCATGAAAGGTGATGACAAGGATGCCATCGAAGCCAAGACCAAGGCATTGTCCGAGGCATCCGCCAAGATGGCCGAACGCCTGTATGCTGAGAAAGCTCAGCAACAAGGTGGTGCTNNTTGCTAGCATAAAGGCGCGGGTTCTACTCGCGCCTTTGTGTATTAACCTGAACCATTGAAACCCACGTTCGCATATATATAAAAAGAGTATGTCAAAGCGCGATTACTACGAAGTCCTGGGGATAGAAAAGAATGCCAGCGAGGCCGAGATCAAGAAGGCCTTTAAACGCCTGGCAATGAAATACCATCCTGATCGAAATCCGGATGACGAGGAAGCAGAAAACAAGTTCAAGGAGGCCAAGGAGGCCTACGAGATCCTGTCCGATGCGCAAAAGCGTTCGGCATACGACCAGTTCGGTCATGCCGGGGTCGACCCATCTGCTGGCATGGGTGGTGGCTTTGGCGGTGGCGCCAATTTCTCGGACATCTTTGGCGACGTATTTGGCGATATCTTTGGAGGTGGTCGTGCCCGCGGCGGTGCCCATGGTTATCGCGGCGACGACNNCCCTGCGAGGAGTGCGGTGGCTCCGGCGCCAAGAAAGGCACCACCCCTACCACCTGTTCCACCTGTGGCGGGGTTGGCCAGGTGCGTATGCAACAGGGCTTTTTCTCCCTGCAGCAGACCTGCCCGCGTTGTCACGGTAGCGGCAAAATTATCACTGACCCATGCGGCAGTTGCCACGGACAGGGCCGAATACAGAAACACAAGACCCTGTCGGTGAAGGTACCGGCCGGTGT
>DJMK01000180.1:34253-36114 GCA_002436485.1 Proteobacteria bacterium UBA6492
CGAGGTCCCCATTGGCCTGACCACAGCAGCGCTGGGCGGTGAGCTGGAGGTGCCGACGCTGGACGGGCGCATCAAGCTGAAGATTCCGGCCGAGACCCAGAGCGGCAAGATGTTCCGCTTACGGGGCAAGGGCGTGCGTTCGGTGCGCAGCGGCGCCACCGGGGACCTGATGTGCAAGGTGCACGTGGAAACCCCGGTCAACCTCACCAAGCGNNCAGAAGGAATTGCTGCAGGAGCTGGGGGAATCGCTGGAAAAGGACTCGGTCGAGCACAGCCCCCGGTCCTCCGGCTGGCTAGATAGTGTGAAGAAATTCTTCGAGGATATGAAGTTTTAGGCCATTCTGCCGATTAATTAGACTATATTAACCTGATTTATAACGGGAAATATCGTCATGGGTCTACTAGACGACCTCAAGTCACAGGCAGAGCAAAAAAACAAGCCGTCGCAAGCACAGCAGACACCGGCTGACGCGGTCGAGTTTTATCGTGCGCACATCAAGCAGCGCATGGTTATGGCGAACAATTTTTTTATCCAGCTTGCCAACCAGTTGAAAGAGATGAAACTGGTCGTTCGCGCAGAGTATCCGTTCAAGCCTGAGGGCAAGAACGTTAGCTTGCTACAGCAAGAGTACAAGGCCTACAGCGACAGCATTCCCGAACCTCGCCAGATTACCTTTAGTTTTACCTGCACACTGGCCAATCCAACGATTTATGAAATCAACGGTCGAGCCCCGGCAATGGCCCAGGGCGAACTGCTCGACCGTTATCAATTCAAATATGAGCGGCTGGAAGTCAGGGATCAAAACCAGATGGTCAGCGGCGCAAAATACAAGTTGCATGGTCCGCTCAAGATCAGATGCGTGCTGCAGTACGATGATGCCAGGCAAATCATCAAGTTGTTGCTGACCAATTTCGCCGGCCCCGGTACCAGCCAGTACAACCTCAAACCCGAGCAGCTGGACCAAGCGTTCATGGATCATCTTGGCAAATACCTGTTACGCAAAGAAGCCAACCTGTTCCAGGAAGAAATCGCCGATGATGTAAAGGCCATGCTGCGCAAGAAACTGCAGGAAGAACAACTGCAGCGTGAAGCCGAAATACGCGCTGTCGAGGAGCAGCGCAAGGCCGAGGAAGCGGTACGCAAGCAAAACTCAGCGACCGAAAAACTGAAAAAATCCGTCACTCAATCAGTGACCGAGAACCGCGAGAAGCTCAAGAAAGTAATGGATGAGCAGGTCAAGGAAAAGGGCGAAAAGCTCAAGACCATGTTTAACAAGCTCAAAAAGCAGGCCGGTTTTGATTCAACGGCTGAACAGGCATCGGTCCCGCCAGCGGCAGCCAAGCAGGTGCCCGTGCCACCACCAGTGACGCCAGCCTCAGTGGGTAATAATCCAGTCGCACCGCATCTAAATCCCGGCCAGGCGGCCAGACCAGCAGCCCAGCCAGCGACGCAAGGTGTGCCCCCAACTGCCAATCGACAGGCGGCCCAAACGGCACCTGCCCAGCCAAACCCGGCGGCCAGCCCCAAACCTTCGGTGGCGCAGGCAAAACCAACACCGCCAAAAGTATTTCAGTCCTCAACCTCAAATCCGTTTTTAAAACCGGAAGACTTTGAACCGGTCCCCGAGGGTGGTGAGGAACAAACCGAGGCTAATGCCGATACCAATAATCCAGCCGAACAGCCGCCTGCCGGGACTGCGCCCCCCGTAAACCCGGCGATGGCACCCACTGCTGCGCAGCCAAAACCAGCCGCTGTACCCAACGCGGCCGTTGCAAAGACACCGAACCCTTTTCTACAGACAAAGGCCGCTGCACCTCGGGTCGAAGTGAAAAAACCAACGGTGCCACCGCCTGCCCAGGC
>DJMK01000115.1 GCA_002436485.1 Proteobacteria bacterium UBA6492
CGTCATCGTTAATGGTGCGGCGCACAATGTCTCCGCCGTTACTGACAACGCAAATGGCACGTCAACCATCACCCTGGACGGCAATGGAGTCGACAATGTTCTGACTGCTGGTATGCAGATAGGTGAACAGGCGCAATTCATTTTCCGCGTGACACCTACCGCTACTGTCGATGCCAGTACGGTCACCAACCGGGTAGATGTCCAGGATGATGCTGCTGCCCAGGCCGCGGCGCAAAATTCCACGGTCACTACGGTCAATCTTGCACCCAGCATCACGGTGACCAAGTATGTCCGCAACAACGGACCCTGCACTGCCGGTGGATGTAATCCCGCCGTAGCAGGCACCACCATTAACGGAGTCGTGTACTGGCTCACCGCTGATGGCGTTACCGCTGAACCCGGTGACACTTTGGAGTATGTCATCGCTGTTCAAAATGCGCTTAATGCCGGCCAGGCCACTGATGTTATTATCAGCGACCCGATCCCTGCATTTACCAACTATGTCGCAAGCAGTATTGAGTTCGATAACGCGGCAACCGTTGCTGGTTCCGGTGCCTGGTCGACAACGGCTACCGACAACGAAGGTGATGCAGACCAGGGTGAATATGACCCGACACCCGGAGCGGAAACCATCTACATCTACGCTGGCTCTGGAGGCGTTGACGCGGGTGTTGCTTCCACCTACGGTGATGGTACCGGTGGAACGCTGAACGGCAATAGCTTTACGTTTGGCAAGTTCCAGGTACAGGTGCAATAAGCACAACTACGGATTAACGTCTGTGGTTGTATTCCTGCACGCTCGCTTGCAGCACGCACGCAGCGGACTACTGTCCGCTGCGCGTGCCGTATTGCGCGCGTTTAAAGGAAATCCAGAAAAGGTGATGCCGAAGGATTATCATCCATCGGCCATCGCCCATAGCTATCTCAATAACGAGATGGCTATGGCCGGTGTTTGCCCGGGATCTGGCAAGTCTTTTGTCGCCCGCCTGCTAGCCTGGACTCTCCTATTCTGCACGTTATTAATTTCACAACAGGTACCAGCGGTTATTCTCACGAATACCGCAACAGTTAATCACAGCTTTGGCAATGCAAGTGCATCTGTAGATGTGGACGCAACGCTGCGAACATCTTCAAGCATACAGCTTTTACAATATGCACCGGGCTCCCCGTCGGCCACCAGTACATTTGTACCCGGCACGCAATACAGCACCAGTGGTTCAACCAGCGGGCCTTTTACACCATCAACGCCGGTGACCGACATAGCCGGTAATCCATTACCTGTTCCGGGCGTACTTGACCTGGCACCACCCACGGTAATTTCCGCAGGGGAACCGCTGTTCGTTCGCGTGGATGACTACGATCAGAACGCAAGCCCGTTGGTGGCGGATACGGTGGTTGTTCAACTTGGTCCAACCGCAGCTGGTGATACTGTAATCATTCAACTAGTAGAAACCGGCCCCAATACCGGCGTATTCGTAGGATGGGTGCAAACTAGCAGTGGCCCCGTCATTGCAAACGATGCATTTTTATCAGTCGCTATTGAAGACACACTCTCAGTAACCTACACTGACGCGGCAGATGCAACGGATATATCAGCAAGTTCGGTACTGGTTGATCCCTATGGCACACTGTTCAGTTCATCTGATGGCACACCATTGGACGGTGCAACCCTAACGCTAATTGATACGGTCACAGGTTTGCAAGCTACTGTATTTGGAAGTGATGGTATCAGCACCTTCCCCGCCACTATCACCAGCGGTGGTTCTGTCACTGACTCGGGCGGTACTGTGTATAACTTCCCGGCAGGCAGCTACCGCTACCCTTTCGTGCCTCCTGGCAGTTATCAAATCCAGGTAGTACCACCCGGTGGATTCGCTCATCCTTCTAACGCCCCTGATGCGGTTATTCAATCACTACCCGGTGCACCCTATTCCATTGTCGTTGGTTCTCGAGGTGAAAATTTTGTCGTCAATCCCGGACCGGCTTTGCATGTCGACATACCTCTGGATCCTGCGTCTTCCGGGCTATATGTCAGTAAACGAGCCAACAAAAACAGCGTCGCCATCGGTGAATTCGTCCAATACCAGGTAACCGTTACCAATAACTCGGCAGGCGGATATACTGGCGTAACCTTGACTGACGTTCTGCCTGCTGGATTCAGAATTGAACCTGGATCCGTATCAGTTAACGACCTGTCAGCAGCCGACCCGGCAATCAGCTCAGACGGTAGAACGATGACGTTTAACCTCGGCGCCATGGTAGGCGCCCAATCATTCAACATTCAGTACGTCACTGGTGTTTCCGTCGGCACGCGGGAAGGCAATGCCATAAATACAGCTGTCGCAAACGCAAATGGTGGCATTACTTCCAACATTGCCAAAGCAGAGGTCAAGGTTGAAAACGACCTGATGAACACCCGCAGTCACGTAGTGGGAAGGGTCCTTGTGGACAGCTGCAAAGCTGTACCGGCAGATGAAGGCTTTGTGGCATTCCGCCTGCAAAGTGCCGCCGTTGATAACGAAGTAAAATTTGTTGCATCTATTGATGTAGATACCGTACCGGTCCAAAATCTGGATGTTGTCATAGCCCTGCCGGAAGTTCTTCAGTATGTATCGGGTTCATCTATGTTAAACGGCAAACGAATATCCGATCCACTAATCAATCGCCAGCAATTGCGTTTTCGCCTGGGAGATGGCAAACCTGGCAGCAATCTCGCGATCAATTTTGTTACCCGTCCCACTCATTCCGCATTCGGTGAATTCGAAACGCGAGCCCACGCAGAGTTTATTCAGTCCGATGGTTCGATCTGGGTAACCAGTAACGATGACGCACTTCATACACCCATGGCCTACAACACCATCAAAGATTTCCCTCGTGTGGTACGCACCCGCTTTGCCACCGCGTCAGCTGACCTGGACGAAGATAACAAACACAAGCTGGACCAGGTAACCGAAATTCTCCAAACCCAAACACTACGCAGGGTAGATATCGAAGGGCATGCAGACGAAAGACAAATTCGCTCTGCCAAACGCGCTGGTTATTTTGACAATAAACAGCTTTCTATCGCTCGAGCTGAGGCCGTTAGTGAATACCTCAAGGAAACCATGGACGTCAATGACAATATTATCAAAATTGCTGGCCAGGGCTCTAAACACAAAATTTTCTATGATGCCTTGTTACGAGAAGGCCTGCTCACCAAGGACGAACAGCTTGCACTGAATCGTCGCGCAGAAATCATTTTTGAATTACAGGATCAAACGGAAAATACCCGATTTATCCTGCCGGTTAGTGACAGCGGTGTACAGAAAGTCCGAACGGTAGGTAAAGTAGAAACAATCTCCGATCCTGGGCTTGGCACACAGAGCAAGGGTATCGCCGGTATCAGGTTATACCTGGAAGATGGCCGCTTCGTCGACACGGACGAAAAAGGTATGTTCCATTTCGAAGGTTTAAAACCCGGCACGCACCTTATCCAGGTAGACGAAGACAGCATTCCTGAAAATCTCGAAATTTATTCCTGTGAGAAAAACACCCGCTTTGCCGGTTCACCTTATTCCCGCTTCGTGGATACCCAGGGCGGATCACTGTGGCGTGCTGATTTTTACGTGAGAGAAAAACCACCCGAAGAAATTGGCGGCGATGTGGGCATACAGCTCAGCAGTCACCACATGGGTAACAGCATTGATTACATCGTGGAATTAACCGGCAGTAAAATTAACTTTATTGAACGCGATCTGGTACTGGAATTGCCATCAATCCTGGAGTATATAAACGGCAGCGCCAAACTCGACGGCAAATCTCTTGAAGACCCACAACAGAATGGTAATAGCCTGATATTCAGGCTCAACAATGTAGATAGTGACATGTGGCGCCAGAAACTGACATTGCGCACTCGTATTAAGAAACTGTCGGTGGAAGGAGAATATGTAGCCAAGGCGTACCTGCAATTCAAGAGCACTGACGACGCCGTCCAGCAGTCCGACCTGGTGGAAAATGTCATGCTCAAACAGACCATCAACCAGCAACGGCTGGTCTATCAGGCGAACTACAACAGCGGTAACCTCGTACTCACGGGCGACGACGTAAGAAAACTTGACAGCGTGGTGGATTTCCTGCGTGACAAGCGAATCAGAAATATCATTGTCACTGCCCATACCGACAACCAACCTATTCCAGATCATCTGAAAGGGCAGTACGCAGACAATTACGTGCTGTCGACCTACCGCGCGCAAACCGTTGCGGCATATCTGAAAGAAGAACTCATGCTGTATAGCAAACAAATTGATGCTATCGGCGTAGGGCCGGATAAACCTACCACGTCCAACGAAACCGAAAAGGGACGGCTGGAGAATCGACGAATACAAATTCACGCAACATTCGCTGATGAGTCCACACCGCAGATAATAAAAATCAGTTCAGACAACAGCGGCATGAAGATCAAGGATGTGTATGTGAAAAAGCCAGCTGGGGGATCGACACCGCAAAAAGCTGCACAGGAGGAACATCCCGTCGACGGATTCGTGAACATAAAAGATGGCGATCGCATTGCCAACCCTGTGATGGCTATATCTATCCGCATGGATTCCAGATTATTACCCGTCTTCAAAGTTGATAACAAAGAAATTTCGAAAGACAGAATAGGATCCTCAACCAAAGAGGAAGGCACTGGCCGTACAGTTCACCACTTTATCGGTGTAAATCTTGGCGAAAAAGGCCCTCACATGCTCACTGTTAAAGGTATGGGGCCGTTCGGCAATGCTCGATTCACGCAAGAGATCGTAATTCAGCGGACTGGCGAGCCGCAAAAAGTTGTCATTCAGTCCACGGAAGGCAATGTTGCAGATGGCAAGTCACCAGTGAGAATAAAAGCCAGGCTTCTTGATGAAAAAGGTGAACTGGTTAATACCCAGTATGAACTGACAATCGTTGATGGCACCTTAAAACCAAAGCGAATCGAAGAAGAGAAGTTACCTAATCTGCGCAGACCCAATGTTGTCATCCTGGACAGCAATGGCATCATTGAATTTGAACCCGTTGCTACCAGCGGAAGCTACTATGCCACCCTGCGCTTCAACGATATGGAATTCGAGGTTAATACATATGTGAAACCCAATTACAGGGAATGGATCATGGTGGGCCTGGCCGAGGGAACGGTGGGCTTTAATAACATTTCCGGCAATATGCAAAACCTGGATGGTACAGACATTGAAGACGAGTATTACCAGGATGGACGCCTGGCATTCTATGCCAAAGGTAAAGTAAAAGGCGAGTACCTGTTAACAATGGCCTATGACAATAAACGCGAAAAACTGCCCGATCACCATGGACTGTTCGGCAGCATCGATCCCGATAAATTCTACACCCTTTACGGGGACAATACCCAGTCGAGCCACGAAGCACCAAGTTCAGAGAAACTGTACCTGAAAATTGAGAGCGATCAATTCTATACCATGTTTGGTGATTACCAGACTGGCCTGACAATAACGGAATTGTCG
>DJMK01000102.1 GCA_002436485.1 Proteobacteria bacterium UBA6492
GAGCCAGGTTGCCTATGTGAAAGCGCCCACACCAACAACAGGTGATCTATTTGGATTCTCAGTAGCACTCAGTGAGGATGGTAGTGTCCTTGCTGTTGGTGCAGTGGATAGAGATACTGGCGCCGGTCCAACCGTCGATACAGGTGCCGTATTTGTTTTTAGCGGTGTTGACTATGCAAACGTTGAAACAGTTGTGGCGTCTGATGCAACGACGGGGGACCGATTTGGTCAATCCGTGGCACTAAGTGACGATGGCATGTACCTGGCAGTTGGTGCAAATGCTAAAACAGAAATTGCTCAGGCTGGTGCAGGTGCCGCCTATGTTTATGAAGATAATGGTGCCGGGGTATGGGGTAATGAAGAAAAGTTTACCGCAACCGTAACCGAGACGGATGCCGGCTTTGGCACCAGTGTGGCACTGGATCAGGATGGCAGTGTGTTGGCGGTCGGTGCCTGGCGTGAAGGTAATACGGCTCCTAATGATTTTGATACAGGTGCGGCCTATGTGTTCACTCGAACTATGGCTGTATGGGATGCCGGGATTCGTTTGCAAGATTCAGTTTCGCATGATCGGTTAGGTGCTGCTATTGCATTAAACGATGCCGGTGACAGGCTCGCGGTTGGCGCACCGGGTGATTTCTTGAATACGGGCGGCGGTGGTAATTTGACCCCAGGTAACGTCTTTGTCTATACGTTCAGTGTAACCTGGACACTGGATGCGGGGGTTCCAGTTACACCCAGCAATGGTGATAACAACGACGCCTTTGGCGCCTCGGTGGTATTAGACAGTTCAGGTGATACATTATTGGTTGGTGCCTGGTTAGAGGATGGTGCCGGCACCTACATTGGCACACCCGATGTCGCTAACGGGGCTGATGGTGCAGGTGCAGCCTATCGGTTTGAACGTAGTGCTACTCCAACCTGGGACGAAACAGAATACATCAAGGCGACCAATACGGAAGCGGGCGATGAGTTTGGCAGCGTCGCCATCAGTGATGATGGTTTACATATTCTGATGGGTGCCAGCGGAGAAAGCAGTGACGCTATTCTCGTAGACGGCGACCAGAACAACAATAACGCCCCGAATTCAGGTGCTGCCTATTTCTACGACCTGTAACTACCAAGCAAATAAGGGGTGAAGGTTATTCTTCACCCCTTATTGTTTTTCCTGTTCAAATCCCCCATAACTTTCACTCAATTACTCGTCAGTAAAGCGCACCCTGTTCGCGCAAGCCTTTCTTAAGGTCACAGCTTTGGTGCACAATTGATAGCACACGGGTAAAAATCAGCTAGTTAATGCTGGCGTCATTTTTGCAACACTGGGCTGACTGCACACAAATATGACAACACTATGAAAAACTATTCCCTTATGATTCACGGTGGTGCCGGTGACCTGGCCAGTATCAAGAACAACAGGACCGCCATACGTTACCTGGAGAGCATACGCACTACGCTGGAATACGGGCGCGAGATCCTGGCGATGGGCGGCAGCGCACTGGAATGCGTCGAGGTGTGCGTGACCCTGCTGGAAGACGACCCGGTATTCAATGCCGGTTGTGGGTCGGTTTTGAATGCACAGGGCAAGGTGGAAATGGATGCCGGTATCATGAATGGTGCAGACCTGACTGCCGGTGCCGTCGCTTCAGTCAGCAACATTGCAAACCCAGTTCAGCTAGCACGCCTCGTCATGGCAGAAAGTGAGCATGTCATGCTGGTCGGAAAGGGTGCGATCGAATTTGGCACCAAGCTTGGCATGAAAACCATTGAAGACAACTATTTTCACACCGAGACGCGTCTCAAACAATTACATGCGGCACAGGATAAAAATACCACCCTGCTTGATCATGAAGCCCTGGCCGATGACAAGTTCGGCACGGTGGGTGCCGTGGCCTGGGACTATGGTGGTGGACTGGCAGCAGCAACGTCGACCGGCGGTATTATCAATAAGCAGGCGGGTCGTGTCGGTGATTCGCCTATCATCGGTGCCGGTGTGTATGCCGACAATGAAACCTGCGCAGTATCGGCCACTGGTTACGGTGAAGATTTTATGCGGACAGTGATCGCCAAGGCGATTGCTGACTATATCGAGATAACCGGGGCAGATGCGACTGCTGCGCTGCGTTTCGGCATTGATTACCTGCGTCGCAAAGTCAACGGCCGGGGTGGCGTGATCATGATTGACCGCAAAGGTTATTGCGCCAGTGGCTTTACCACTAAAAAGATGATTCACGGCTGGATCGAGCATGGCGGCGAGGTCAGCTGCGGGTTTTAATATTGCCTCAACAATAGCTCTATTTAAGATAGTGCATGCGAGCTACTTTCCTGTGTATCATATTGAGCGTCATGCTAACCCCTGCAAACAATTCAAATGCTATTGTAATAATGCGGATGTGGATGATTATTCTTGTCGTTGCGACATACACTGATATATCACGCGCTGATACACAATTTAGCCTGTTTCCGGACAAACCGATATATCCGAAATACATTGCCGACCCGCTTAGAGCTACTTCCAATTTCCAGGTAATGAAATTTGATAAAAGCACGATCGCCAATACCAGTGATGATCGCTATGGCCTCAAGCTTGGTGGCACCTTCTTGCTGGGTGAATGGTACGACAACAAAAAAACCAGTGCTGACGTTCAGCTGGTGCTGGATGGAGGTTTTATTGGCCAGTTTGATAACCAGTATAGCCAGGACAATATTGGCTGGGATGGCATCTATGGGCTGCGGTTATTTTATCGCTATAGCGATGAGTTAGCCTTTAATACCGGCGTCAAACATACCTCGGCCCATATCGGGGATGAGCTGGCTGAGCGCACCGGGCGCACGCGCATTAATTACACGCGCGAAGAATTCCTGGCCGGGCTGGCCTGGTCTCTCGACCCACAAATCGATGTCTATTTTGAACTGGCGTATGCCTACGATCTTCGCAATGAATCCCTGCAGGAACCCTGGCGTGTACAAGCCGGTGTGCAACATCAATTGCCCAACCTGTGGCGAAACCGGTTTGGCTGGTATACCGCGATTGATATTACCTCGTTCGAGGAAAGTGACTGGGATACCAATATCACCTTGCAGACTGGTATCTATACAACCCGAATTGATTTACGTAGCTGGCGACTCGGTCTCGAGCTGTATGACGGTCGTGCGCAGCTTGGTGAATTTTTCCAGGACAAGGAACGCTATGTCAGCCTGGGCATATGGTACGACTTATAAGTCGCACTTCAGTGCTGCAAACATTCCTTGATGGTACCCAGCACATCACTCATATTTAACGGCTTGTAAATATATTTACTTGCGCCGAAATCAAGACAATCGCGCGCCGTGTCCTCGTCATCAATTGACGACATGATGATTACCGGAATGTTGGCAAAATTCTTGTTGGCCCGCATTTTTTCCAGCACGGTGAACCCGTTCATCACCGGCATGATCAGGTCCAGCAACACCATGTCAATGCGCCGCCGGTTCAGCACGAACAGGGCTTCCTGCCCATCGGTCGCCACCTCAACCCGGTAGCCGCTTTTTTCCAGCTTTTGTTTCAGTAACGAACAGTTGTCTTCGGCATCATCGATGACCAACAGCGTGGTATCGGCCTGTAATGGCTGGTTCATTTCACATATCTCTTTTCATGAGTATCCATGAACAATGTCGGATACGCTCACAGCTTGCTACATAAAATTTACGATAAGTGTGAGCTTTGTCATGCACAATCCGTCAAAACAGCCATACAGACAGAAATAAGCTTATGATCAGCACTGCCAAAGGCACCACCCCGGTTGAGGTGATGCCTTGAAAACAGCTACCAGTTCACAAAATCAGGCAGCCACTTCCTCGGCGGCGTCTTTCATGGTTGTCGCAAGCAAAACATAGGTATCAGTCCAGGCACCCTTAACCTCGGGTGTAAAATCATCCCCCAGCCCGGTTTCCAATGTCCACAGTAGTGCGGCTGCAACCGTGTCGTAGTCCTTGTCCTTGACGCCGTATCCGGCATGTCGCACACCCAGTTCCTGTACTGCCGGCACAAGGCCTTCCAGGTTGTTCAGCGCATTGACAGCCGTATTGATCATCGCCATCAGCTTGCGACCCTGTTCGGTCATGTCACCACTGAACAGGCTTTCAAGTTCAGGGTCAAGTTCAAACAGCTTGCCATAAAACAATTCAGCAGCCTTGTCCGAGATGGGTTTGACCTTCTCCCAGGATGTTTGTACCAATGTAATTTGTTCAGGTGTCATGTTTCTCTCCCATTGATTACGTTAACAAAATAAATAACTAGCTCTTAACCGGTATACGAATCACCACACCACCCATGACGTCACCAATTTTGAAGTCGGTACGTGGAGTATCTTTGTGACCGTTATGACAGGATACACAGGCTGGAGCTACGGCAACGTCCGGATAAACCGCCGTAAAATAAGTCGTATCACCCAGTTTCTCTTCGCCATAGAAATTTTTGCCAGGGTTTTCCTCAATGAACTTGAGACCCTTTACCTCGACATCTGTCTTTGGCTTGTTTTGCTTGTTGACCGGCCATGATGATAACAATGAGTAACTAAAGGCAGCGCCCTTTTCAGCAACACGCTCC
The DNA here is from genome assembly GCA_002436485.1 of Proteobacteria bacterium UBA6492. Taxonomy (GTDB): domain Bacteria; phylum Pseudomonadota; class Gammaproteobacteria; order UBA6429; family Thiohalophilaceae; genus UBA6492. The sequence continues at coordinate 4,586 of DJMK01000102.1, forward strand.
GCACCGTAACGGAACATTTGTGCTGGTAACACCAACGCCTGTTCATCTTTCCAGTGCTCGGACGCCTTGATGACCTTTTCCTCTTTTACCAGGCGGTTAACAATCAGTCGCGTATAAACAGTGCGATCTGCTTCCATCACACTATGCAGTGCATCTGCCATCTCTTTGGGTTCAATACCCGTGCTCTCACCACCACCGCAAGCCGATAGCAGCATCGAGGCTGAAGCCAGTACACCTGTGGCTAAAATTGATTTAGTTTTCATCAGTAAGTCTCCTGTATTGGTTAGGTTTGATTTAATCAACTTGATTACTCTACATGCCTTCAACACCACGTTTATCCGCCTCTCGCTTACGCTTTTCAGCCAGGTCGAGGCTTTCGACATGAATGCCGGGTTTGCCATTGAAGTTCGTATTAATAAGATCGCGATCTGCCAGTGCATCGATGGCAAACTCCAGGCCATGACAACTCATGCAAACACTTCGTAGCATCTTTTCATTAGGACGCAGGTTATCGTTCTGGTTATGCTGGCTATGAACATAGAGCTTGTCGCCAACCTTGGTTTCGCTAGCCGGCAGGTGACAGGTTGCACAGGATATGCCGCTATTGGGTTTGCCGGTGCCGTTCAATTCTTTTTGCCATAAGGTAAAGTGCGGTGAACCCTTGTATTGCTTGCTGTGTTCATCAGTATGGCAACCCAGACATGCATCAACGGACGCATACTGCGTATCAAAGCGATGTGCCTTGTGACAGGACACGCAATTAAGCTCCTTGTTAGCCGCATCCTTATGCATCGGAATTTTTGCCATTGCCGGTGTCATGGGCGATAAATCCTGTGCCAGGCGCATACCATGTTTTCCCGCAAGAAATCCTTCAACCTGTTGCTTGTGACAGGTAAGGCAGACGGTGTAATCGGGGTTATCAATCCAGCTGACGTTGCTGGTTTCGTCAGTGACTTCATGGCAGGCTGTACAATTCACGCCAGCTTCACTATGCGCAGTATCAAACCAGTCATGTGCAATTTTTGCATCATCACGTACAGACACAGGAGCATCGCGTTCCTTCAAGGAAAGCTTGCGAGCCGGATACCTGTCAATGGGATAATGCGCGAGTGATAGCAACACACTTTTTTCACTGGTGGCGGGCACTGACTGGCTGGCAAGATTGGCGGGTTCATGCAGATGCTTAATCAGAAAGTCTTCGTACAAACCCCGGTTATCATGAAAATTATGGCAACCAGCGCTCGCACAGGTATCAAACTCCATACCGGCGTGGCTGGGGCGATCGTCGGCAATGTCGCTGTGGCAGACATAACAGACGTCATCAGACACGGTAACGCCCATGGCATTGGTGATTTCAGGCCGGTGTTCGGTATGGCAGGTAATGCACTGCCTTGCATCCAGCTTCGCAACCCGATCGGCATTACGCGGGTCAGTAAACTTGGACTTGGGATGTGAATCATCTGCCACTTTGAGTTCAGCACCGTGACAATTCATACATGCTTCCTGCAAGACTTCGCCACCACCCAGTGGATCAGTATGACAGGCTGCACACGCCATCTCGATTTGGTGGTGACCATGTGTTGTCTCACCGGGTAAAAACACCGTCTTGTCATCCCCCGTCAACTGCATTAACAGGTACCCTGCCAATGCTACCGTGACTATGACCCAGAATATCCATGCTGCTACCTTCACGTTTGCCCTACACCGCTTGCATCAAAAGTAATAAACCTTGGTAATGTGAAACGCGAGCAATGCCGGTACTGGCCAGAACAACAAAATGTGTAGCCAAATCATTTTCTCGCGCACATGTTTGGCCACCACCGCATCCAGCTTGTGTTGGAACGACATAAACAAGGCACTCAGACTGCCAACGAGTAACAGCCCGACAAAAGCAGACATCAACCAGAAGTTGAGATTATTCCCAAGTCGCAAACCCGTATGTGCCAGCAGAGCGACAATACCGAGCAACCCAATGGCCACATGCACATAACGCCAGGTATCAAACTGGAGCCAACGAATCCTGGACCAACGTTTTCTCAATGACATCAATAAAGCCACCGCACTCAGACCGAGCACGCTATACCCACTGATTTGTTTAATCAGCCCGTCGCGCCACAGAATGTCCCACTGCAGCGGCTCGAGTACCGACAGGTTGTACCTGGCACCTGACCAGAGCAATGCAAGCAAGGCAAACAAAAATGAAACGAGTGAAAAAACGAAAAATGATTTGAGGGCCGGCAGCTTGAGTGACTTTATAGTTGCACCAACCAGTTGTGCCAATAATGGCCGACAACTGCCGCATACAGTCGAGGCACCGGTTGCCTGCATGACCTGCTCTATATCGGAACAACCCTGGTTAATCACCTGGCTGCACTGGCCGCGATTGACATTCATGCAGTTGCAAATGACAGCATGCGCTGGCCAGGACACCGGGTTACTTGATTCTTCCGGGTTCCACAGTTCACCGGTCTTGATAAAACGACGAATCTGCCATGGCCAAAACAAGCGGCGATTGGTTATGGATTCCTGTACTCGCTGTTGTCCCGGCCACTCACCAACGGCAATGACACCCACCAGACGGCGTCGACTAAACACTAACTTACGGTAAATACTGTTCGAAGTATCTACATAAGTGTGAAATTCAAAATTACGGGTATATTCTTCTTCGCCAACACGCCCCATACTGAAAATGGATTTGCCAACCACCTTCAGACTGGTTGCTGCGATAGAACCGATGTAACGGGTCTTTCTGCCTTGCAGACTATGCACAGCCACTTCTGCCTGTTCATAACCAGGCGCCACGATGCCATAAATCTTTTCTCGGTGTTCGGCACATTCACCGACTGCATAGATATGCGGATTCGAGGTCTGCATTGAATCGTTGACACGAATACCGCGCCCGACACTTAGTCTTGCTTCACGCGCCAGTTCAATATTTGGCACAATACCGGTTGCCAGAATAACCGTGTCACACTCGATGCGTCGGCCATCTTTTAACACGATAGATTCAACATGCCGCTCACCATCGATACGATCGATACCACTACCAAGGTAAACACGGATTCCCAACGAAAGCACATGTTCTTTGAGCAAATCAGCTGCTTCATCATCCAGTTGCTGATGCATCAGGCGCATGGCGTGATCCACCACGATCACCTGGGTATTGTGGCGAGCCATCGCACGCGCAGCTTCAAGGCCAAGCAGTCCTCCGCCTACAACCACCGTACAACGACTCTGTACACGACGTGCAACCAGATCCTGGGTATCTTTTAAATCACGAAAGGTAAAAACACGCCCCAGGGTGTTACCGGGTACACTGGGTACATGTGCACTTGAACCCAGCGCAAGAATCAGTTTTGAATAGTTTTGCCGTTGACCACGTTCATCAATAACAAATTGTTCATCAACATCGATATGTACTACCTTGCAGTTGTGATGCTGCACGATGTTGGCATCGTCCGGAACACTTTGGCTGTCAACCAGTTCATTCCAGCGAATATCACCGGCCAGGAACGAAGACAGGCGCACACGGTTATACGGCTGCCATGGTTCACCACCATAAATCACGATCGGTTGTTTGGTATTCTGTCGTTCTAATGATTGCAGTATGCGTATGCCCACCGGGCCCGTACCAACGATGACAATTGGTAAGGATGCATCGTCCAGCTGTGTGTGATTTACGAACTCTGTAACTGGTACGGACACGGTTTTGTTATTACCCACAACATTTCAAATAACTTAATGTGAGCAAAGACAGTGCCAATATTTTTTATTCTTTTCTTATCATACAGTTATATTAAGGCTGTCAGAAATGCAAAGAAAATTGCACATTAGCAGTTCATGATATGGATTAGTTGCACATCCAATGAATCATTTCGGATCAATTCAAACAAATTTCGCAAGATTCGGTATCCCATGCCACAAGAGTGTGCGCAGAATGCTTCAATTGGATTCATAACTGTGCATAACAGGCGCCGTTTGCTCCATACTAGACATCTGTGACGGCAATGCACGGATTGAGATGGTGCAGCTTTTCACGCGAGTGATATCAGGCTGCCTTGGTCTTGGTGTATTTTTGTATGAGTTTTCGAATCTCCGGAACACACGATCCACAATTAGTCCCGGCTTTTAACTTGTCACCGATTGCATCCACATCTATCAGACCATCCTGTTCGATAGCGTGACGCAGCATTTTTTCGCCAACCTGGTAACAGGCACAGATTATCTGTCCCTGCTCCTCGACAGCATGACCCGGCTTACCCATAAGGATACTCTGGCGATCTCGACTATCAAGGGAAGGTTGTGCGAACAAGCTGGCTAGCCAATCACGTTCGGGCAGATTTATGTCCGGCCCGATGAAGATACAGCTTTCCAGCTTGCCATCATCAATGCGCGCGGCCCGATATCGCTGTGCGGATTTATCATAGTATTCGATCCACTCAACGTTGGTGGCCTGGTTGCAAAGCACCTGCCGTACAGCAGCCGTCCAGTCATTTGGTACTTCATCACCAGCGATCTCGTAGCGCCAGTAATCATTTCCCCTCGACACGGACCAGTACGTCACATTACCTAAATCCAGTTGCCGACGTGACAACAAAAATCCGTACCAGCTGGCATGGTATGCTTCGATCGCTACAGGTGTATGTTTGAATTCTGGCTGACCAGAAACCGGATCCGTTGCGGGATTAACCAGTGCATCCGCGTAACTTTTACTGGCGTACTGGTTATTCCAGTGCATTGGCACAAACACCTGTCCAGCTTGTTGTGCCTGGCTGATGCGCGCACGCACGATGATCTCACCCCAGTTACTACTGACACGAGCCAGTTCACCATCACGAATCGTTAGATCAGCAGCATCGGATTCATGCAGATCAACAGTGGGTTCAAAGATATGGCTGGACAGGCGTGGCGATTGCCCGGTCCGCGTCATAGTATGCCATTGGTCGCGAACACGACCAGTATTCAGTATCAGAGGATAGGCTGAACTGGTTGCCGTCGCAGGTTGTTTAATAGCAACTGGAATAAAGCGTGCCCTTTGATCATCTGTATAGAACAGCCCATCCTCAAACATGCGCTTTGTGCCAGTATTCGAGTCTATGACGGGCCATTGTACTGGTTTTAGTTCTTCATACTGTTCATCATTCAAGTCGGCAAGCGCACTGATATTAAAATCACGATTGCATGTCTCGGCGCAAACACTCATTGCGGCGTACTCGCGAAAAATATCCGCCGCACTGGAATAATTGAAAAACTCGCCATGTCCCATATGACGTGCTACCTGCGAAATGATCCACCAGTCAGGTTTTGACTCTCCCGCTGGTGACAGAAAACTCCGCTGGCGTGAAATCCGCCTCTCTGAATTGGTGACCGTGCCGTCTTTCTCGCCCCAGGTCTGGGCCGGCAATAACACGTTTGCATATTGAGTTGTATCGGTGGATTGCATGCAATCGGAAACTACAACAAACTCGCAGGCTTCCAGCGCAGCACGTACACGATCCGCGTCCGGTACACTGACCGTTGGATTGGTTGCCATGATCCAGATCGCCTTGACCTTGCCTTGTTCAATAGCACTGAATAACTCAACGGCTTTAAGTCCTTCATGCTCTGCGATCACCGGTGAACGCCAGAATGCCTGCACAGTCTCGCGATGTTCCGGATTAGCTATGTCCAGATGTACTGCCAACTGATTAGCAAGGCCACCCACTTCCCTGCCCCCCATGGCGTTGGGTTGTCCGGTAATTGAAAAAGGGCCAGCACCAGGCCTGCCTATTCGTCCGGTCAGTAAATGACAATTGATGATCGCGTTTACTTTATCAGTACCAAATGACCACTGATTGACACCTTGCGAAAAAAGCGTGACAGCCCGTTCAGTGCGTGCAAATAATCGGTAAAACGCCCTTACCTGCTCACTATCCAATGCACAAGCTGCGGCAACTGCCTCAACAGTTGGCAATTCGCTTTTTGCCGTATCCAGTGCTGCGTCGACACCCTGTGTGTGTTGATCGACAAAGAGCACGTTTCGTTCATCATGCTCGTCAAGATAAACCAGTAGACCATTAAACAAAGCCGTGTCGCTACCCGGCCTGATCGCAAGATGCATATCCGCGATATCACAGGTAGCTGTGGCACGTGGATCGATAACCACGATCATCAAATCGGGGTTTTCTTTTTTTACCCTGGCAATACGTTGGTAAATTACGGGATGACACCAGGCAAGGTTACTGCCCGTGATTACGATTAGCTTGCTGCGTTCCAGGTCCTCGTAACTGCAAGGCACCGTGTCGGTGCCAAAGGCACGCCGGTGTCCGGCTACTGAAGATGCCATGCAAAGACGGGAATTGGTATCGATGTTGGCACTGCCGATGAAGCCTTTCATCAGCTTATTGGCGACGTAATAATCCTCGGTCAGCAATTGCCCGGATACATAAAAGGCGACGGCATCCGGGCCATGCTTTTGAATAATTTCGTTAAACTTGCTCGCAACCTGCTGCAAAGCCGTATTCCAGTCACAGGCTTCACCATTGATTTGTGGCAACTGCAAACGGTCATCCGTTGACAACGTTTCATGGAGTGCGCTGCCCTTGGAACACAGGCGACCGAAATTGGCAGGATGGTCCGGATCACCCTTGATGGTGGCTGCATTGTCATCGTTAACACTGGCAAGCACACCGCAGCCGACACCACAATATGGACAGGTTGTGCGCACTGGTTGCATCAAATCGCCCCGTTCCAGGAATTCATGAGAAATTATACTGTATCAGGACAACCCTCATTGGGAACCAGTGACAAATAGATAATTCCCTCTTCAATGCGTATGGGAAAACTGGCAGCGCAACCCTCGTCCGGTGCGACAGCCAGTCCTGTTTCCAGCTGAATCTTCCAGTCATGTAACGGGCAGGCAACACGATCACCGTGCACGATACCTTGTGATAACGGTCCCCCTTTATGCGGACATTTGTCATGCAAGGCAAAGACGGCGTCGGTCGCGGTGCGAAACACGGCAATATTACCCTTTTCAGTCTCAACGACACGTGCACCCAACCTGGGGATTTCGTCCAGCATGCCAATCCTGATCCAGTCGTTGTCTTTCATTACTGCACTCATAATCAGGATGCCCTTTTCATTGAATCATCAAGCTTGATGATAGGATTGAACTCATGCGCATCCATACCCTCGGCACGTTCTTGCCAGGGATCGTTTTGCATAAACTTTTGCGAATACAAAAAGCGCTCAGCTAGCTGTTTGCGGTTCTCAGTATTTTCCACGATTTGTTCTTTCACGTATGTTAAACCTACACGTTCCAACCAGGGGGCAGTGCGCTCCATGTAATGCGCTTTCTCCCGGTATAATTGCATGAATGCTGCGGTGTACTCGAGCGCCTCCTGTTCGCTTTTGACATGACAGAGAAAATCGGTCGCGCGTACCTTCACACCACCGTTACCCCCGACATGCAGTTCATAACCGGAATCGACACACACCACGCCGAAGTCTTTAATGGTTGCTTCAGCGCAATTACGCGGACAACCGGATACGGCCATCTTGAACTTGTGTGGCGTCCAGGAACCCCAGGTCATTTTTTCCAGCTCAATACCGAGGTAGGTAGAATCCTGTGTACCAAAACGACACCACTCCTTACCAACACAGGTTTTGACGGTGCGTAATGCCTTACCATAGGCATGTCCAGATACCAGCCCGGCCTTGTTGAGATCTTTCCAGATCAACGGCAACTCATGCTTCTTTAGACCATACATAGCAATGCGTTGCCCACCGGTAATATGTACTGTTTCTACTTTGAATTTGTCAGCCACCTCTGCAATGGCCCGCAATTCATCGGGTGTGGTATGCCCACCCCACATGCGCGGAATGACAGAATATGTTCCGTCCTTCTGAATGTTTGCATGCGCACGTTCGTTGATAAAACGTGACTGGTAGTCATCGAGACCTTCCGCTGGCCACTGGCAAATCACGTAGAAATTCAGTGCAGGTCGGCATTTACTGCAACCATCATCGGTATCCCACTCCATGAAATCCATTACCGCGCGCACCGACTTGAGTTCATGTTCCTTGATTACATTGCGAACTTCATCATGTGTATGCTCTGTACAACCGCACATCGGTTTTTGGTGCGGTGCCTGTGAGTAGTTACCGCCAACAGTTGAAGCCAGGATATCTTCAACCAGCCCGGTACAGGAGCCACATGAACTTGATGCCTTGGTATGCGCACGTACATCTTCCAGGGTAAACAGCTTTTTCTCCGAGATCGCCTTGACGATTTCACCCTTACAGACACCGTTACAACCACATATTTCAGCCGTATCCGGCATCGCGGCCACACGACTTTCCTCGCCATGGCCGGAGTCACCGAGATGGGCCTGGCCAAACAGAATATTCTCACGTAGATCTGATATATCCGTTTCATCGCGCATCAGATCGAAGTACCAGGGCCCATCCAAAGTATCACCGTACATAACAGCACCCTTGATTCGATTGTCCTGTACGATCAATTTTCGATACACACCGCGTGCTGCATCCTGGAACACCAGTTCTTCAGTTTGTTCATCACCAGTAAAATCACCAGCAGAGAAAAGATCAATACCAGTCACCTTTAGCTTGGTCGAAGTGACCGAGCCTTCGTAACGGCCAATACCATGCAACGCCAGGTGATTTGCACATACCCTTGCCATTTCAAATAACGGTGCCACCAGACCGTAATTCATGCCGCGGTGCTGTACACATTCCCCCACGGCGTAGATTTTTGGATCGAAAGTCTGCAGCGTATCGTTAACGATAATGCCGCTCTCGCAATGAATTCCGGCCTCTTTAGCAAGCTCGACATTGGGACGAATACCGACCGCCATGACGACCAGGTCGGCGTAAATTTCTGTGCCATCCTTGAAGCGTACTTTCTCTACACGATCCTTGCCGATGATCGCCTCGGTCTGTGCCTGCATCAAAAAGTGCATGCCGCGATTTTCAAGATTCTTTTGCAACATTTTTGCCGCAGGCGGATCCAGCTGCCTTTCCATCAAGGTATCCATCAAATGAACTACCGTGACGCTCATGCCCTGTTGCATCAGGCCATTTGCGGCTTCCAGGCCTAGCAGACCACCACCGATCACCACGGCATGCTTGAACTCCTTGCTGGCAGAGAGCATCTGGTCGACATCGTGAATATCACGAAACGTGATCACGCCCGGCAGGTCATTGCCTGGTACCGGGATGATAAAAGGATTTGAACCCGTCGCAATCAACAGGCGATCATAGCTTTCTTCCAGGCCATCATCGGTCACCACCTTGCGGTTATTACGATCGATGTGCGTGACCTGCTTACCAGTATGCAACTTGATGTTGTTATCCTGGTACCACTGCAGGTCATTCAGCATAATATCATCAATGGTTTTTTCACCGGCGAGCACTGGCGATAACATGATGCGGTTGTAGTTTCCGTATGGCTCAGCACCAAAGACAGTAATGTCATAAGCTTCAGGTGCGAGTTTAAGCAGCTCCTCGATCGTGCGTATCCCTGCCATACCGTTACCAATGACAACCAGTTTTTCAGCCATAATATCTCCTGTTATTTCCCCAAGCGTTAACGCTATTTTTTCTCTATTTGAGCAACTTGCGTGCCACCAAATGGCGCCTTGTTAATTCTTCGGCCTCAAGCGGCTTCTTCATCCTGTTTGTTGGTAGATGACGCTTTCTCGTCAACATTCTTTTCACTCGTTTGTGACTTTGTGTCACTTTGTGGATTTTTCTGTCTTTCATACAGAAACTTCAGCACTTCCGCACGGTAATAGTTGTAGCGGGGATCATTTGCCATCTTGACTCGCTCTCTTGGACGTGGCAGATCAATTGTCAGCACTTCACCAATTGTTGCGGCGGGTCCATTGGTCATCATGACAATTCGATCTGACAACAGCACTGCTTCGTCCACATCATGGGTAATCATGATGACCGTATTGTTGAGCCGTGCCTGAATTTCGATGAGTGAATCCTGCATGTGTGCACGCGTGAGCGCATCCAGTGCACCAAAGGGTTCATCCATCAGCAATACTTTTGGTTCCATCGCCAGTGCTCGCGCAATACCCACGCGCTGTTTCATTCCACCCGAGATCTCTCCCGGTCGTTTATGCATGGCATGTTCCATGTGGACAAGCTCGAGGTTGTGCTCGATCCATTCGCGCATCTCATGCTTAGTCTTTTTGCCTTTGAAAACCTGCTTTACCGCCAGTTCGACATTTTCATAGGCTGTTAGCCATGGCAGCAAGGAGTGGTTCTGAAATACAACCGCACGGTCCGGGGCGGGTTCATTAACCTCTTTGCCATCAAGGATGACGCCACCCTTGGTAGCCTGGTATAACCCAGCAACGATATTGAGAACAGTAGATTTACCACATCCAGAATGACCAATAAGCGAGACAAACTCGCCTTTTTCTATATCCAGGTTGACATCCTCTAACGCGCGAAATGGTCCTGCCGGAGTCGGAAATTCAATCGACAAGTGTGACAATTCAAGATGCTTTATGCTCATTGTTTTCTCCTACTTATCGTATTGTGGCCGTTTTGTCCCAGCTGACCATGCGCTGCAGCAGCAACATCATTCGATCGAGCAGGAAACCAATTAAACCTATAGTTAGTACCGCCACCATGATTCGTGCCAGTGAGTCTGAACTACCATTCTGAAATTCATCCCACACAAACTTGCCCAACCCTGGGTTCTGCGCCAACATCTCGGCAGCAATCAGGACCATCCAGCCTATTCCTAGCGAAACACGCAGACCGGCAAACATCATCGGTATCGAAGACGGTATGACAATCTTGAAAACATTACTGAACCAGCCGAGGCGTAACACGCGACTGACATTTACCAGGTCCTTGTCGATATTGGATACGCCTACCGTCGTGTTGATGATTGTGGGCCACATACAACATAGCATCACGGTAATAGCGGAAGTTAGAAAAGATTTTTCAAACATGGGATCATCGGTAATATAAACCGCACTGACGATGATGGTGACAATCGGTAACCATGCCAACGGCGATACAGGTTTCAAAGTCTGAATGATAGGATTAAGAGCCTTGTACAGTGTTGTGCTGAGTCCGCAGACAATACCAATCGGAATAGCAATCAAGGAAGCTAACAAAAAGCCTGTTGCAACTGTATAAACACTCGTCCATATCTGGTCAAAGAATGTAGGTGGTCCGGTATACGGCCGGATTCTTACCTTGGCATCGGGGTTTTCAGCCAGTTTTTTTACGTTGCGCTTTTCCTGGCGTTCGTAAAACTTGGATTCGCGCTCGCGCTCAGTTTGATGTTCTTGATAGAGCGTAGTCGCCTGCTCCCAAACCTTGGCTGGACCGGGCACCTTACCCAGCGAAGTGTCAATCTGTGCTGCAACTGCACCCCATAGCACGCCGAAAATAACAACGGCCAACAGCGGGATACCAAGACTCTTAAACAGTTGCCCAGGGACTTCAGCCCAGTTCAACGATTTAAGCTTGCTGGCAGCTAACAACATCTGGTTGATACCGCTAAGCTGCATCACTTTCGCGTTCATTTGTATTCCTTAGTCTTATGTTCTAAAGCTACTCACCCACTCCGAAGAGTGGGTGTGCATCATTTTTATAGTGTCTGGTCCCCTTTTAGACCAATCTTGAACTTCTTAAGGTACTCGTTGGGTTTACGCCCATCATAGGTAACACTATCAATAAACTCGGTTTGCGGTGGGCGAAAACCATCTTCCTTGTCAAAGTCGGGGAAATCACTCGGCTTGAGTTTTCCTTCTGCAATTAATTCCTTGGCCGCGAGGGCATAAATATCAGGACGATAGACCTTCTTGGCGATATCCATGTACCAGCTATCCGGTTTGGGTTCTGAAATCTGCCCCCAACGGCGCATTTGGGTGAGATACCAGATAGCATCACTGTAGTAGGGATAGGTTGCGTAATAACGGAAGAATACGTTGAAATCAGGCACGTCACGCTTATCGCCTTTCTCATACTCAAATGTGCCTGTCATACTGTTGGCGATAACCTTGTAGTCTGCGCCAACATAGTTGGGTCTTGAAAGAATCTTCACTGCTTCAGGTCGATTCTTGTTGTTATTGTCATCCAGCCAGTGACCAGCACGAATCATTGCCTTGACGACACGAATATGGGTATTCGGGTATTTATCTGCCCAGGCCTTGCTGACACCAAATACCTTCTCAGGGTTATCTTTCCAGATCTCGTAATCGGTAATGACGGGAACACCGATTCCCTTGAACACAGCCTGCTGGTTCCAGGGTTCACCAACACAATAACCATAAATAGTTCCTGCTTCCATGGTGGCAGGCATTTGCGGTGGAGGTGTCACAGATAGCAAGGCATCCGCTTTCAGGTTGCCTGAAATGTCACCCTTGTGTGGCGCATAATAGCCCGGATGGATACCACCCGCTGCCAGCCAGTAACGTAACTCATAATTGTGGGTTGAGACCGGGAACACCATACCCATCTTGAATGGCTTGCCCTCTTTCTTATATTGATCAACAACAGGCTTGAGATAGTCCGCCTTTATCGGGTGCACCGGCTTACCGTCTTTCATCGGCACATGCTTTTTCATCTGTGCCCAGATGTCATTGGAGACGGTAATACCGTTGCCATTGAGATCCATGCTAAACGCAGTAATCACATGCGCCTTGGTGCCAAAGCCAATCGTCGCACCAAGCGGCTGGCCGGCGAGCATATGTGCCCCGTCGAGTTCACCATCGATAACGCGGTCGAGCAAGACTTTCCAGTTGGCCTGTGCTTCGAGTGTTACGTACAAGCCTTCATCCTCGAAAAATCCTTTTTCATAGGCGATGGCCAGGGGTGCCATGTCCGTCAGCTTGATAAAACCAAACTTGAGGTCTTCTTTTTCTGGTGCGCCAAGCTCGGCAAGCGCTGGCTTACCCAGCAACAACAATCCACAAGTGAGGCCCACTGCTAACACATGCAGCCAGTGGCGATGATAAACTTTCATGATGTATTTAATCCTTTCAAAATAATTAACATATCAGTAATTGCTTATAGGCAAATGTTATGCCAACACCCGATATGGCAATAATCATTGAGATACCGTGTCAATCGCTCAAGTTTTGTACCCTGTGGTGCTTTGATGAACAGTTAAGAGCCCCATATGAAGGCAGTAACTGTTTAGATGTACCATGCTGGTGCAGTTACTTAGGCGACTAGTCTCACCCAAAAAACTGAATTTGGGAAAATGATAGAAGCCACGTGAACTCATATATAAGTATGAAGGATTGCGCTTTGATAGCTCGAGCAACCTAGGAGTGTGATAGGATTTGCCACGCAGACAGTTATTTCAATCTAATCTATTCAACTCTTGCTCACAGTTTGAGGAACCTTGAAATGAAAATCGGCACCCCTCTCTCGCCTTCAGCGACCAAAGTCATGTTACTGGGCAGCGGCGAACTGGGTAAGGAAGTCATCATCGCATTGCAACGCCTGGGCGTGGAAGTAATTGCCGTGGATCGCTATGCCAATGCACCCGGGCACCAGGTCGCACATCGTGCCCATGTCATTAATATGACCGATGCAAGTGCGCTACGAAGATTGGTCGAACAGGAGAAACCGAACATCATCGTACCGGAAATTGAAGCTATCGCGACCGATGAGCTGGTACGCATTGAAGCAGATGGCATCGCCGAGGTGATTCCCACGGCACGCGCCACCCAACTGACGATGAACCGTGAAGGTATTCGGCGCCTGGCGGCGGAAGAACTTGGATTGCCGACATCAAAGTACAAGTTTGCTGATACGTTCGAAGAATTTGCCGCGGCAGTCAATGATGTCGGATATCCCTGTATCGTTAAACCAGTAATGTCATCCTCTGGTAAGGGACAATCTACGATCGAGTCGGAGGCTGATATTCAAGGCGCATGGGATTACGCTATGAGTGGTGGCCGTGTAAGCCAGAACCGTGTGATCGTCGAAGAGAAGATTGATTTTGACTATGAGATCACTCAACTAACGGTACGTGCGATTGGCGAAAGTAATGAAGTAGAAACTTTTTACTGCCAGCCCATCGGTCATGTGCAGATCAAAGGTGACTATGTCGAAAGCTGGCAACCCCAGGCTATGAGCAAAGTTGCCCTGCAGCGTGCACAGGAAATTGCCCACAAGGTCACCAGTAATCTAGGTGGCCGTGGTATTTTTGGTGTAGAACTGTTTATCAAGGGTGATGATGTCTTTTTTAGTGAAGTCAGTCCGCGCCCACATGATACTGGCATGGTCACCATGGCCACCCAGGTACAGAATGAATTTGAATTACACGCACGTGCTGTTCTTGGGTTACCGGTGTCGGTTGCACTACACGACCCGGGGGCCAGTGCAGTGATTTACGGCGGCATGAATGAAACTGGCATTGCCTTTGAACACATCGAGAATGCCCTGCGTATACCCAATACCGACCTTCGCCTGTTTGGAAAACCTGAAGCATTTGAACGCCGCCGCATGGGCGTGGCCTTGGCTTATGCGAATGACACCGATACTGCAAGGGCAAATGCCAGGCTGGCAGCCAGCAAGGTTAAACCGGTAAAAAGCTGATTAGAAACTGTCGAGTTGTTCCCAGCGCTCATATGCCTTCTGTAATTCATCCCGCAATGCATCGAGTTGCCCCAAGGTGCTGCTTATGGCTGTTTTATCCTGTTGATAAAACTCCGGCTGGCTGACCTGCTGCTCCAAATCAGTAATTGTTTCTTCCAGTTTCTCAATCTTGCCAGGTAGCGCATCGAGTTCACGTTGTTCCTTGTAACTTAATTTCGTCTTGGCTTTTTCATTTTTCTGCTGTTTTGCCACTGGTTTGTCTTTCACTATGGCTTTTTGTGAACCAATGGCTGCCACATGTGGTTGTTTGCGTTGGCGTAACCAGTCGTCGTAACCACCGACGTACTCACCAACATGGCCATTTCCTTCGAACACCAGTGTGCTGGTTACCACATTATCCAGGAATGTGCGATCATGGCTAACCAGCAACAAGGTGCCTTCGTAATCTGTCAGNNGTATCAATACGCTCCGGTGGAAACAAAAAGCTGCGCAGGTAACCGATTACATGTCGGGAACGTCCTTTTACATTCACGAAGTCGCTGCCCTCGTTCATGTTGTCACGCACGCTTTTCTCAAGGTTTAGTTGCGAACGGCTTTGATCAAAATACGCAGTTTCGAGCTTGGTTCCAAGAATCACCTTGCCCTTGTCGGGCTTCAGCTCACCCAGTATCAATTTAAGCAATGTGCTCTTACCAGAGCCATTGGGACCAACAATGCCTACGCGATCGCCGCGCAGTATGCGCGTAGAAAGATCATTGATAATACAGTGATTGCCGTAATGAAAGCTGACGTGCTGCAAGTCAGCCACGATCTTACCGGCAGTCTCACCAGTATCCACATTCAGGCTGGCCTTGCCCTGGAAATCGATACGCTGACGACGTGCTTCACGCATGGCTTCAAGTTTCCGCACCCGGCCCTCGTTACGGGTGCGCCGCGCCTTGATACCTCTGCGTATCCAGGCCTCTTCCTCGGCAAGCTTCTTGTCAAATTTGGCGTTAGCACGCGTTTCGATCTCCAGTATGGCCTCTTTCTTTTCCAGGTACTTTTCATAATTGCCGGGAAAAGAAGTAAGAACACCTCGGTCCAGTTCGATAATACGCGTCGCCATGTTTCTGAGAAACGTACGATCATGCGTGATGAACATCAGTGCACCCTGATAGGCCAGTAAAAATTCTTCCAGCCAGTTGATTGCGGCGATGTCCATGTGGTTGGTTGGCTCGTCCAGCAACAACAACTCGGGTTCGCTCACCAGTGCCTTTGCCAGCATAACGCGGCGGCGCACGCCACCGGAACAGTTCATCAACTTTTTGTCTGCATCAAGCCCGAGTTTACTTAGTGCCGATTCAATCTTTTGCTCGATGTTCCAGCCGTCCTTGTCCTCGATACGGTGCTGTAAATCAGAAAGCTGTTGCAGTTTTGCTGCATTGGAATGTACATCATGCAGGGCGTTATGATAATCAGACAATAACTGGCCCAGCTCACCGAGCCCGCTGGCCACTACGTCATAAACAGTCATGTCCATATCCTCGGGTACTTCCTGCTCAAGATAGGAAATACGCAAGGTATCCGGGTGCCAAACCTCGCCCTCATCCGGTTCGGCCTGCGCGCTGATGACGCGAAACATGGTGGACTTGCCAGTGCCGTTTTTACCAACCAGGCAAACTCGCTCACCCTTGTCAATCTGGAAGTTGACCTCTTTAAGCAGGGGGTGGTGGCCATAGGCCAGCGAAACATCTTTCAGCGAGAGCAATATCATCAAATAGTAATCTAGAAGGTCAGATAGTAAGTGCAATTGGCACGTAGTATAATGGTTCAATAGCGCAAAAACGACCGGACAATAATATGTATAAAAACAACGTATCCCGCCAATTGCTGACAACTTTGCTTGCATGCCTGTTCAGCATTTCGCTGGCATTTGCTGAAACGGGACCAAAACCGGGGCAAACCGCGCCCGGGTTCACCCTGAAAAAACTCACTGGCGGTAAAACCAGCCTGGCCGACTTGAGAAAGAATGGTCACGTGATGTTGATTTTCTGGGAACCGAACTGCGTGTACTGCTACAGTCATATCCAGGACTTCAACAAGCTGCACGAAAAATACCTGAACAAGGGACTGACTGTCGCAGCGATCAACTTCCTTGGCGAATACGACGAGGATATTGCCGAGTATGTAAAAGACAACAATGTGAAATACCTGATGCTCTCCGATCGCCTGAACAATATTGACGTAGCCGAGGCTTACCGCGTGGTCGGTTCACCAACGATTGTCGTAATCGCACCGGATGGTAAAGTGGTATTTTATGGTTACGATATTCCGGACGTCACACAATGGGTGGAATAGCCGGTCAGCTGAATAGCTCACCGTCTACGTAATACCATTGGCCGTTTTCTTTAAGAAAACGGCTTTTTTCATGCAAACGATACGCCTTGCCATTTAGCTTGTAGCGGGCAATAAATTCTACTTCCCCTTCGCTGTCAGGTTGCAAACCGGCTACGGCATTTACTACTTTAAGACCCAGCCAATTATCGGGTCGCATGTCCTGCAAATTTAACCCGCCAGGTCGAGCGGAAGGATGCCAGCTACTTAACAGGTAATCGATGTTTTCATGCACATATGCAGTATAACGTGATCGCATCAAGGCTTCTGCGGTAGCCGGTCGTTGTATACCGGAGATAAATTTTTCGCAGCAATCGGCATATTTCAAACCGGAGCCACAGGGACAATCACTGGCTTGTTGAGTTAGTTTAGCCATTGCTCGCTACAAAGTTTGCCGGAAGAGCAGGCAAAACTTGCTGCGTCAGCGCTGCCAGTTGTTCTTCAGTATACGGCCTGGCTGGAAATTTACCCCACACTGGTGCAGGCCAGGCGGAATCATTCTTGTAACGCACAATATGATGTACATGTAACTGTGGAACGATATTTCCCAGTGCAGCAACATTCAACTTGTCACCGTTAAAGACCTGCATCAGGCAGGCCGACAGCGCTGACGATTCCTGTAGTAATAATGCCTGGTCCGCATCGGCAAGCTGGTAGATCTCGCTGACGTCATCACGATCCGGTACTAGGATAAACCAGGGATAATTCGAATCGTTCATAAGCAATAACCGGCTAAGTGGGAAGTGTCCGAGTAGCAGGCAATCTTTTGCAAGCTGTTGATGCAAGGCTGCCATACAGCTACTCTCTGACCTTTTTATATATCGACTCACGCCCGGTATGACTGGTCACTATCTTCAGTACCTGTTGCTGCTTGTCGTAATGGAAGGTCATAATGAAATCCTTTTCCTGGTAGGTAAACACGGCCTTCACACCCTTGGGTGTCAGAATATACAACCCATCGACCTCACCCAGTTCGCCCTTGCTTCGCACATCCCCATCCGGGAAAAATTCCAGCCAGTCTTTTTTATCCCCATCAGGGTCATACACCAGTTCCCATTTGCCATGTAGCCAGGCTTCGCTGGCATTGCCAGGTAGGCTGATGATGGCAAACATGCCGAGTAGTAAAAGCAACCGCATGCTGAATCTTGATATCGCCATAGAATGATGTCCTTTTCTAGACCGCTGAGAGTGTAACTATTTTTTATACTATATATATGTTCACGCCAATGCCAATCCGGCAAGATTTTTCTGGTCAAATGCACTACCATAGCGCCCTTTTCGCAAGGCGTGGATTGTAGTGAGCGACGAATTTGTACCCGGCCAACGCTGGATCAACAATGCCGAATTACAAATGGGACTGGGCACCGTGTTATCCTCAGATGCACGCAGTGTCACCATGGTATTCCTTACAACTGGTGAAACAAGGACTTACGCACGCGCCAGCGCCCCGTTAACACGCGTGGCCTTTGCTCCGGGCGATACCATTCAAAGCCATGAAGGCTGGACGCTGAAAATCAGTGAAGTCAGGGAACATCAGGGTTTATTCACCTATGTCGGGCAACATGACGATGGCACTATCGCGACATTGCCCGAGGGAGAACTCGATACCGCGATTCAGCTAAACCGGCCTGCCGACCGCCTGTTGACCGGTCAAGTGGACAGTCCGAAATGGTTTGACCTGCGCTACCGAACACGTACACATCTCAATCGCCTGGCCCACTCTGATCTATATGGTCTACTGGGTGGGCGCACCAGCCTGATCCCGCACCAGCTCTACATTGCTCATGAAGTGGCCAACCGCTATGCCCCTCGCGTGTTGCTGGCCGACGAGGTGGGACTCGGAAAAACCATAGAAGCCGGTTTGATTCTGCACCAGCAATTACTCACCGACAGGGCGCAACGTATTTTGATCGTGGTACCGGAGACACTGGTTCACCAGTGGCTGGTCGAGATGCTGCGCCGCTTTAATCTTTATTTCAGCGTGTTCGACGAAACACGGTGCCAGGCCATCGAAGAAAGCACCCAACAACCAAACCCGTTTCATGCTGAACAGCTGGTGTTATGCAGCCTGGACTTCCTGGTTGAACAGGAAGCGCGGTTTATGCAGGCACTGGACGGTGACTGGGACCTGTTGGTGGTGGATGAAGCACATCATTTGCAATGGTCACCGCAACAGGCAAGTCACGAGTATCAACTGATCGAGCAACTGGCAGGCAAAACGCGCGGGGTATTGTTACTGACCGCGACGCCGGAACAGCTTGGCAAGGAAAGCCACTTTGCCAGACTACGTTTACTGGATCCGGATCGCTTTCCGGATTTCGAGAAATTCGTTGAAGAGGAAAAACATTATGAACCGGTTGCCGAGGCGGTCGACACACTGCTTACTGGCAAACCACTTGATCACGCAGTAGCTGATACCCTGAGTAACACTATCAGCGAAGGCGATAACCAGGCGCACATTGACACGTTGAAAAATACCGCGGCAAGCGACGAACAACGTGAGCAGGCACGACTGGCACTGGTAGAACATATGCTTGATCGGCATGGTACAGGCCGCGTGTTGTTTAGAAATACGCGTGCTGCAGTAAAAGGTTTTCCGAAACGCCAGTCATTGGCTTACCCGCTGCCGTTACCTGAGCCCTACCAGGAGATCCTGGTTGAGTTTCAACTCGCCGGGCTCGAAGAAGCCCAGTTATTGTTAAGCCCAGAATTACTTTACAACGCAACGCGCCAGACACCGCAACCACACTGGACCCAAATCGATCCACGTATCGAGTGGCTGGCCAGCAAACTGAAATCGCTCAAGCCGCAAAAAGTCCTCGTGATCACGGCCAGTGCTGAAACGGCGCTCGATATCGCCGAACACCTTTACAAACGCTCCGGTGTGCATGCCGCGGTATTTCATGAAGGGTTAAGTATTATCGAGCGCGATCGCGCAGCCGCCTATTTTGCCGATATGGAAGGAGGCAGCCAGGTACTGATCTGCTCGGAGATAGGCAGCGAAGGTCGGAACTTCCAGTTTGCACACCACCTCGTGTTATTTGATTTGCCACTGAACCCGGATCTTCTGGAACAGCGTATCGGCCGCCTGGATCGCATCGGTCAGCACAATGATATTGAAATACATATTCCTTACCTTGAAAAAAGTGCACAACAAATCATGCATCACTGGTACGAAGAAGGTTTGAATGCCTTTGCAAACACCTGCCCGGCAGGACACACGGTTTTTACACGTGTCAGGGAAACGCTGATAGAAGCACTACATCAACTGGATGATGGACTGGCCGATTTGCCTGCATTGATTAGTACCACCAAAACTATTCACGACGAGTTAAACGCGGCCTTGCACCGTGGC
>DJMK01000026.1 GCA_002436485.1 Proteobacteria bacterium UBA6492
CCTGCTGATGTACAAATCAAGCTGGGGCCTGCGTGTTCGAGCGACAACACAGAATCGCCTGATGAGTGGTGCCGTTGGTATCAATACGAAAAAGGTCGACCGTCTGACATTTGCACTTGGCTGCGGTATCGCAGGGGTTGCAGGTGCAGCGTTCACAACAATTGCATCGACAGGTCCAACTACAGGTTCACTTTACATTGTAGATACCTTCATGGTGGTGGTGTTCGGTGGCGCAGCCAGTCTGTTCGGTACCATCGCTTCGGCGTTTTCAATCGCACAGGCACAATCGATTATGGAGTTCTTCATCAGCGGCTCAATGGCCAAGGTTTTCACCCTGTTGACCATTGTAGTTATCCTGATGATGCGCCCAGAAGGATTGTTCTCAATCAGAGTACGTAAATAACAAGGTCCAGGAGAGAAACATGAATTTTGTCTATGAGAGACTGTTGGGTGGTAAAAATGGCGCGATTGGTATCGCAATACTGGCCGCATTGATATTTGTCATCTTACCCCTGGGGCTTGACCTGTTCAGACTTAACCTGGTCGGCAAATACCTGACCTATGCCTTCGCAGCGGTAAGTCTGGTTCTGCTCTGGGGTTATGGTGGCATTCTTAGCCTCGGTCAGGGGGTTTTCTTTGGCCTGGGCGGATACTGTATGGCCATGTTTCTGAAGCTCGAGGCGTCGGATCCAGTCAGCACCAAGATCCAGTCAACCCCGGGTATTCCTGACTTTATGGACTGGAACCAGTTGACGGCATTGCCATGGTTCTGGGAACCGTTCAACAGCTTCACCTTCACAGTGATAGCGGTACTGTTAGTACCAACCATCTTCGCTTTTATTATCGGTTATTCGATGTTCAAGCGGCGTGTTGGTGGCGTGTACTTTGCGATCATCACCCAGGCGATTGCCTTGATTCTGACCGTACTGATTGTTGGTCAGCAGGGCTATACCGGTGGTATTAACGGTATTACCGACCTGCGTACCCTGCATGGTTGGGATATTCGTGAAGATTCTGCCAAGTACATTCTGTATTTCGTCAATGCCTTTCTTTTGATTGGCGTGATCTTCCTGGGTCGCTTTATCCTGACCAGCAAGTTTGGTCGGTTATTGCTGGCAATGCGTGATAAGGAAGACCGCGTACGATTTTCAGGATATGACGTGTCAAACTTCAAGATCTTCATCTTCTGTATCTCGGCACTGATTTCCGCGATTGGTGGTGCAATGTTTACCCTGCAGGTGGGATTCATGTCACCTTCGTTTGTCGGTATCGTTCCGTCAATTGAAATGGTTATCTTTGCCGCGGTCGGTGGTCGTATGTCACTGATTGGTGTTGTCTACGGCACACTGATTGTTAACGCAGGTAAAACAGCATTTTCAGAAACCTTCCCTGAAGTCTGGCTGTTCCTGATGGGCGGCCTGTTCATTGCCGTGGTGATGTTCTTCCCGAATGGTATCGCAGGACTTTGGGATAAACATGGCAAGAAACTGATCGGTTGCATCTCGCGTATGCAGTGTGTCAGTGCAGTGAAAGGGATGATAGAAAACAAGCGTGCCGCTAAAGTCGGTACGGTTAGCGAATAGACTGCAGAGGGTTATCAAAATGAGTATTACTGACTTTACATTAGCAATCGAAGACCTGACGGTCTCGTTTGATGGCTTCAAGGCAGTCGACAGTCTCAACCTGTATGTCGACAAGGATGAGCTTCGAGTGGTTATCGGGCCAAACGGTGCCGGTAAAACCACGGTGCTGGATCTGATCTGTGGCAAAACAAAAGCCACGCAGGGCAGTATCATGTTCAAGAATAAGGAACTGACCAAGCTCTCCGAACACGAAATCGTTCATCAAGGTGTTGGTCGAAAGTTTCAGACACCATCGATATACGAAAACCTGTCTGTATACGAAAACCTCGAAGTTTCGTATCCAAAAGGACACGGTGTATTCGGTTCACTGGCATTCAAGCGCACTGCCGAGGTCGATAAGCGCGTCAGGGAGATTGCCGATGAAATCTTCCTTGCCGATTTTCTTGATATGGAAGCCGCACTGCTGAGTCACGGCCAGAAGCAATGGCTGGAAATTGGCATGTTGCTAATCCAGGAACCAGAACTCTTGATGCTTGATGAGCCCGTTGCGGGCATGAGTGTCAAGGAACGTGAACAGACAGCTGAACTGCTTAATAAAATCTGTAAGGGTCGTTCGGTGCTGGTTATTGAACACGATATGGATTTTGTGGCCAGGATAGCCCACAAGGTAACGGTACTTCACCAGGGCAAGATCCTTGCCGAGGGTGATATGGAAACCGTGCAGAATGATCCCAAAGTGATTGAAGTCTATCTGGGACACTAAAGTTAAAGAGGAACCAGGCATGTTAGAAGTATCAGATCTCCATGTGAGTTATGGCCAGAGTGAGGTCATCCACGGTGTGAACTTTGAGGCAAAGAAGAACGAGACCCTGGCCATCATGGGTCGTAATGGTATGGGCAAGACGACACTGTTCAAATCGCTCATTGGTGTGCTGGGCTCAGGCAAAGGCAGTATCAAGATCGACGGCACAGATGTTACGAATAAGGAAAGCTATGAACGCGTTGCTAACGGGATTGCCTATGTGCCACAGGGACGCATGATTTTTCCAACCCTGACGGTTCAGGAGAATATCGAAACCGGTATGGGCGTCTCAGGGATCAAGGAAGTGCCGGAAGACATCTATGCGCTATTTCCTGTTCTTCTGGAGATGCGCCATCGCAAGGGCGGTAACCTCTCAGGGGGTCAACAGCAACAGCTGGCGATTGCCAGGGCCCTGGTAACGAATCCGAAGGTTTTATTACTTGATGAACCTACAGAGGGAATTCAGCCTTCGATTATAAAAGATATCGCCAACATCCTTAATGAGATTAAAAGTTTACGTGATATTACGATCATCGTGTCGGAACAGGTATTGAGTTTTACCATGGCGATTGCCGATCGACTCATTGTGATCGATAAAGGTAATTTTATTCACGAAGATTTGCGTGAAGATGTGGATACGCAGCAAATCAGCAAGTACCTGTCTGTATAAGGTACTCAACAACAGGTTATAAAATCGGAGTAAAAAATGAGACACGGTGATATTTCTTCCAGTAATGATACAGTTGGTGTTGCAGTCGTTAACTACAAGATGCCGCGTTTGCATACCAAGGCCGAAGTTCTGGCCAATGCAAAAAACATTGCTGACATGATCGTGGGTATGAAAAAGGGTCTGCCCGGCATGGACCTGGTTATTTTCCCTGAGTACAGTACTCACGGCATCATGTATGACGAGAAAGAGATGTACGAAACTGCATCGACCATACCCGGTGAAGAAACAGATATTTTTGCCGAAGCGTGTCGCGAGGCAAAAACCTGGGGTGTGTTTTCCCTGACGGGCGAGTGTCACGAAGATCATCCCAACAAGGCACCTTACAATACACTCATCCTGATGAATGACCAGGGTGAGATTGTACAGAAATATCGTAAGATTATGCCTTGGTGTCCAGTTGAAGGCTGGTACCCCGGTGAGTGTACCTATGTTTCAGAAGGCCCCAAGGGCATGAAAGTCAGCCTGATTATCTGTGACGATGGTAACTATCCGGAAATATGGCGTGATTGTGCCATGCGTGGTGCGGAACTCATCGTCCGTTGCCAGGGATATATGTATCCCTCAAAAGAACAGCAGGTCATCGTCTCAAAAGCGATGGCATGGATGAACAACTCGTATGTTGCCGTGGCAAATGCAGCTGGCTTTGATGGTGTCTACTCCTATTTCGGTCACTCTGCCATTATTGGCTTCGATGGACGCACGCTTGGGGAGTGTGGGGAAGAAGACTACGGTGTTCAGTACGCCGAGCTCTCCGTATCGCAGATACGTGACGCACGTGCGACCTGGCAGTCTCAGAATCATTTATTCAAACTCCTGCACCGTGGCTATACTGGAAAAATTAATTCCGGTGATGGTAGTGAGGGGGTCGCCGAATGTCCTTACGAGTTTTATCGGACCTGGGTGACTGACCCGAAACAGGCCAAGAAGAATGCTGAAAGTATTACTCGCGAGGAGGTCGGCACAGCTGAATGCCCAATTGATGGGATTCCCAACAAAACATAAATAGTTCCCGGTAGATCTTGATATGGGTTCTTAATCGCCCTAACAATATGCTAAGGACTGGATAGCAAAACATTGCGTAGTTTTTGAGGCCCCTAAGCTGAAACGTTAAAGTCTGCTTCTGGCATCCAGCCAACAGTAGTTCGCCGAAAACCCGAGTCAATGGACGCCGTCAGCTTTTCGAGAATCGCTGTGGTTAGGAGAGATTTAAAGGCCGTGCATGGCAGCATAAACATTCTATATATTTGGTTCTGAACTAAAGCGCATGGCGCATTCTGTCCCGTCTTGACCGGTTTTTTCACGTATACTGACAAACCAGTATATTTCCGGTTTAAAATCAATCGTCAGTTTGGGGCCGTATGGCTAATACGCAAGACAGGCTATTTTTCATCGCTGACTGGCACGTGTCGCCAGCCGAAGGGGCATTGCGCCGTGGCGATGAGATGGTGCATCTCGAGCCTAAAGCCATGGAAGTGCTGGTGTATATTGCCTCGCGTCCTGGCGAGGTGATTACCCGCGAGGCGCTGGAACGGGATGTCTGGCGTGGTGCCGTGATTGGTTCCGACGCGGTGACCAACACCGTAATCAAATTACGCAAGGCCCTGCAGGATGATGCCCGGCAACCGCGTTACATTGCTACAATCCCGAAGAAGGGCTATCAGCTCATCGCCGCTATTCGGCACGATGATGTTTTACCGGCAGACACGACAACATCACCCACCTCACCAGAACCGACCGACACACTGACAACCGCCAGGACTCGCACACCTTTCAGGCATGCCGCCTTACTGGGAGTGCTGGCCGCCGTTGTGTTATTGCCGGTGTCGTGGTTATGGCAGACTGATAGCCCGGCGCCAGGCGATCTGCCCTCGATCATCGTGTTGCCGTTTAACAATCTCAGTGATGACCCGCAACAGGGAAACCTGGCCGATGGCCTTAGTGAAGACATCATTACCGATCTGTCTCGCCTGTCCAACATACGGGTGTTGGCCGGCAACACGGCACAGCGTTATAAGGGCAAACAGGTGTTGCCAAAGGAGATCGGCGAAGACCTAGGCGTGGGTTTTGTGTTGCAGGGCAATGTCCGTCCAGTGGGTAATGAGCTGCGGGTCAATGTACAACTGGTCAATACCAGCACGGGTTATAACGTATGGGCACAACGCTATGACAGAAAACTGGCGGAGCTGTTTGCGGTGCAGGATGAAGTCACGCAACACATTGTCGATGCCCTGGCGGTCAAGCTGACGCAACAGGAAAAACGTCTTCTGGCACGCCGCCCGACGGATAGCCTGTTGGCTTACGATTATTTCCAGGAAGGGCAACGGCTATATAAAGTCAACACGCTGGAATCCAGTCGCCAGGCAAATGAAATGTATCGCAAGGCGATTGAATCCGACCCGGGTTACGGCCGTGCCTATGGTGCCCAGGCCGTTAACCTGGCGATGGAATATCGCCGCGGCTGGAGCGAGTCGCCCACTGTCACGCTGGATCGCGCACTGGAGCTGGCAAAAAAAGCCGTCTCGCTGGATGACTCTATTCCACAGACCTACTGGGCACTGGGTTTTGTACACCTGGCCCGCAAGGAATTCGACAAGGCCGAGCAGGCGGTCATCAAGTCCATCGATATTGCGCCCAACTATGCCGACGGTTATGGCCTGTTCGCATTGATAAACAGTTACACCGACCGACCGGAGCGGGCCATCGAACTGAACAACAAGGCCATCAGTCTCAACCCGTATCCTTCATACGAATACCTGATTACCTATGGCATCGCCTATTACACCCAGGGCGATTACGCGCAGTCCATCAAGGCGCTTGAGACCGGCCATCAACGCAATCCAAACCACATGATCCTGAAGCTCATTTTGACTGCCAGTTATGTGCGCGCCAGTCGCCAGGATGAGGCGGAATGGCTGGTCATTGAGATCCTGCAGTTAAGCCCCAGCCTGAACCTTGAAACCCTCGCCAACAATATTCCGTTTGCCAGTGAAAAGACCATCCAGCTGCTGGTCACGGATTTACGGGCCGCCGGCCTGCCAGACTAACTCCTTGTTTTTACTTTAAATAATCCTTCGTTGGCTTTTCGTTGGTTTACCGGCGTGCTTTGCCGGGGATTTTGCTGTGCTCGGTTTGCATACTTACTCCCAGTTCAAACAACCAGGAAGGAATTATTCTCATGGCACAACAATCAATCATTGGTACCCTTTTTATAGTGTTCATTGGCGCAATGCTCTGGGTGTTGCCCTCCCAGCCACCTGTGTACGCCAAGGATGCCTATCCCTTGCACGACGCGGCAAAACGCGATGATGTGCGCGCACTGGAACAACTGATTACCAGCAAAGCCGCCCTGAACCAACAGGACACGCAGGGCTGGACGGCCTTGATGTACGCTACCCAGGCCGGGCACCTTCAGCAGGTTGATATGTTATTAAAAGCGGGCGCTTCACCGCACATTGCTGACAAACTCGGACGTACGCCGCTTGAACTGGCCACCAAACAGTCGGCATTTTTTACCCTTAAGTTAGTCCGGGCCGGGGCGAATGTGAATTTTCGCAATGCCGGGGGTATTCCGGTGATCATGACGGCGGCCGGGGAAGGGCGGCAGGACCTGGTGGAGATACTGCTGTCCGCCGGTGCCCATCTCGATTTCAAGGATTACCAGGGCAATACCATCATGGATTGGGTCAAACGGAGTGGTAACACCGAGCTTGCTGATTTTTTGGAGCCCCGCTTTAAAGAAGCCGTCGCCAAGACACATACTGAATCTGGTGAAGATTTTGTCGAAGATATGTTTGCGGATGCGGTGCACCCAACATGGTTTAAGCCCAGTTACCTGGACCTGGATGAAGATTTAAATGATGCCCTTAAAGCGGGTAAAAAAGGCCTGATGGTTTACTTTGGTTTAAAACGTTGTAGCTATTGCCAGGCTTTCATGGAAAACACTCTGGGTAAACCGGACATCGAACAACGTGTGCGCCGTTCATTCGATGCGGTCGGTATGGATATTTTCAGTGACAATGAAATGAAAGATCCCACCGGCCGGGCGTATATCGTGAAAGATTTTGTGACAGTCAAGAAAGCCAACTACTCACCGACCATGATCTTTTATGGCCCGAAAGGTCGTCAGCTGCTCAAGATCGTCGGTTATTATCCACCGAAAAAATTCCGCCATGTGCTGGATTACCTGGAAGGTCAGCATTATGAACGTGAAACCTTTCATACTTATATAAACCGGCACAAGTCGAACACCGGACTGGCAAAAGCGGTGATCCAGAAAGATGCCCTGTTTCCCAATACCAGTTACACCCTGTATCGCAAAGACAAACCGGCACGCCGTCCCTTGCTGGTCCTGTTTGAACAGCCCGATTGCGATGCCTGCGATCGCTTTCATCAACGCGTATTAACGGATAAACCAGTTCGCCGCTTGCTGGCACAGTTTGACACCCTGCAGCTCGATGCGACTGACAACAAGACTGCGATTGTTACACCGCGGGGCAATCGTATGGCAGCCAAAACCTGGTATGACCGGCTGGCACTCAACTACAGTCCTGCCATGGTGTTTTTTGATGAGAATGGCATTGAGATTATGCGACTGGATTCGGAAACCAAGCGCTGGCGTATGGAAGGCACCCTGCAACTGATCCTGGAGAAAAGCTATACCACGGATACCCAGGTGCAGCGTTGGCGCAGGGATAAGGCGGTGATGTTCTATGAACAACAACAGACAATGTGAAAATCATTAATAATGGAATGATCTTGAAAAATCACCTCAATACCCATGGCAGAGAAGCAGGTTAATAGCTCTGCCAATGGGTGGGTGAAGCGAGCCGCGCTATTCCCTGTGGGTAACATGGGTAAAGCGCCAAAGACCCCGATGTTCTTTGAAAGTTCAAACTATAGATAGTATTTTTTCAAAAAATTTATATCCATAGATAAATATCTATATCACAAATTAAATCTTCCAATTATTCAAATCTTGATTGTTTCGCTAGGTTATAGCGGACGTTGAATTTTTAGTTTGGTTTTCCCGACTTGATTGAGCCATTGATGAAATTGGAGGACAGCTATGGATCTTTCGCTCATACATAACCTGATCGACCCCGCCATCTTGTTTTTCTTTTTTGGCCTGTTTGCGGCGGGCATTCGATCGAACCTGGAAATTCCCGCCCCGATCGCCAAGTTCTTTTCGTTGTACTTACTGGTGGCGATTGGCTTTAAAGGTGGCGTGGCATTATCGAGCAGTGGTTTTACCACTACCGCACTACTTGGAATCGGCGCGGCGCTGATCATGGCCACGTTGGTACCAGCGTATAGTTTCCTGATCTTACGCAAGCGTACCAATCCTTATAACGCGGCTGCTATCGCGGCCACCTATGGTTCCATCAGTGCCGTGACCTTTATTGCCGCCCAGCAATACCTGACCAAGAACGGTGTTGATTTTGGTGGCCACATGACGGTCGCCATGGTGTTGATGGAATCACCGGCCATTATCATGGCAGTGCTGTTGGCTACGCTGGTGAGAAAAAGGGAATCGCAGGCACAGCTCTCTCCCTCGGTCGGTGCCGCGGCCGTGCGACCCAAGCAGGCCTTCTCACT
>DJMK01000079.1:0-590 GCA_002436485.1 Proteobacteria bacterium UBA6492
ATCCTCCGCCATGCCCAAAAGGATCCAGTCAAGTTGGTTGTAGATGGTTTTGATACCGCAACCACCTACTGCTGCGAATACTATAAGCAACAGCAGATAGCGGGTCTTGAAGAGTACACTTTTCATTTAAGAGCTGATGATCATGTTATCGCGATGTATCAGTTCTTCTTCGTCAACATAGCCGAGGATGGATTCGATCTTGTCACTGGGCTGACCGAGTAGCTTGCTGATTTCATCCGAGTTGTAGTTCACCAGTCCCCTGGCAACTTCCTGTCCCTGCTCATCAATACAAGCCACGACTTCACCGCGACGGAACTGTCCCGCAACATCACGCACACCCACCGCCAGCAGGCTACCGCCTTTCTCTCGAATTACCCGGCACGCACCGGCATCAAGGATCAGCTTGCCACGTAGCTGTAAATGGCTTGCCAGCCATTGCTTGCGCGCAGTCACCGGTCCCTGTTCTGCATACAGGTAGGTACCCACATCATGACCTTTATGAATATCCAGCAGGATATCATTACTACGACCCGAAGCGATCACGGTGGAGGTACCGGAGCGCGATGCCAGGCGCGCAGCGCGCAGCTTGG
>DJMK01000079.1:596-8434 GCA_002436485.1 Proteobacteria bacterium UBA6492
TCGTAGGCCTGCACCAGGCCCATCTGGCCGATGGCCGCCGCGGCCTGCAGCTCATGTAACGCACTGGGCCGTTTTTGCCACCCCAGGCGGGTCATGCCCTGTGCCACCGCGCCGGATGAAACCAGCACCAATTCAATGCCCTGCTCACGCAAGCTGGCCATTTGCCTGACCCATTCGGCAATACCATTTCGATTCAGGCCCAGCCCGTCGTTGGTTATAAGGGCACTGCCGATCTTGATGACCCAGCGCTTACTCTTCTGTAATGTCTTCTGACGCTTCATCTGCTTTTTGCTTTTCTACGTGTTCCATTATGTCATAACACAGTTGTTGCGTTCCCTGCTTTTGAATCGCGGATAAATAGTAAACTGGCCCTTCCCATGCAAGCTGTTTGACAATCATGTTACATACTTCTTCCTGCTGTTCATCCGTTAATAGATCAATCTTGTTTAATACCAGCCAGCGTGTATAACCACTTAGATCATTACTGTATTTCGCAAGTTCCGCCTCGATGGTTTTTACCGATTCCACCGGGTCTGTACCATCAAGTGGTGCGACATCGACAATATGCAATAACAGGCGTGTGCGCGAAATATGCTTGAGGAACTGGATACCCAGCCCGGCGCCTTCGGCCGCCCCTTCGATAATGCCGGGAATATCCGCCACCACGAAACTGCGCCCCGGCTCGATACTGACAACACCCAGGTTCGGATACAGTGTGGTAAAAGGATAGTCGGCCACCTTGGGTTTGGCAGACGACACCGCGCGAATGAATGTCGACTTGCCGGCATTGGGTAACCCCAGCAAGCCAACATCAGCAAGCACTTTGAGTTCCAGTTTTAACTGGTGTGCTTCGCCCGGCGTACCCTTGGTAAACTGCCTGGGCGCGCGGTTGGTACTGCTTTTAAATGCCGTGTTACCGACACCATGCCGGCCGCCCTGTGCCACTTTGAATACCTGCTCATGTTTAATCACTTCACCCATGATTTCATCGGTATCCTGTTCGGTGACGATGGTACCCAGTGGTACTTTTATATATAAATCGTCTCCGCTTTTACCGGTACAGTTGCGACCTCGCCCGGGTTCGCCGTTTTCTGCCTTGAAGCGACGGGTGAAACGAAAATCGGCCAGGGTACTGAGGTTCTCGTCACCCACCAGGTAGACACTGGCGCCATCGCCGCCATTGCCACCATCGGGGCCACCCTTGGGAATATATTTTTCACGGCGAAAACTGACGCAACCGTCCCCGCCCTTGCCGGCTTCCACGCGTATCGATGCTTCGTCTACAAATTTCATTTTGCCTGCCTGAAATAAAAAAGGCCCCGTCACATGACGAGGCCTTTGAAGGATACTAACCGGTCCTGCTTAAGCCGACGTTGTGACGCTCACAAACTTGCGGTTCTTCGGACCCTTGGTTTCAAAAGTAACGACGCCGTCCACTTTTGCAAACAGGGTGTGGTCGTGACCGCAACCAACGTTAACACCCGGGTGGAACTTGGTACCACGTTGACGAACGATAATGTTACCCGCTTTTACAGTCTCACCGCCAAAGCGTTTCACACCAAGGCGTTTGGATTCTGAATCACGACCGTTACGAGTACTACCACCTGCTTTTTTATGTGCCATGTGTCTGTTACCTCTTAACCGCTAATACCGGTAATTTCCAGTTCCGTGTAGTGCTGGCGATGGCCCTGCTCTTTTTGATGATGCTTGCGACGACGGAACTTGATGATATGAATTTTCTTACCACGACCGTGGCTCTTAACTGTCGCAGTCACTTTGCCACCTTCGACATAAGGTGCACCGATCTTGATGTCGTCACCGTTGGCAACCATCAGCACCTTGTCCAGATCGATGCTGCTGCCTTCATCGGCATCCAGCTTCTCAACCTTGATGCTTTGACCTTCGGCAACCCGATACTGCTTGCCACCTGTTTCAATAACTGCGTACATCTGACTGATTCTCCAAGGATTTTGCCCATTGACCGGGCAATCAGTGTCATAAAGGACGGCGATTTTACTTGCTCGGCGGGCCGCGGTCAAACACCAATCATCACCTGCTTGACAGTCATTGAGCCGCCCCATAGCATGCAGGGCCTTTAGCCCCCGCGGAGCCGCTAAATTCATGAAAATCGACGAAATTTATGCCCTGATAGCCGACGACATGGCGGCGGTGAACCAGTGCATCCAGGAGCGGCTCCAGTCCGAGGTAGTACTGATCAACCAGATCGGCCACTACATAATAAATAGTGGTGGTAAACGCCTGCGCCCGGTCCTGCATCTGCTGACAACGCGGGCCTTTGACTATCATGCGGAGCAGCGTATCGAGTGCGCGGCCCTCATCGAGTTCATCCACACCGCCACCCTGCTGCATGACGACGTGGTGGATGCTTCAGAGCTACGCCGCGGTAATGACACCGCCAATGCCGTCTGGGGTAACGAGGCCAGCGTGCTGGTGGGTGATTTCCTGTATTCGCGGGCCTTCCAGATGATGGTGCATATCAACAACATGCGGGTCATGGCGATCCTGGCGGATGCCACCAATACCATCGCCGAGGGCGAGGTGCAGCAATTACTCAACGTGCACGACGCGGATACCACCGAGGAGCGCTACCTGCACGTGATTCACAGTAAGACCGCCAAGTTGTTCGAATCCGCCACCCAGCTGGCTGCAGTACTGAGTGGCCAGACTGCTGCGATGGAAAATGCCATCGCGCGGTATGGTATGCACCTGGGCACCGCCTTTCAGCTGGTGGATGACATGCTGGATTACAGCGAATCCAGCGAGCACATTGGCAAGAATATCGGCGATGACCTGGCCGAGGGCAAACCCACACTGCCCCTTATATATAGTATGCGCCAGGGCAGCCCTGAGCAGGTAGCATTGATCCGTAAGGCCATCGAGCAAGGTGGCCGCGAATACATTGCCGAAATCAAACAGGCCATTGAATCCACCGGGGCGATTGAATACACTGCGAAAACAGCCCGGGCCGAGGCTGATCAGGCGATTGCCTGCCTGGCAGAACTCCCGAACTCGACCTATAAAGAGGCCTTGACCAGCCTGGCTGAATTTTCAATAAACAGAACATACTAATCACGGGGCGTAGCGCAGCCTGGTAGCGCACTTCGTTCGGGACGAAGGGGTCGGAGGTTCAAATCCTCTCGCCCCGACCAATCTTAAATAATTAAGCTTTGCTTAATTATCTTTGCTGTTTGTGGGCGTTCGAGTTGCCTTAATCTAGGACATATCGCACAGAATCCCTTCGGGCTTCATTGTGCGCACCTTCGCCTCTGGCTCCAGGCGCTCTCGCCCCGACCAAATCAAAAAAAAGCCGGTCTCTATAGACCGGCTTTTTTGTTTTTAGAGATGTTGATCAATGTCGTTATGACATCAGTTCACGTCAAAACCGTAAAGTACCATCTTTGACATTAATCCCAATGCATCGCGATAAGGTACCGTACCGTTATCTCTGATGATTCCTCTGCCTTCACTTGACTGTGCAAAAGCGACAAAATCACGGACTTCTTTTGAAGGATTCGGACTGGTCACAAGGTATAAAGGCCGATACAAACCATAACTACCATTTTTGATATTCTCGTAGTCCGGTGCCTTGCCATCAAAGCCAATTACCTTGACGTTGCGTTTACGCGCACTACTGATGCCGGTGATACCAATGGCGTTTACTTCTTTTTCGATGGCTTTTTCAAGCGGACCGGACGACCTGACCATATTTTCAGTGACAAATTCCTGGCTGCTATCCTGGAAAAGATACTGACGAATAGCATAACCGACACCTGAATACTTGCCCTTACGTGCATACAACTTGATTGGCATGTCGGCCCCACCAAGTTGTTTCCAGTTGGTAATTTTTCCAAGATATATACCCTTAACCTGCTCAGTAGACAGGCTTTTTACTGGATTTTTAGGGTTAACGATCACTGCAAGCGCATCCCACGCGACCGGGTGCAAGGAAACATGTAACTCTTTTCTTTCAACTTCTGGGAGTGTCATACGGCAACTACCGCCCATGTCTACCTTCAAACCTGCCGTTTGGCGAATACCCTTTGTGGCTCCACCACCATTCAATACCACCTTGACCTGCGTTTTTTTCTCAAAGGCAGTAGCCAGTTCTTTCATGAATGCCTTCTTGGTGATACCACAACCTGCCCATTGGATCGTATTATTGGCAGAGGCACTTACCTCGGTGACATTACCCAGGGTCATGGCACCCGTGAGCGTCGCCAACAACGAGGCGCCCGCAAGCGTCGATAAATATTTCTTCATTTGACTCTTCCTCAAGTAGTAAAAAAATAAATATAAAAAGTATTCTTAGCAGCCCAGGCCATATTCATCTTGCGGGTTTGTATAATAGTTATATACGAACGAGGCCTGTTGATGCCCCTGTTCTGTTGCCTTACCTAGCCAATAAATGGTTTTTTCCTTGTTATTACCTGATGAAAAAAACATTGCCAGAACATATTGTGCCTGGCTGTCACCATATTCGGCTGCAACATTCAGCATTTGTATTTCTTTTTGTGAAATACCGCTATCGAAAAAGCTTTCCCATTGAAATTTTCGCCACCATCCCCACTGGTTTTTTGGTTTCTCAGCATATATCTCGTGCATCGGCTGAGCATTCTCGGCTTTCGAAAGCAAAATATAGTCGTGTTCCGCCATCGCGTTGGAACTGCCCTGGGCGCCGATAACCAGCCCGACAAGTGAAGAAAGAATTGAACGTTTATACATTTTGTTTTACCCCACAAATTTAAATTTACTTAACCCTTGTTAAAAAATGTTTGTTATTAACACAAAAACAAACCAATGATTCCGTTTCAGAAACCTGTTCACTAGCTGGCATGTACCAGGTGCGAAGAGTTTCGTCATATGGCCTGAGTAAAATATCCAGCACAATACAAACATCGCTCTCTGATGCCAGTGAATGAATGTTTCCTTCTGTTTCGGTGATGAGCGCAAATTCTTTTTCTTCGAGAATTTGTTTGCTTTGTTTTGACAAAACAGCAAGGCCAGATTTGGCCATTTCGTTGTTAATGCTGCTTTGATATGTGGTAACGTCAAGCTTACCCTTGAGCACAATCAAGGTACCACAGGCACCAGGATGGTCATGTATCGGTATACTCTTGTTTCTGTGTATCTCTAATAAACCGATGCGTAAATCAGATTTGTCAATAATGGATTGCCAGCCCCAGCCTGACCATGTATTGCTGGTACCGCTAACACCAGGTGACAGGCGAGTATACATAGTCGGGAAAAGATACTGACGCGCGTGTTGTAATTGATCGAGAGAACGTTGCTCAACGTGTGAATTTACTAACAAGGCGGACAATGCATCATTTAATACCTGGTCATAGTCAGCAACGGACAGGATGTCCTGTTGGCCCGCGGTATCAATTGAGGCATTTGTTTTTGTTTGCATACGCCATTTACCATCAGTAACAAAAAAGTTTTGCCTGAAAGGTAGTTAATGACGAACGCCAAACGTGATTCCACTCGAATCACGAATCGATGATGACAGAAATTTACTGTCACCGATTCCCTGGCGGTCCCACCGTCATAGGCTCTTTTAACAGACCCCTTAGACTGGTAACTTTGCGCCCTGACCTTTCAGCCAGTTTGCCCTTTCAGGTGTTTACTCCGGGTAGATACAGCGAGACATCGCAAAATGCAGGCACCCACCCCCCGGTCCTTACCGGCAGTTCAGCAGCCATAAACCCTGTCCACCGGTGATTTCTTTATCGACATTCTGTGTAGGGACTTTAGAAAATGTGAACCAGTTGGCATTTTAAATTTTTATAGGGGCAATTAACACATTTATAGTAATGTTATCGCCCTAACCGACTGTTTGTTATGATTATTTTCCGTGGATACCCGATGGATATTATCATGTAATCAAGCCAGAACCTGGACTATTATCGTGTTTTGACCGTTTTGGCTGTATTCCCAGTACACCATATAAGCAAAATAAAGGCGCAAAACAGTTTCATGAGAGCAAATTTGTTCAGATCAAAGGGGGAGTATTGCAAGAAGACAGGATAAACAAAGCTATTCTCAGCTCGGCCATTTCGAGAGGCTTCATTCAGCTAATTCGTCAGGCTTTACTGCAGGTGCTTCATGGTACAACTGGAGTAGCAAGTTAGAAATAGATACCAGTGTAAATGGTCAAACCTTTGTAGACCTCGTTAACGTTGCCGCGAAAATTGGGCTCATCCACTTCAGCATCAATCGACATTCGGTTTAAACTAATGCCAAAAGATACATTTTTAAACACGCGGTATTCAGTGCCAAAAATCAAATCAACCAGCGATCCCTTGTATTTATCATCGATTTCGATGTAAAAAATTTCCGGGCGCACATAAAAGCTCCAGGCTGGCGTGATATTGTAATGCATCAGGAATCCAAACACGGGTAAAGGTGCAGAAAAGTCATCATCAGTAGCTGACGTTCCATTTACTGTTGTAACTTTATAGTCATAATCCATCAAATGCAGGCCTGCAGAGAAGCCCAACTCGACTTTGCTATTGTGGTAAAAAGAATAGGTATAGGTGGTTTTGAAAACTCCGACATTTAATTCACTCACTACACCAGCGTTTACAGGGAACGTTTCACCACCAATAACCAATTCTGCATCAAGTACCCTTTGGCCACTGCGATCCACCTTGTAGTACCCAAAATCGATTCGATGGTTATCATTGAATCGATAATAGCCCATTATACGAGGAACTGTACGACTGTCATCACCGCCCAAATCCTTGCTGTATTTAATGTTACTGCCTAGCGGGCCGCCTGCTGGGTTGACACTGATATCCGTATCTATTGAATTAGCAATATAACTTCCAATCTTGATCGAAACCTTGTCGGGTATTTCATTGGCCATAACCGATTGTGTCAATAAAATGGCATAAACCAAGATAAGATATTTGAGAGCTAAAGCGAATTTGCACATGTGTAATTTATCTTTCAAATTGATACCACTACCTAGTCACCAGAATCAGTTCCCAGTTAATTGCACCATTATCTGTTGAACGCGCCGCATGATACTTACCATTAATCTCAAAAATAAGCACTTCAAAACGCTTTTCATCAAAGTGTGTTATCAATCTATTGTTCTTGATTTCATAGTTCGCAATATTGGCATCCTCTTGCTCACCAATTGGCTTATAGACCAGGCGCGGACCATCCTTTTGTGCTACTACGCGACTTAAAATACGTTTACCAGATTTAGCAAAGCGCGCCGCATAGTTATCCAGTGTCTCAGTGTTACGCACTACGATGATATTCCCGACAATCAGCTTTTTGATTTCAGCCGTCTTCATCGGTTGTACGCCCTGCTTTGCCAGGCTTTCGACTGTCATGCCTGACGCAAAGGTCATTGCCGGAAATAACAGTGACAACAAAATGACTGTTTTACATAACGTGTTGAAATTAAACCTTATCATCGGCACCACCTTTAAGCTGGGTCAAGACCTGGACGAGTTAATATTATGTTACCGGAGAATTTCAAGTGATACATTATATATAGAATAATCGACATTAGCAGTATACACTTACTGAAAGATTAAATTTCAGGCGTACGGAGGACCAAAATGGCAAACGAAGGCTACCACGAACCAATTAGCGAGCTCAGTGATGAGACCAGGGACATGCATCGTGCCATCACCTCTTTAATGGAAGAGCTGGAAGCAGTTGACTGGTACAACCAGCGTGTCGATGCCTGCAAGGATAAGGAACTAAAAGCGATTCTCGAGCATAACCGGGATGAAGAGAAAGAGCATGCCGCCATGGTACTGGAGTGGATTCGACGTAAAGATCCAACGATGGACAAA
>DJMK01000101.1 GCA_002436485.1 Proteobacteria bacterium UBA6492
CAAATCCTGTTTGAATCCAACATGCCGATTGTGCGTCCAGCATGGTCACCGGATGGTAAACAACTGGCCTATGTTTCCTATTCATCAGGCAGACCACAGATCTATGTACAGAATATTTTCACCAAGCAAACAAAACAGCTGACCAACTTCAAGGGTTCAAACCTGTCTCCAGCCTGGTCACCTGATGGAAGGCACATGGCAATGGCGCTATCCAAGGACGGTAATTCTGAACTATATATAATGGATCTGGCGACACAAAAATTGCAGCGTATTACCCGCAGCTCTGGTACTGATATCGAGCCGGCCTGGTTTCCCGACGGCAGAAGCCTGGTGTTTACCTCGGATCGGGGCAGGCGCCCGCAACTGTATCGCATCGCGGTGGATGATCGTGGTGCGGCAGGGCGAGCAGAGCGTTTGACCTATGACGGTAAGGAAAACCTGCGTCCCTCTGTATCACCTGACGGTAAACGCATCGCCATGGTGCACAATGCAGATGGAGGATACCGGGTTGCCATGCTGGATCTTGAAACTGAACAGCTCTCGGTCCTGACGGATGGCCGACTGGATGAAAACCCGGACTTCGCCCCCAATGGCCGCATGATCATTTACGCATCGCAGTCAGGGGGTAGAGGTGTGCTCGCAGTCGTTTCAGCGGATGGTCGCGCTAGCCATAAGCTGCGTTTTACCCAGGGTGAGGTGCGCGAACCAGCATGGTCACCTTACAAGACAAATTAACAACAGCAATTCAACAATACACAAAGGAGTAATTTAATGAAACTCTTTAACCGATTTCTTATTTTGGCACTGTTTTCAATTACGATTGCGGCATGTGGTACTGCGACTAAAGAGGAAGCCCCTCCAGCTGATGATCAGCAGGCCCAACAGGACCAACGCGCTGCTGCACAGGATGAGGGTGCTTTCCAGGGCAGTCCATTTGATGATCCTAACAACCCTCTGTCCAAACGGACAATCTATTTCGAGTTTGACAGTTCTGATGTGCCTGCCGAAGATCGCGAGGTAATTACTGCCCATGCCGAATACCTGGTCGCCAACCCGAATGCCACGGTGGTGCTTGAAGGTCATGCTGATGAGCGCGGTACTCGTGAGTATAATATTGCGCTGGGCGAACGTCGTGCAAAAGCGGTCAGCCAGTTGATGCTACTTCAGGGTGTGGCACAATCACAGATGGATGTGATCAGCTTT
This sequence comes from Proteobacteria bacterium UBA6492, assembly GCA_002436485.1. Taxonomy (GTDB): domain Bacteria; phylum Pseudomonadota; class Gammaproteobacteria; order UBA6429; family Thiohalophilaceae; genus UBA6492. Next base: position 1,204 of record DJMK01000101.1, read on the forward strand.
GGTGAAGAGCGTCCAGTGGCCCTGGGTCATGATGAAGCCGCATGGCGACTCAACCGACGCGTCGAGATCCTCTATACAGGAAATTAAAATGCATAAACAGCTTTCGTATTCAGCTCTGCTTTTGTTGACAGTATTGCACGCGCAGCTTTCTGCTGCGCGTGACGTGCAAATGCGCCCTACGTTTGATAGCGGGGGTAACAGCATTGCGACATCAAGTGCTGTAGCCAGTACCAGTACCGACACGAGCAAACTGTCTACGGAAGAAAGATTGCAGCGACTGGAGAGAATACTCAATAGCCAGGGTCTGGTCGATATGCTGATACGGCTGGATAGCCTGCAAAATGAATTACAGGCTTTGCGTGGTGAGCTGGAACTGCATGCGCACCAGCTCGAGGAAATTAAACAGCGTCAGCGTGACCTCTATGTGGATATCGACCGTCGTTTGCTGCAATTGGAACGTAATGGCCAGGTCTCTGGTGGGCCGGCAGCAACACCTCAGGCGACTGCACCGAGCACACCATCGTCAAGCGGTGCAATTGCTCCGGTTCCTGTACCGACTACCTCGTCAGCCGATGAACAAAAGCAGTACCAAAAGGCATTTGATCTGCTGCGCGAGTTACGATACGAACAGGCGGTCAAGGCATTTCGTGCTTTCCTCACGCAGTTTCCTAATGGTCGTTACGCGCATATTGCGCAGTACTGGATCGGTGAAGCCAATTATGCACAGCGCAATTTCCAGCAGGCCATTGGTGATTATCAAAAATTGATTTCTGACCATCCCAATAGTCCAAAGCTGGCCGAAGCCATGTTAAAGATTGGATATAGCCAGTATGAGTTAAAGAAGTATAAGGATGCGGAAAAGTCGCTGAATACCCTGGTAAAGTCTTACCCGGGGACAACAGAAGCCAGCCAGGCGAAGAACCTCTTAACACAGATTCGCCTTAAACGCGGCGGTTAATTGCAATTAATCAGCCCTTAACACAATAGAACCGCTTGAGTGAATTCGCCGTCGCACGCAACACCAGTCGATAACAAGACCAGACTCCGTATTACCGAGATATTTTATTCACTGCAGGGCGAAGCGCGCACGGCCGGTATTCCCACGATATTTATTCGCCTTACCGGTTGCCCGCTGCGTTGTGGTTATTGTGATACGACCTATGCATTTCAGGGCGGTGACTGGTGGACGATTGAAGATATACTGCAACACCTGCAGCAATATAACACGCGCTATGTCACCGTAACCGGTGGCGAACCCCTTGCACAGAAAGCCTGTCTAGAACTGCTCACGGCACTTTGCGAACAGAACTATGATGTCTCGCTGGAGACCAGTGGCGCACTGGATATCAGTGATGTCGATAATCGGGTTAGCCGGGTTATGGATATCAAGACGCCCGGTTCTGGTGAGCAAGAAAAGAACCGGTTGGCGAACATAGAGCAACTGACATCACACGACCAGGTTAAATTCGTGATTTGTGATCGTCAGGATTATGACTGGGCGGTATCATTGATTAACGAATACCAACTGGCTACTAGATCAGAAATTCTGTTTTCACCCAGTCATGGTCAATTGGATATCAGTCAGCTTGCAGAATGGGTCTTGCAGGACCAGTTGCCAGTGCGCGTACAGATACAGTTACATAAACTGATCTGGGGAAATGAGCCAGGAAAATAATCGGAATGAAGCAACAAGCTAGAAAAGCCGTGGTATTACTTTCCGGTGGGCTGGATTCCGCAACCACACTGGCAATTGCACGGCAGGCAGGTTTTGATTGTTATGCGATGAGCTTTGATTACGGACAGCGTCACCGCTGTGAGCTGGTGGCTGCACAGAACGTGGCAAAGCAGGCTGCCGTTATCGCGCACAAGACAATCAGGCTCGATCTTGGCGAGATTGGTGGTTCTGCCCTGACGGACAATGCGATTCACGTTCCCAAGGCCGCCACCCAGGGTATTCCGGTAACCTATGTGCCGGCACGAAACACGGTGTTTCTTGCACTGGCGCTGGGCTGGGCGGAAGTGCTCGAGGCGAGTGATATTTTTATCGGCGTCAATGCTGTCGACTACTCGGGTTACCCGGATTGTCGGCCAGAATACATCGCCGCCTTTCAACGCATGGCCAACCTGGCAACCCGCGCAGGCGTGGAAGGCCATGACATCACAATTAATGCACCACTAATTCATCTTACCAAGGCGCAGATCATTCGGCGCGGTACCGATCTTGAGGTCGACTATAGTTTAACCATTTCATGCTACGACCCTGATGAGGCAGGGCGGGCCTGTGGCGAATGCGACAGTTGCCGCCTGCGCCGTGATGGATTTCAGCAGGCGGAAATTCCCGATCCGACTCGATACCTAACTGACTGATAATTCAGCTTAAATCGTTAGCACTCTTACAAATCATCCTCACCACAGGTATACTAGCCGGCAAATTTTTTGCGGCCAGGATGGCCTTAGACTAAAAACGATAACGAAATCTAGAGGTGTCTTATGAATTTTGAAAGCTTTGATGCTGCGCATTGGGCAATCCTGTGGTGGGCTTTTGGTATCGCGGTCGTCATGGGAGCCGTAGCCAACAAGACCAATTTTTGCACCATGGGAGCTGTATCTGACCTGGTGAACATGGGCGATACTGGCCGAATTCGTGCCTGGATTCTTGCCATGGCTGTGGCCGTTCTCGGCGTTACCATTCTTGAATTCGTGGATGTGTTTTCCACCGACGGGGCACGTCCACCTTATCGCGGTAGCAGTTTTGCCTGGCTGGAATACATCATCGGTGGCACCATGTTCGGTATCGGTATGACCCTGGGTAGTGGTTGCGGTAACAAGACCTTGGTGCGTATTGGTGGTGGAAACATCAAGTCTATTCTGGTTTTCATCGTTATCAGTATTTTCGCCTACTTTATGATTAACCCGTTTCCGGGCACCGACGATACAATTTACTCGCTGGTGTTTTATCCATGGACAAACCCAACAACTGTCTCATTGGCGGGCAGTCAGGACATCGGTGCACTGATCAGTGCTGAGAACAAGGGCACGATGCGACTGGTGGCAGGCCTAGTAGTAGCGGTATTGCTGTTATTCTTTGTGTTCAAGTCTTCCGAGTTCCGTAGCAACTTTGATAACAAGCTGGGTGGCCTGGTTATCGGGCTTTGTGTGGTTGGCGCATGGTATGTCAGTGCTGGCATGGCCAGTATTACCGCAGATGGCGAAACTTACAGCTGGACGAACTATGCCAGTAATGATGTCTGGATGATGATGCCTGAGGCAGAGCAGGGGGCAGCACCATCCGGCGTAGCGCCTCAGTCCTATACCTTTATCAACCCGATTGGCGAGATGACCGGTTACGCTGTCGGTAATAATGTTGATGGCATGCGCGGTACGACACTTACATTCGGCATGATGGCCGTGTTTGGCGTCATTGTTGGGTCTTTGTTGTGGGCCCTGCTGTCAAAGAGTTTCCGTATAGAGTGGTTCGTCAATGGCAAGGATTTTGTTACTCACTTGATCGGCGCCATACTGATGGGCGTTGGTGGTGTCCTGGCCCTGGGTTGCACAATTGGCCAGGCAGTGACCGGTGTTTCTACCCTCGCGGTGGGATCTTTCCTGGCATTTATCAGTATCGTCTTTGGCAGTGCACTTACCATGAAAATCCAGTACTACAAGCTGGTGTATGAAGAAGAGGCAACCTTCATGAAAGCGTTTATCACGGCGCTGGTTGATATGAAGTTGCTGCCCAGTGGGATGCGCAAACTGGACGCGGTGTAAGCGCTGTAATGTCTATACCGGGCTTGCCAAACACGGCAAGTCCGGTACAATGCGCGCTTCAATTTACGTAGACAGTCACGTCAACGGTCAGTCATTCTAAACACACGGGTCGTTAGCTCAGTCGGTAGAGCAGTTGGCTTTTAACCAATTGGTCGTAGGTTCGAATCCTACACGACCCACCATTTTCTTCTCCCTATTTTGTGATGGACCTCGCCTGGAGTGGGGATGCTCCTTGATGGGAATCTCACCTACGGTTGACACTAGCCGTCCATGGCTTGTGCCCTGAGGGCGGCTCTGCAGTGCGTCCAATTTTGTTCCTGACAACATTGTCGAATCCTACACGACCCACCATTCTTTCTTTGCCTCAGACATTTTTGCAGGTTGGCCGTACGCGGTTGATACTAGCGCTGGGATGGTGATGTCATAAAGAGTTTTTGCAAGTAAATCGGGTGCTTACATGAATTAATGGATGATTCCAACCAGCCGCATGCGCTAAAATGCCCGACTTCAGTTATCTACCGAAGCACCATAAAAAATCACAAGAGAACAACCGGCAAAATAGGTATTTAATTAATAAAAACAAGGGGTTATGAGATGCTGTATAAGTTTTTTCCATTTCTCAGATGGATAAATGAACTGAAAGATCCCGCAGTGGTCAGGGCCGATGTAATTGCTGGCGTGACCGTTGCACTGGTTCTGATTCCCCAGTCTATGGCTTATGCAACATTGGCAGGTCTGCCGGAAGTATTTGGTCTGTATATCGCATTTTTACCGGTTGTGGTTGCCGCGCTGTGGGGTTCCTCCAGACAGCTTGGTACGGGCCCTGTGGCGGTCGTATCCACCATGACAGCAACTACGTTAACACCCATCGTAGCGGCGATGTTGACGCCGGGCTATTCGCAAGAGCAATTCATGGCCCTGTATATCCCGACTGCCATGTTTTTGACCTTGTTGGTGGGTATTTTCCAGTTTTCGCTGGGCGCCTTCCGTCTTGGCGCGATCGTTAACTTTTTATCCCACCCGGTGATCGTCGGATTCACCAACGCGGCAGCGTTGTTCATTGGGTTGACCCAGATATCGAAAATCTTCGGTGTCAGCATGCCTGCCGAAGGGCATTTCCTGACGGTCAGGATTCTGGGCGTGATCAAAAATCTCGGTGACACGCACATGCTGACATTCATGATGGGCCTAGGCTCATTTGCCATCATGATAGGTATCAAACGCTATGCGCCTAAATATCCCGGTGTGCTTATCGCGGTAGTAGCCAGTATCCTGATCAGCTATTTCATCGGTTTTGAAGAAAAGGGTGGTGCGGTTGTAGGGAGTATTCCGGAAGGTTTGCCGGGCTTTGCCATGCCAGCTTTTAGTTATGAAGCTTTCTCAGGTCTGATCGTGGGTGCGATTATCATCTCACTGGTTGGTTTCATGGAAGCAATTTCCATTGCCAAGGCCATGGCGGCCAAGACCAAGGACCGTATTGATCCCAATCAGGAACTGATCGGGCAGGGACTTGCCAATATTACCGGCAGTTTCTTCCAGTCTTACCCGGCTTCGGGTTCATTCTCGCGGTCTGCGGTAAACCTGAATGCCGGTGCACGAACCGGTTTTTCCTCATTTGTCACGGCGGCCGTGGTTATGATCACGTTGTTATTCCTGACGCCGTTGTTGTACCACTTACCAAAGGCGACCCTGGCCGCAGTGGTGATCATGGCGGTGTTTGGATTAATCAACTTTGGAATTATCAAGCACATTTACCATACCAATAAACATGATGGCATTGCTTCGTTTATTACCTTCGTTGCTACGATAGGGCTTGCGCCTCACCTGGACCAGGGCATTATCATTGGTGCAGGTCTTTCGATTGTTCTTTACCTGTATCGCACCATGAAGCCACGCGTAGCGATTCTCGGTCGCTACAAGGACGGAACACTGCGTGATGTCGATGTAAACAAGGGATTGCCGACGGACGAGAATATCATTGCGTTACGCTTTGATGGCTCACTGTATTTTGCCAACGTCTCTTATTTTGAGGACGCAATCCTCAAGGCAGTGGCAGATAATCCCAAGGCCAAATACCTGTTAATCGTTGGTGACGCGATCAACCAACTTGATGCTTCAGGTGAAGAGGTGCTGCATCATATCGTAGAGCGAATGAACCAGAATCAGATCACCGTGGTATTTAGCGGACTCAAGCGACAGGTGCTAAACGTGATGCGTCAGACTAACCTTTATGATCATATCGGTGAGCAACATATTTTCGCAACCGAGGATATGGCGCTCGAGGCCATATATGAGTGGATGGGTATCGATGCTTCCAGTGCATACTGCCCACTGATTCCCGGCACTACCGAGCGCGAACCTAAGCCGGCATAGCAACTACATACCTGGCAAGCATTCTGTCCGGTGTTCAAGCCGGTATTGAAGCAGTCAGGCGTTTAATGCAATGCGAATCAAGCGGCGGGCCATAATATTGCGTCTGCTACCAGTGTAACACCCCTAGTAAATCGAACTGCGTTAAGCCGGTAACGGCCACTCATAGGTTAACTGAAACCATGCCGATAAAGGTATGTGGCAGAGATGGGTAAAAAATAGACGCTATGTTTCTAAGAGAATAACCAACAAAAAAAAGCCCGGGACATGCCCGGGCTTTTTTTGGTGGATTCGACGCATCTTTTAGACGCATCCGGATGGCGTGAGCGATAATGCCGCCATGGGGATGTTCGAGACACTGGTAGGAAGCCGGGTACCGCAAAAATACCGCAAGTATTTCGACCTGCCGGAACGCCGCGATTCCCAGAAGTTCACGAACACGGCTGACACCCTGCTGGGTGCGGCCGCTCAGAGCTGGCTCGCAAAAAGCGCCGGACCTTGCGGTGTCTACAGGTTACAGCTCGGCATTGACGCGCTCTGTCTGCGCATCGGCCTCATAGAAATGGCCGAGCGAAGTATCGATATCCAGAGCTACCTGATCCGCGA
>DJMK01000069.1 GCA_002436485.1 Proteobacteria bacterium UBA6492
ACGCAAATGCCCGTACTGCGATTTTAATTCACACGAAATTAAAAGCGAATTACCAGAAAAGGCCTATATTCGTGCACTAATTACCGATCTGGAACTGGAGTTACCTGCTATATGGGGACGTCCCATTCATAGTATTTTTATGGGTGGCGGTACACCGAGCCTGTTCAGCCCGGAAAGCCTCGACTTGCTGCTTTCTGAACTGCGAGCACGACTGAACTTTGCCGCCGATACCGAAATCACACTTGAGGCCAACCCAGGTACGGTGGAAAAACAACGTTTTGCAGATTACCGGGCCATTGGTATCAATCGTCTTTCAATTGGCATACAAAGTTTTCATGATGACCACCTTGCAAAACTGGGACGCATTCACAGTGCGAAAGAAGCCATCAAGGCTACCGAAGCTGCGCACGACGCAGGTTTTACGAATTTCAATCTTGACCTGATGTATGGCTTGCCAAACCAGACGCTACAACAGGCGATCAATGACATCCAAACCGCTATTGATCTTGAGCCGCTGCACATATCNNCATTACCAGCTCACGATTGAACCCAATACATGGTTCCATCATCATCCGCCAGTTACACCGAATGATGATAGCCTGGCAGAAATGGAAACCGCTTGCCGTGAACGACTGGCCACCCATGACTACAGGCGTTATGAAATATCGGCCTTTGCTAAAAACAACATGCAATGCAAACACAATATCAACTACTGGTTTTTTGGTGACTATCTCGGTATCGGGGCCGGCGCGCACGGCAAACGTACCGATGCGCAGCAACAAAAAATAATACGCACTCACAAGCAACGCCATCCACAGAGCTATATTGAGGCAGCCACATCAGGCAATACAGTTGCCGGCCAGGAATCTCCAGCACAGCAGGATATTGTTTTCGAATTCATGCTAAACGCACTGCGCCTGACTGATGGTTTCGATAGTGCGCTGTTCACACAGCGATGCGGAATGCCCATTAGCCGGATAGAGGACNNGGCAAGCTGAGCAGGATGGGCTGATAGAGTGGAAGCTGCATCGTATCGTGCCAACTGCAAAAGGAATGCTGTATCATAACAACTTGCTTGAACGATTCCTGCCAGAAAACCATGACGAAGCAAACTGAACCATATACACCCATCGCCTGTGGCCTGCACAGTGAATACGAACTGGCGATCATGCATCGCCGTACAATGTTGCTGACATGGCAAGATGAAAACAGCGAAATGCATACAGCTACCTTGCTACCGGTTGATATGATAACTCGTGACAAGCAGGAGTTTTTGATAGTCCGGGACAATAACGCCATGACCTTCGAGATACGGCTGGATAAAATCATTAAAACAGATCCAAAAATGGAATGAGAAATCCTGATGCGTAGCCGTTATCAAGACATCGTCACCTATACAACCAAAGATGGTTCACTCATTCGTGAACTGATGCATCCGCAACAACACGGAAATCGAAAACAAAGCCTGGCAGAAGCCATTGTGCACCCAGGTGATAAAACACGCTTACATCGCCATCTGAACACCGAGGAGCTATACCATATAACCCAGGGCACCGGTCGAATGACGCTGGGCAACAAGCAATTTGAAGTAGTGGTAGGTGATACTGTGGCAATCATACCGGGCACACCACATTGCATTGAAAATATCGGGCAGGATGATTTACATATTCTCTGTTGTTGTACACCGCCATATTCTCACGAAGACTCTGAACTAATTTAGTATCGTTCTGGCAGTTTAATAACCCTGTGAAACACGAACTTCTATACACAAGCCTGGCCGTACGCGAAATGGATGCCAATGATTTAACTGCATTGTTGACACAGTCCCGTGAGAAAAACGCCCGCCTGAAAATAACTGGCTTGCTTATATATGGTAAGCGCGAATTCTTACAACTATTGGAAGGTAACAAAGAGGATATTTTTGACCTTTACAACACCATTGTGAAAGATAAACGCCATCAACAGGTCAATTTATTGTGGGATGGTGCAATTGATGATCGAAGTTTTAAAGACTGGTCCATGGCTTTTTTAAATATTGACGACATCAATCTGGAAAAACTGAAAGGATATTCATCCTTTTTACAGCAAGGCCTGGCTTCACTTCACCTGACTGGCAACAAGTCAATCGGACGGCGCTTGTTAATAGACCTGCGGGATGAATTTCTTTAAAAACCGGCCATAGCAACTAGGGTGACACTACCCATTCAACTCGCCAGTCACCATGAGTGTTATCCAGACAAAAAACGCTTCCTGGCGCGATATTCATACCATGGTTTTCGCCGGTCAAGCGGGTCAATAGCATCGGGACAAACGGTAAATGACTGGTTACCAGCGTGTCCTGCTGCCAGGTTTCTAACTCGGGAATGAGCTCACGCGGATCATCGTTGGGCTTCAGGCCAGTCTTCATCTGCGGAGTGACTGCCGGTGCCAGCCTTTCTGCCATGATAAGTGCCGTTTGCTTCGCGCGAATCTTCTCGCTGTGTAATACCCGGTCAAAAGTTACACCCTGATCTGCAAGTCGTTTTGCCAGTTGCTCGATCTCCTGCCGGCCCTGCTCCGTCAACCCCTCCTCGGGGTCCTCTTGAACAGCGGCCGCCTTTCCATGGCGCATCAAATAAAGCTTCATGGGCATGTCTTTTCAGTTTGCTGATTACCTGCAAAATATAGTACATCTTTTTAACAACAACTAAACTCTGCCTGGCGCACAGATTGACTGTGACTCGCTTAATCTTTGTGGTAATAAACCAGCATGAGAATTGGTATTGACCTGGGTGGCACCAAGATCGAGGGCATTGCCCTCGGTAATGATGGCGAAGAGCTGTTTCGCAAAAGGGTGCCCACACCACGCGCTGACTACCCGGCAACGCTGCAGGCGATTTGCGGCCTGGTCGAGGAGATCGAACAACAAACCGACCAGCAAGGCAGCGTGGGAGTGGGCATTCCCGGTGCCATCTCGCCCCATACCGGCCTGGTGAAAAATGCCAATTCAACCTGGCTGATTGGGCAGCCGCTGAAACAACACCTGGAGGAACAGTTACAACGGGAAGTGCGTATCAGCAATGACGCCAATTGTTTCGTCGTCTCCGAGGCCACGGACGGTGCCGCTCAGAATGTACGAGTGGTCTTCGGTGTCATCATCGGTACCGGCACCGGTGGTGGCATCGCGATTGACCGGGCACCGCTGACCGGTGCCAATGCCATCGGCGGCGAGTGGGGACATAATCCCCTGCCATGGCCGAAGGGTGACGAGTTGCCGGGTCCCAGCTGCTACTGCGGCCAACATGGCTGTATCGAGACCTTCCTGTCCGGGCCGGGCTTTGAACGGGATTTTCTCGCCCACGGCGGGTCAGCCCTGTCAGCCAAAGACATCGTCAAAAAGGCGGCCAATGGGGATCCGCTGGCAGAAGCGGCGCTAGGCCGCTATGAGCAGCGCATGGCCCGAGCACTGGCCAGCGTCATCAATATTCTTGACCCGGACGTAATCGTACTGGGCGGTGGCATGTCTAATGTAGAGCGGCTCTACGAAAATGTACCCCGGCTATGGGACCAGTATGTGTTCTCGGACCAGGTTAGCACCCGGCTGGTAGCGCCCAAATATGGTGATTCGAGCGGGGTACGCGGTGCTGCCTGGCTTTGGCAAATTGATTAAATCCTGAACGTTTTTAGAGGTAAAGAACCCAGCGCCAAAGCCGATATTCATTAGGTAATGTACCGCCTTCAAGATCACAAAGACGTCGTTGTTATTAACCAGGAAGCTATCAGCCGTTTCCTGTCGTTCTGTCATACCACCGAGGTTCCAAAGAAGGGCCTGATTCTGAGGGCCGGTTCACCAGCTAACAAGCTTTATTACCTGGTGGAGGGGTCCGCATCGGTCATCGACTCCGACGAGGACGGTAACGAAATAATCCTGGCCTATCTGAATGCCGGTGACTTTATCGGTGAGCTGGGCCTGTTCTATCGCAGCAACGAACGGACAGCCAACATTCGCGCACGCACCAACTGTATTCTGGCAGAAATTGAATATGCAAAGTTACGCGAACTGTTCGATACAGAGTTAAAAAAAGAACATCCACATATCCTGACCGCGGTCGGCTTACAGCTGGCACAACGCCTGTTGCAGACCAGTCGCCGAGTTACCCGGCTTGCCTTTATGGATGTACACGGCCGCATAGCTCGAACTCTTTCGGAGCTATGTTCTCAACCCGATGCCAAGACCCATCCCAAGGGCATGCAGTTACATATTTCCCGGCAAGAGATAGCACGGATTGTTGGCTGTAAACGCGAGACCGTTGGCCGGGTATTAAAATCCATGCAGGAAGATAACCTGGTAGAAGCCAAGGGTATGGATATCGTGGTCTACGACAAGGTAATGCGTGCTTACCCGGCCATCTAGTCAAACGCTGTTTTCAGCAAGCTTTTTTTTAAATAACAAATCCCATACGCCGTGACCCAGACGTTGGCCGCGTTGCTCAAACTTAGTTAAAGGACGGTAGTCCGGTCGCGGGCTGTAATTGCCTTCACCGGCCAGGTTGTTAAAGCCTTGCGCGGCCGACATCACTTCCATCATCTGCAATGCATAATCTTCCCAGTCCGTGGCCAGGTGTACGATGCCACCTGCTTTGAGTTTTTGCGCCAGGAGTTGCACGAAGACCGGTTGCACCAGTCGGCGTTTGTGATGTTTCTTTTTGTGCCAGGGATCGGGGAAAAAAATGTGCACCGCATCCAGGCATGTATCCGGCAAACGATATTTTAATACCTCTACTGCATCGTCACAAATCACACGCAAGTTCGTTAACTGGCGCTTTTCAACCTGTAATAACAAGTTACCGACACCCGGACGGTGCACTTCGATACCAAGGTAATCCTTTTCGGGATAATCAGCCGCCATACTTGCAAGCGATTCCCCATTACCAAAACCAATCTCCAGTATCTTAGGCGCCTGACGGCCAAATAACTGTACCAGGTCGAGAACTCTGTTGTCGTTGGAAATTCCATAAACGGGAAACAACTCATCCAGTGCGCGTTGCTGTCCCTTGGTGATACGTCCTTCACGACGCACGAAGCTGCGAATCTTGCGTTTGAATTTTTCTTCCAAGCGTTTTCTCCATTGACCGGTCAACAGTTGGTTTTCTTGCCATGCCTGATTACAAATCGCTGTAGAATGTCTTATGATTATCCCATCTGTTAACGGAAAAGTCCCACGATGGAAAAACTCGACGACTTGATCGATCAACTACAGCTGTCTCTTCTTGAACTTAACCAACCTGATCTCTGGTTACAAATCATCATCCTTGTTGCCAGCCTGTTGCTGGGTTTCGTTGCTACCCGCTACTTTGGTAAATTCCTGCTCAAGCATGGCAAGGAGCCAGGCAAACACGAGTTACGCCACTATACCTTTCGCGGCCTGTACCGCATCATTTTTCCTCTGACTGCCCTGGCAATTGTACTTATTAGCCGCGGTGTACTGAACGCCTATCAGCAGCCGACCCAGTTACTGAACATTGCCGTGCCGCTGTTATTGTCGCTGGGTGTTTTGCGCCTTCTAATTTATATACTGCGCAAGTCCTTTAGACCCTCACCACTTCTCAAGGCATGGGAAAACACCGCTTCGATTTTTATCTGGCTTATCGTTGCGCTGTACCTGCTGGACCTGCTGGGGCCGATTCGGCAAAGCATGCAATCAGTTGGCTTCAAGATCGGCCAGGGCGAGATTACGCTACTCAGTATCGTTGAATCTGTTTTATATATCGCGATTTTCTTTACACTTGCCCTATGGCTGGCCTCCTTCGTAGAACGTTCACTACGCAAGTCCCCTTATTTAAATGAATCATTAAAGGTCGCGTTAAGCAAGTTCGTCAAATTTGTGGTCATTACCTTTGCGGTTTTGATTGGTCTCAACACTGCCGGTATCGACCTTACCGCGCTGGCCGTGTTTGGTGGTGCACTGGGTGTTGGCCTCGGCTTTGGTCTGCAGCGCATTACCAGTAATTTCATCAGCGGCTTCATCCTGCTGTTTGATAAATCTATCAAGCCGGGTGATGTAATCAGTATTGGTGACAAGTTCGGCTGGGTACAGGAACTGCGCGCCCGCTATATCGTGGTACGTGATCGTGACGGTGTCGACACCCTGATCCCGAACGAGAACCTCGTGACTACCGATGTGATTAACTGGAGTTACCAGGACCGCAATGTGCGCCTGAAGTGTCCGGTAAGCATCAGTTACCATGACGACCCTGAAAAGGCCATGGAATTAATGGTCGATNNTCGGGCATGTACTCGAAGTTCATACCAAAGATACCGGCGACTAATCCAAGTGGTAAAAATATTCCAGACAGCACCGTGAGGACACGCATGATCTCGTTGGTACGATGGGCCACAGCAGAGAAATGCATTTGCACAAGTGCCTCGGCCTCATGCTTCTGATCTGTAGCAAACTTGAGAACCCGTTCTACGTGCTCAACCAGGTCGCGAAAACGCACGGCGATATGATCATCAAACTCGGTGTCGGTATCTTCCTGCCACATCTGTAATGCGTTTATCTGCTCATCGCACAGGCGCTCTAGCTTGCGCAGATCACTGGTGTAATTCATCACTTCCATCCAGTTCTGGAACGGGTTCTTGGGATCGAGCAGATCAATCCGCCATTGATCAAAACGTTCTAACAATGGCTCACGCACGGCAAGAAAACGATCTACCATGATGGTCATCAACTGGTGCATTAAACCAGCGGGACGGCGTGGTATACGTATGGTTTTATCCAGCAGCCTTGGTTTAACCTGGGAGACCGAGACGCTGTCTTCCGGGCGAATGGTTACCAATAATTTATCAAACAGGAAAAAAACCGCAGGACGTGTTTTGAAGTCACTGGTCTGTCCTGCCGGTGAGAGTCCGCGAAAGATCAACATTTCATAGTCTTTCGTACTATCGTAATGCGAGGGATGGGTTAGGTTCTCACAGTCACGAATGTGACGTTCATGGATGGTGATACCGGTCAGTGCCTCAACCGACACGTGCCAATCCGGCTCCATATCTCGAACCACGTCCACCCATAGAAAGCCATTGTCCGGTAATGAATAGGGAAAGTCCGTTAGCTGGCTGACATGGTCCTTATCAACATGCAATATTTCCATGTTTATATTCTAGAAGAATGTACCGTCGATTGGCGATGATGCCGATGCATATTGTTTGCGCGGCATTCGACCCGCCAGGTAAGCCTCGCGCCCCGCCTCGATGGCCTTTTTCATGGCCGAGGCCATCAAAACGGGATCTTTTGCCGCGGCAATTGCCGTGTTCATCAATACCCCGTCGCAGCCCAGCTCCATGGCAACCGCGGCATCGGATGCCGTACCGACACCTGCATCCACCAGCACCGGCACCTTGAGTTCGTCGACGATAAAACGAATATTGTACGGATTACGAATACCCAGGCCCGAACCGATCGGTGCCGCCAGTGGCATGACGGCTACACAGCCCATGGCTTCCAGTTCCTTTGCAATGATCAAATCATCCGAGGTATACACCATGACCTTGAAGCCATCCTTGATCAATTCCTCGGCGGCAATCAGCGTTTGCCGAACATCCGGGAACAGGGTTTTTTCATCACCCAGTACTTCCAGTTTGACCAGGTCATGACCATCCAGTAATTCACGTGCCAGTTTGCAGGTACGCACTGCATCCTCTGCGTTATAACAACCGGCAGTATTCGGCAGGATGGTATATTTGTCAGGCGGAACGGCATCAAGCAGGTTGGGTTCATTTGGGTTCTGGCCAATGTTACTGCGGCGCACCGCCACGGTGATAATTTCTGCTCCGCTGGCCTCGGTTGCCAATCGTGTTTCTTCCAGGTCCTTGTACTTGCCGGAGCCGACCAGCAAACGTGATTTGTATTGCTTGCCAGCGATCACAAGCGGTGTATCTTTCTGTATATCAGCCATTGTCTTTCTCAATAATAATTTACAATCAAACAGGTGTACCTTACGTTACGATAACGTAAAGGATTGACCTGAACGGGGATTATACCTCAGCCACCACCGACAGCATGGACGATCTCGATACTATCGCCAGCCTGAAAGGTGTGCTGTGTATAGGTACTGCGGGGGACGATTTCCCGGTTCACTTCCATTGCTATGCGCCGTCCTTGCAATTGCATGGTTTCGACCAGTTGCGCTGCCGTAAAACCGTTGGGAACCGTCTGTTTTTCGCCATTTACGATGATTTCCATGGCGCATAGCCTAACGAGTCTGACTTGCAGGGGTCAATCACCTTTGTCATTATTTAGCGCCTGCAGGAGACATCATGGCCCAACAGACAGAAAACTATATATCCGCCAGCCTGGCAGGTACCCTCGACGGCCTGTTTCGCGAACGGCTCAAGCGCTCGGAAGACAAGACGGCCTATACTTATTATAACGATACTCAAAAGGCCTGGACCGACATGAGCTGGTCAGAGATGGCCGAAAACATTGGTCGCTGGCAGGCCGCCCTGCAAAATACCGCGTTAAAGCCCGGCGACCGGGTGGCCATTTTGTTGAAAAACGGTCCAGTCTGGGTCACCGTGGATCAGGCAACGCTGGGTATGGGACTGGTTGTCGTACCGCTGTACCTGGAAGATCGTCCTGACAACATTGCCTACGTGGTACAGGATGCCGGCGCACGGGTACTCGTTGTTCAAAGTGCCAATCACTGGCAACGCCTGTTTGAAACCGCACCCCATGCGCTCAAGGGGGTCGAACATGTTGTAGTGGTTGATGGGAATGTCGAGCACACCGAGTGCGCCGAGGGCACCCGCATCTGGACGCTCAAAGACTGGTTAGGTAAAACAGCCACCCCTCTCAAGGAACGTGGCGGTGATCCCGATGATCTTGCCACGATTGTTTATACCTCTGGCACGACCGGTAAACCCAAGGGCGTAATGCTCAGTCACCGAAATATCCTTTCCGTTGCAGAGGCATCCGGCAAGGCCACCTCTCTCAATGAAAACCAGCGGGTATTATCTTTTTTACCGTTGTCCCATACATTTGAACGTACCTGTGGTTATTACACACCGATGATGTGGGGCATGCCGATTGCCTATGCACGCTCCGTGCAACAACTGGCCGAAGACCTGTTAAAGATCAAACCCAACGTGCTGATCGCCGTGCCGCGTATTTTTGAGCGCGTGTATGAGCGCCTGCAAACACAACTGGCAAAAGAAAGTCGCCTAAAACGCAGTATCTTTAATTTTGCCGTGAGTACCGGCTGGAAACGTTTTCTTGCTGAACAGGGCCGAGGGTTTCGTGGCCCATCACAATTATTCTGGCCGTTCCTGCAAAAGCGGGTTGCCAATAACCTGATGGCAAGACTCGGTGGTAACCTCGATCTGGCTGTCAGTGGCGGGGCCGCATTGCCACCCCCAGTGGCGAAACTATTTTTGAGTATGGGCCTGAACCTGATCCAGGGTTACGGCATGACCGAGAGCAGCCCGGTCGTCTGCGCCAACCGCACAGAGTGTAATGACCCGGCCAGTGTTGGACCACCACTCGATGGCATTGAAGTACGCATTGGCGAAAATGACGAACTACAGATCTTCAGCCCGGGCGTTATGCTGGGCTACTGGAATAACCATAAGGCCACGCGCGAAGTCATGACCAATGATGGCTGGTTACGCACCGGCGACAAGGCGCGCATTGAAAACAACATGGTGTACATCACCGGGCGCATCAAGGACATTCTGGTTATGTCCAATGGTGAGAAGATACCACCGGTGGATATGGAAGATGCCATCACGCTGGACCCGCTGTTTGAAAATGCCGTAATCGTAGGCGAAGCCAAAGCCTTTCTTGGTGCTATCGTGGTACTCAACTCCGATCAATGGTTTACACTGGCCAAGCAACATAATCTCGATCCGTTTGACAAGCATTCACTGGGTAACAGCAAACTGCAAAAAACCCTGTTAAATAAAATCGGCATGGCATTAAAAGATTTCCCCGGCTATGCCAAGGTCAGGCGGGTCATCGCTAGCCTGGACCCATGGACCGTGGAAAATGGCCTGCTGACACCGACCTTGAAAACCAAGCGACAACTGATCATGCAGAAATTCGAGGATGAAATAGATCATCTCTACGCGAAGTAACCACGCGATTTTCTGAAATCGAATAACCGATCACAGGTTCTGACTGGCATCACCACAAAATCCTGATTATGCTTGTTAGGATAAGCTGGTTTCAGCATGCCCCGCCAGGCAAAATAAAAATTCTGGCGCAACAGGAGTCAAGATGAAGAAATTTTTAAAATGGTTTTTTGGCATACTTATTTTTCTAATCGTGCTGCTGGTCGGTGCAGTGCTCGCTCTTCCCTACCTTGTCGATCCCAACGAATACAAGGATGAAATCATCAGCCAGGCCAAACCCTATATGAAGGGACGCGACCTGCAAATTCCGGGGGACATCAAGATATCCATCGTACCCTGGCTTGGCTTTGAGCTGGGCGAAGTTGTGATAGGCAATGCCGAGGGCTTCGTTTTAAAACCATTTGCCACCATCAAGCAATCGCGCGCGCATGTGCGCTTCTGGCCGTTGCTGTTAAAAGAAATTGAAATCGACACGATTGAAATAAATGACCTGATCATCAATCTGCAAAGTGACGCCGAAGGGCGTAATAACTGGTCAGACCTGGCGCGCGCAGAAAAANNACCCGCCAAAACAGAGACCCCGCTGACATTACCCAGTCTGAAAATACAGGGCGTGCACTTTAAGAATGCGCAAATCAAATATGAAGACAAGAAAAGCAAGTCCGACATGCTGATTTACAAGCTCAACATCGATGCCGGTCCGATCAATCAACTCGATCCCGTACCATTACAGGCCAAGTTTAACTATCACAGCAAGTCACAGGGCATCACCGCAGCTTCGGCCATGGCCACCACCGTGACGCTAACCCCTGCCAGTAAGTTTGTTCAGATGGACCAGTTCGTGGTCAACACCAACATCTCGGGCGAAGCCGTTTCCAACAAACAGGTGGCCACACGCTTGAACATACCTGCGCTCAAGATTGACCTGGCCAGCGAAACACTGGAAGCACGCCCGTTACATCTGCAACTGGATCAATACAAAAGTGAGGGGCGCTTCAAACTCAGCAACTTCAAAAAACCGGTAATTCGCTTTTTGCTGGAGATGCAGGAACTGGACTTTGACAAAGTCATTCCGCCAAAAGGCGATGATGCAAAAGTGGCAGCGGCAGCCGCCGTGGCACCGGTACCCGCCAGCGAGAGCATGCTTGCGCCGCTGGCCTCACTGAAAAACGCCGATATGCAAGGCACTCTCAAGATAAACAAACTACATGCAAGAAAACTCAATATTGATAATTTCAAAATCAATTTCCTGGCGCGTGGAGGACTGATCAGTGCCTTACCTGAAGCCAAGTTATACGGGGGAACTTACGAGGGTGATGCACAAATCACCGTACGGAAATTTCCGATCAGCATTCGCACCAAGCACAAGCTTACGGACGTCAACATTGGCCCGATTGTAGAAGCCCTTACCGGTAAACCAACCCTGACCGGCAGTGCCAAGATACAGGGGCAGTACTTCACCGAAGGGAATACCAGTGATGACATGATGCGTAACCTAAGTGGCGACACCCAATTCAATATTCGTAACGCAGAACTCAAATTACTGGATGCAGAAAAAATGATACTGGGTGACCTGGCGCAAAAACTGAACCTCGATAAAAAACAGGACCCGAAAAAAGAAGTGACCGTGTTCGATTCAATTCGCGGCACCATCCGTGTCAAGAGTGGTGTTGCCTATAACAAGGACCTTTCAGCCATTTCCAAGCGTGTACACTTGTCCGGCACAGGACACGCTATTTTATTCAGACAAGAAATCGACTATACCCTTTACACCATATTTAAAAAATCCCTGGCTATTTCCATGGGTAGTGCCAAATATGATTTGAAAGATAAGAAAATTCCGACACGTATCACCGGTACCTTCTCGAACCCGGTTATCGATACTGACCTGGAGGAGGTCATCAAGCGTGACCTGGTTGGTGGCAAACTGGAAAAGGAAAAATCGAAACTGAAGGACAAGCTCAACCTTGAGCTCGACAAGTTTCTTAAAAGATAACTTACATGCGCATCATCGCGACAACCCTGTGCTGGCTACTTTGGTTCACACACGCGGTTGCCGGCGAGCTTATCCATTCCTATGTCGATAATGACGGTGATCATTACTACCTGCACCTCGACATGCGGGTAGAAAGTAAAGCCGAAACAATCTATCGCATTCTACTCGACTTCAAGCATATGTCCGTCGTCAATGATACCATTGTAAACAGCAAGCTATTAAAGTCAGAAAACAATGTCCATCATGTCTATTTCGAAAGCGAAGGTTGCATCTGGTTTTTTTGCAAACGCATCAAACAAGTCGCAACCGTGACAGAGCTCGGGCAGGGTTTTATCATGTCAATCACCGACCCGGCGCAAAGTGATCTGAAACATGGTCGTACCCTGTGGGAAGTGATTGATGAAGGCAAGTCTACTCGTATCAAGTATAATGCCGACTATGTGCCGGATTTCTGGGTGCCCCCACTGTTCGGTCCAGCCATTTTCAAGGACCGTATGTACGAAGAAGGACTAAAGACCATCCATGGTATCGAAAAACTCGCCCGCAAAGCACAAGAAGACACTGACATTTTCTGATCGTTTGCTCGAATGGTTTGATATACATGGACGTCATGATCTGCCATGGCAACATCCACGCAGCGCTTACCGCGTCTGGTTATCCGAGATCATGTTGCAACAAACCCAGGTCAAAACCGTCATTCCCTATTTCAATCGATTCATGCAGCGCTTTCCTACAATTCAGGCGCTGGCTAAGGCTGAACTCGATGATGTCCTGCACCTATGGACCGGGCTAGGATACTACGCACGCGCGCGCAACCTGCACAAGGCCGCCATACAGATGTGCGCACAACACGCCTGCGAATTTCCTCGTAACTTTGACGATGCCATTGCATTACCCGGCATTGGCCGTTCCACCGCCGGTGCCATTCTGGCACAGGCCTTTGAACAACCGTTTGCGATTCTGGACGGCAATGTTAAACGTGTGCTGACACGTTACCAAGCCATCGCGGGCTGGCCAGGACAAAAGCAAATAGAAGATCAATTATGGAAAATTGCTGAAAGCTACACACCACAAAAGTGTGTGTCGGACTATACGCAAGCGATCATGGACCTGGGCGCAACGCTGTGTACGCGAAGCCAGCCCGATTGCAGTCGTTGCCCTGTGGCCGAAGATTGTGCCGCGAGGCTGACGGATACGGTAAGCAGGTATCCGGGCAGCAAGCCGAAGAAGGTGAAGCCGTTGCGTACAACGACGATGCTCGTCGCCAGTCACAATGGACACGTGTACCTGGAACGGCGACCCGAAGCCGGGATCTGGGGTGGGCTGTGGAGCTTCCCGGAGATCGAGGGGCAGGCGGCGGCCTGGTGTGAAGATCGTCTTGGTGGCCGCGTTATGCAAGTTGAGGCATGGCAGGTGCTACGACACAGCTTCAGCCACTACGATCTCGATATTCAGCCAATAGCCGTGCGTGTCGACGCGCCTTTGAGTAAAGTAGCCGACAATGTTGGTGCGATGTGGCACCCGTTAGGAAATGAACTTCGGGGCGGTATCGCTGCTCCGGTCAACAGACTTTTAGAGAAACTGAAAAATGTCACGCACGATTGAATGTGTCTTGTTGGGTAAAGAGGCCGAAGGTCTCGACTATGCGCCATACCCGGGCGAACTGGGGCAACGTATCTACGACAATGTGTCCAAGGAGGCGTGGCAGCGCTGGCTGAGTCACCAGACGATGCTCATCAACGAATACCGGCTGACGCCGATCGAGCCCGAGGCCCGCAAGTTCCTCGAAGCCGAGATGGAGAAGTTTTTCTTCGCCGGCGGATCGGCCGCGCCGAAGGAATTCGTACCACCAAAATAAGGTGCCAGTCACCCTATTATTCGCGAACGCAGTACTGCACGCTGAACCACTGCTGCGGGTCGGTCCAGACGTGCCGCACCTCGAATCCTGCGGTCCTTGCCATATCGGCGAAGCCGCTGAGCGTGTACTTGTGTGAGTACTC
>DJMK01000143.1 GCA_002436485.1 Proteobacteria bacterium UBA6492
TCAGCAGTCTGAAGCAATACCTGGATACTGGCAAAGGCATGCCATTTGCGAATTAAATATAAAATATCTATTGCAAGTCGCCCGTACGGTGCACTTGTCTGAACAATACATCGAGGAGTTTGACATCGTGCAAAAACAAATTCTTGGCCTGATTGGCTGGCTTATTCTCTGTTATCTCGTGGCTGGTATTGGTGGTGTCGCATCAATCAATGCCGGTAGCTTTTATGCAGAACTGGTTCGCCCGGAATGGGCGCCGCCCGGCTCGGTGTTTGGTCCGGTGTGGACCATATTATATACCTTGATGGCAATTGCTGCCTGGCTAGTGTGGCGCGACAAAGGGTTTCGATTTGCCCGCCCCGCGCTTGTAATATTTCTTGTACAACTTGCCGTGAATGGCCTGTGGAGTTGGCTGTTTTTTGCCTGGCAACTGGGTGCACTTTCGTTTGCTGATATTTTACTGTTACTGGTTCTCATAAACGTAACAATCGTCAGCTTCTGGCGGATCAAACCGCTGGCCGCTTTGCTGCTAGTACCCTACCTGCTATGGGTTAGTTTTGCCGCCGTGCTAAACTACTCCATCTGGCAACTTAACCCGCAGCTACTTGGTTAAACACCTATGCACTCGGTAACCTGTGATAGCACGCCCGTTGCGCCCAGCAAGATTGTCTGCATCGGCCGCAATTACGCGGAACACATCAAGGAATTTGATAACGAGGCCTCGCAGGAACCCTGTATCTTTTTAAAACCCAATTCATCGATCTCAAACGAAGTGATCGCCAGTGATTCCGAGCTGATTCATTACGAAGGTGAAATTACTTTTTTAATCGAGTCCGGTGAACTATGCGCAGTTGGCTTTGGCCTGGACCTGACCAAACGGGATCTACAGTACCAACTAAAAAACAAGGGCTGGCCCTGGGAACGCGCCAAGGCCTTCGATAACGCAGCGGTGTTCAGCGAGTTCGTGACCTATCAGGGTGATATTCAGGATTTGCGGCTGGAATTTTATATCAACGATGCACTGGTGCAGTTTGGCGATTATGCGCTGATGTTGAGCAAACCCGAACAGCTACTGGCGGACTGTAAAACGTTTATGACCTTCGAGGATGGTGACCTGCTAATGACCGGTACACCCAAGGGAGTCGGTCCGGTAAAGCGCGGCGATCGCTACGTTGGGAAAATATTTTCTAACGACAAATTACTGGTGGAAGGTAGCTGGTCGGTTAAGTAGTTTTAACCGTAGAGTATCTTCACACTTAGAATTAACAGGAAAATTCCAAAGAACAGCCGCAAGCGTTTTGGCGGAATGCGATGTGTAATGTGTGCACCGACCGGTGCAAACAGGGTGCTGGCCACCACGATACTGAAAAACGCCGGCATGTTTACGTAACCGAGACTGTACACCGGCCGATCAGCTACACCCCAACCGGTAATAATAAATCCCGTGACGCCGGCGATGGCAATGGGTAATCCAATCGCGGCCGAGGTCGCCACGGCATGGCGAATGGCCATGTTGCACCAGGTCAGAAACGGTACACTCATTGAACCACCGCCGACACCCATCAGTGATGCCATGCTACCGATGGCGGTACCGGCCACCAACATGCCGGGTTTGCCAGGTAAATGGCGATGCGGTTTGGCCGTATTGCCAAATATCATCTGTGCCGCCACCACCAGCATAAAAATACCAAAGATGAGACGTAGTTCTTCACCGGGAATCAGTTTGGCAATCACGGCGCCAAGCAAACCGCCGATGAGAATACCCGGGGTAATCTGCCGGAACACCGGCCAGTGGATAGCTTCGTGTTTCTGGTGTGCGCGAATGGAAGAGATCGACGTGATGACAATGGTGGCCAGCGAGGTACCGATGGATACGTGCATTAATACATCGGGGCTAATGCCCTGCGCGGTAAACACCAGTGCCAGTACCGGTACGATGATGATGCCGCCCCCGATACCCAGCAAACCGGCGAGCGTGCCGGCAATTGCACCCATGCCGATGAGTATCAGGACTTCCGTCATTTAATTTTCATGATGCAGTTTAATACTGCGCTGTACCCATCAAGGCATCGGGTAACCAGGTTGCCAGGCCGGGGAACAGGATCAATAGCAAGATACCGATCAGCATGCATACCATGAACGGCAACGCACCCCATAGTATGGTGGGTAACTTCACATCCGGTGCAATACTGTTGATGACATACAGGTTCAAACCGACTGGCGGTGTAATCAGGCCTATTTCCATGTTGAGCGTTAACATCACACCAAACCAGATGGGATCAAAACCAATGGTCTCGACGATGGGTACCAGCGTCGGTGCGGTCATCAGGATCACCGCAACCGGAGGCAGGAACAAACCGGCAACCAGTAAAAATACATTCACGGATAAAAGCAGCACCCAGGGATTTACATTTAAGGTTGCGATCCACTCTGCCAATGACTGGGTAATGTAAAGGCTCGACATCATGTAACTAAACAAGGCAGCTGCACCGATGATCATCATGATCATCACGGACTCACGCATGGCACTTCGAAGGATCTCCCAGTGCTCACGCATGTTCCACATCTTGTAAATCAGTACCACCAAACCGATGCAGATAAACGCACCTACCCCGGCGGCTTCGGAGGGTGTGGCAATACCACCGTACAATGCATATAAAATCAATGCGATGATGATCAGGAAAGGCAGAATCTTGGGTAAAATAACAAGCTTGTCACGCCACGAATAAACCGTATCGCCAAGCTTGAAGTCAAAGCCGTTACGCTTTGCGTAATACAATGACCAGGCCATGAACAACGCCGTTAGCATAATGCCGGGAATAATACCGGCGATAAACAGCCGACCGATCGATGTTTCGGTCGCGATACCGTAAACGATCATGGTAATACTGGGTGGAATCAAAATACCTAACGTACCACCCGCGGCAATCGCGCCGGTTGCCAGGCTGCTTGGGTAACCGCGCTTTTGCATCTCCGGTATGCCCATCTTGCCAATCGCGGCACAGGTCGCCGGAGATGAACCGCTGAGTGCAGCAAAGATCGAACAGGCACCGAGATTGGAAATGATGAGTCCACCGGGGACTTTATAAAACCAGCGTTCCAGCGCTTCATACAAATCACTGCCGGCACGTGAGGATGCTACGGCGGCACCCATCAGGATAAACATTGGAATGGACAGTAAGGCAAACTCGTTCAAACCACCAAACAGGGTTTCGGCGACGATGCTCATACTGCCCGGCCCTTCAAAAATCAACAGGAACAATATCGACACGGCCCCCAGTGAAAACGCCACCGGCGCTCCGGTGAGTAGTACCAGGATAAGTACAACCGCAACCAGTAAACCAAGTTCAAGTGGACCCATGAATTTACTCCTCTATGGCTGCGACCTTGATGTCCTTGTGAATACCAAACGGCATATCATCACCCCTGATCAGACTTATGATGTCAGCCACGTATTGCAGACTAAGCACGCCAAAACCAAACGGCATGGCAAAGTATGGAATCCATAAACGCACTTCCCAGATGGAATCAGATTTCCAGTTGTTGTCCCAGGCCTCGTACCATAGCTCATAACCAACCCAGGTAATCAGCGCACAAAAGGCCAGCGATACAAGCGCGGCGAACATCGCCAGTGCAAACCGCCATTTGTGTGACAGGTATAACGGTAACAGGTCAACGTTGACATGCCCGCGCGTGAGTAACACGTAAGGACTGCCAATAAACGTCGCCGCAATCAACAGGTAAGTTACGAATTCCGTTTGCCAGATGGATGACTCTTCCAGGATGTAGCGTATCCAAACCATCTGCACCACCACCAGTACCGAGATGACGATCATCGCGGCGGCAGCAATACCACATAACTTGGACAAACCGGCTACGAGCTTGACATAGGTTTTCATGGCTGACTTTTAAAGTTGAAAACGACGGTTGTTATGCATTGCACAACAACCGCCTGTTCATGCGTTTTTGTTCAGTGTTAACAACACCGATTGTTATTCTACAGACAATGCCATGTCCAGCAGCTCACGTCCACCTTTCACATCTTCAGCAAAGGTCTTGTAGGACGTCTGGTCGGCAATCTTCTTCCAGGCTGCCGCTTGCTCTGCAGTCATGGTAACTACTTTAACACCAGCTTTCTTGTAAGCATCAATCAGTTTATCGTCAGCCTTCTTGGCACCTTCATAGGCATAGTCTTCTGCCTTTTGTGCCGACTTCATGATGAAATCCTGTTGTTCCTTGGTCAGGCTGTCAAAGGTCTTTTTCGACATCAGGATCGGTTCATACATGACCCACAGCGCATTTTCACCAGGAGCAGTCAGGCACTTGACCTGCTCATAGATACGGTAGGACACCAGGCTGGCGGAACTGGTATTGGCACCATCAATTACGCCCGTTTGCAAACCGGAATAGATCTCGGAACTTGGCATCTTGGTAATGGACGCACCGGCACCTGCCAGCATCTGGTTAAAAGCCTTACCCGCGGCACGGAATGCCTGGCCCTTGGCATCTTCCGGGTTCAGTATGCAATTTTTCTTGGAAACAAAGCCACCTGCCAACCAGGTATCTGCCAATACCACTACACCGGCATCGTTCATGATCTTCTTGATGCGATTCATAAATTCAGACTTGTTGAGGCGTTTTGCGTGATCGTGGTTTTTCACCAGGCCCGGCATCAATGTCAGGTTAAACTCGGGATGGCGGCCACCGGCATAGGCCAATGGAAACGCGGTCATGTCGAGCTGGCCCTTGGTCATGGCGCCCCATTGCTCTTTTGGCTTGTACAGTGATTTACCGGGATAGACCTTGATCTTCAGACCGATGTTCGCGTTATTAACATCACGTGCAATCATCTGCACCATCTCGTCACGAATGTCGCCCTTGCCACCTGGCCATTGATGGGATGCTCTTAACTGCTTGTCTGCACTGTTGGCAACTGTGGATACTGCCATTAATGCCGACGCAAGCAGCATGGGTAATGCTGTTTTTGCAATTCTCATTGTTCTTCTCCTCTTGATGGTCTGTTTTTTTTTACTATGCGGTTTTTATTTCATCTCCTTGCATACCGATCAGCGAATGCCACTGGTTGTGCAAATGTGCCTGCATGTTCTGATCAGCCAAAACGGGATCATGTTTGCGAAACGCCAACATGATCTGGCGATGCTCCTCGAGCGACTGTTGCAGACGACCGGGCATGGTCAGCTGCATGTGTCTTGCCAGGCGCAATACCTTGCGCAGGTCACCAATGATTCTTTGTAATGTGCGGTTACCGGACAGGTCCTGCACCGCCTGGTGAAATTCAAAGTTGGTTTCGTAGTAATTATCAATGTCGCCGTCGGACGCATACTGTTCCAGCTTGTGGTGCATATCTTCGAGTTTTTTCAGGTCCTCGGCACCGCAATTCTCGACCGCTTCCCTGGCACATAAACCTTCCAGTACCGCCATCACCGGGAAAAGTTCGTTGAGTTCATCAACGTCCATACTACGTACAAAGCTGCCCTTGCGCGGAATTAATTCGATAAGCCCTTCACTGCTTAGCACCTTGAGTGCCTCGCGTAACGGTGTGCGGCTAATGCCGTAACGTTCGCACAGCGCCATCTCATCAATCGGGTCGCCCGGTCCTAATGCATGGCGATAAATCTCGCTGCGCAGGCGGTCTGCGACCTGTATATAGAGTGCCGTGCTTTTGATCTGCTCGCTCATAGCAAACCCGATTAGTGACAAAGAAAAATTAGATTTGGAATTATTTATAATTCATAATTATGAATTACAGCAGTCTACTCACTGGGTATTTTGGCTGTCAACCGCGTTCACCAACATGAATAACAATATATATACAATTTTTGAGCAACATTTCCCTGCAAGTCGTGAGGCTATCTGTATCGAAACCCCAGGGCGCGTTACCTACAGCTATGCCGAGCTCGAAAGCGAGGCGGCACGCCTGGCACATTTTCTTGCGGCACTCGGTTTGCAAAAAGGTGATCGGGTTGCAGTGCAGGTGGCCAAGTCGCCACAGGTACTGTTCCTGTACCTCGCCTGCCTGCGCGCCGGGCTGATTTATCTACCACTGAACACCGCCTATACCGAAAACGAACTGGCCTACTTCCTGGAGAACGCTGAACCGGCACTGGTGGTATGTGATCCGGCATCGGAAGAACTTTTTGAGCGCATTGGAAAAACAATCTCGCTACAACATGTCTTTACCCTGGATGCGAATGGCACCGGGAGTTTGATTACCGCGAGTGAAGACACGACAGCAACATTTGATACCGTGCAATGCAACAGCGACGACGTCGCCGTGATCCTTTATACCTCGGGTACAACCGGGCGACCCAAGGGCGCGATGATCACGCATGGCAACCTCGCCGCCAATGGCCTTGCATTACAGCAGACCTGGCAATGGCATCAGCAAGATGTCCTGTTACATGCCTTGCCAATATTTCATATACACGGGTTGTTCGTCGCCTGTCATAACGTATTCCTGGGTGGCAGCAAGATGCTGTTCCTGCCGCGTTTTGACGCCGAACAGGTCATGCAGTTATTACCTGAAGCGACGGTATTAATGGGTGTACCTACCTTCTACACACGCCTGCTGGAACAGCCAGAGTTCAACCACAGCATTTGTAAAAACATGCGCCTGTTTATCTCCGGTTCCGCACCGTTACTCGCGCAGACCTTTGAAGAGTTTCAACAGCGCACCGGCCACACGATTCTTGAGCGCTACGGTATGACCGAAACCGGTATGAATACTTCCAACCCGGTTAATGGTGCACGCATCGCCGGTACCGTTGGTTTGCCGTTACCGGGCGTGGAAGCGCGCATTGTTGATGAAAACAATATACCGGTTAGCGGTGATACGGTGGGTGTACTACAGGTAAAAGGCGCTAATGTCTTTAAAGGTTACTGGCGCATGCCGGAGAAAACCGCGGAAGAATTCACCGAAGACGGTTTTTTCATTACCGGTGATCAGGCGTGTTATAACGAACAGGGTTATATTTGCATCGTTGGCCGCAACAAGGACATGATCATCAGCGGCGGTTACAACGTCTATCCCAAGGAGATCGAATTGATACTGGATGAGTTCCCAGGTGTGAAGGAATCGGCCGTAATTGGCGTCGTACACCGGGACTTTGGTGAAGCGGTTGTCGCAATAGTGGTGCCAGAAGAAATAAACACGCCGCCGAACGAGCAAGCAGTCATCAGTGAATTAAAAAGTAAACTGGCAAACTACAAGGTACCAAAGAAAATTATTTTCCTTGAACAGTTACCACGCAACACCATGGGCAAGGTACAAAAAAATATTTTGCGTGAAGACTACCGGGACACCTTGCTTTAAGCGGCTTGCGTGGCTGAATGAAATGGTGAACTGGCCAGCCATAATAAAACATGCAGGTGATGCTGAACTGGTCTATATAAGCGACCAGGCACAATGGGAGTCTGATAGTGAGCTGCAGCAAGCTGCCTACGATGAAACGGATTTGCTGATAGATTCGCAAGGGCATACCTTTAATCTCGCCATGCGCGACAAGCAACCTGTTCAACTACAACCACGCGATCAATCTATTTCGTTAGTTGAAATGCTCGGTATGGTAAAGGCACATGCAGCGCAAAAAGGCTCATGTTGCGTGGCCAAGCTTTATGCCCCAACCATTAAAGATGCACTTGCTATCGTTGCTTCTCTCGATGAAAGCTAGACTGCTTGTCACGCTATTTTTGCTATGCAGCAACCAGATAGCGTTCAGTGATAACCAGGATGGTGCACGTGACCTTGGCGTTGATTACGCCTTTATGACCCTGATGACATTGTCCCCCGACTTTGCCGCAGCCAATTACACCATTACCAACGAAGATAACCTGGACGTTGATATCTCTATTTATCGTTTACCGTATCACATTGACCTGGCCCGCGACGAAAAATCCAGGCTGGTACTGGAGCTGGCAGCCGCTTACCAGAATACCGAGGAAGTCATACCTACGTTCCAACCACTGCCGGGTGAATACGTCGATTCAACCTGGGAGACCTACGGGTTTGGTGTTGGCTTGCTATACGAAAATCGTATTTCAGAACAGTGGCATTTCCTGCCCAGCCTACGGCTGGGTGTAGCACGTATGGACAACAAGGCTGACTACTTTGGCCCGCTAACCAACGCGGTTAAGGATCAGTTTGAGGGTACTATTTTCAACTGGGATTCCAATAGCGCCATATTAAACCTTGGTCTGGGTATCAAGTACGACTGGACCTTGCTGGATCGCTCCAGCAGCATCGTTGCCAGTGTTTACCACGTCATCGTTGATTCGTTTAATGAGAGTAACGATGCCTTGAAGTTTACTGAAAAGGCCAACCTGCTATCCGTCAAGGCCGACCTGATTGAACCCACCGAGATTTACATTGATGACCACCGCATGGATCTCGTGTTCCTGCTCGGCGTAAACCATTTCTTTGGCGATAACCGCCGCACACTTAACTACACCACATCTTATGAAGCAGGGATTGGTGCAGAATTTCCACTTAAATATGTCAATACAACCTACGGCCATATTCGTTTCAGTGGCCAGGCCCTGTGGGCTGACAACATGAGCGGCTGGTTGATCACCGTAGGCTACAACCCGGAGTGAAAGATATTTATGGGCACTAATATATTATTTCTGTCCCATGGTGGTGGCCCGCTACCACTGCTGGGTGATAGTGCACATGCCGAAATGGTGGCCAGCCTGAAAATGATTACACAAAAAATTGCCACACCTTCTGCAATCGTCGTCGTTAGCGCACACTGGGAAACAGACATACCGACAATAACGCATGCTGCGAATCCCGAGTTGATTTACGACTATGCAGGTTTTCCGGATGAGTCCTATGACATCGAATACGCTGCACCGGGTGAACCAGCACTCGCCGAGCACCTGTTCGAGACGCTGTCTAACAATGCTATCGAGGCAAAACTAAATGATAAACGCGGTTTTGATCACGGCCTGTTCGTACCGCTAAAGATCATGTACCCGAATGCAAATATTCCCTGTGTACAACTATCGATGTTACGTAGTCTTGACCCGGCACAGCATATCGCGCTGGGCAGTGCTTTATCGCATGTTGAGTATGAAAACCTGTTGATTGTCGGTTCCGGTTTTTCCTTTCACAACATGCGCGCCTTCTTTAGGCCGGACACCCAGGAAAGTCATGCTCAAAACACGTCATTTGAAAACTGGCTAATCGATACCTGTTCCAGCCAGGACATTGACGAATCTGAACGCGCTGCACGTTTGATTAACTGGGAATCGGCGCCGCATGCGCGATATTGTCATCCGCGCGAGGAACACCTGTTACCCCTGCATGTATGTTACGGTGCAGCGCAACGCCCCTGTAGCGAGTATTTCAGTATGCAGATTCTTGGCAAGCAGGCTAGTGCGTACCTGTGGTATGCGGCGTGAGTGCGTAGCTATCGTCCCAGATCCGTTGCCACATACGGTTTAGAAACGTCAGGTCGCGCGGCTTGTTGACCCTGCTGGGTACCGTGGCCAGGGCATGTGGATTACTGATCTCACCAACCTTGAAGCTGAATACATAGCTGGGTTCCATGCCCATGCGCAAATCACTGATCACGATATCGTTCTGCTCACGATTGACGGAATAGAATCCTTTACTAAACCACTTCAGGCGCTGCACCGGCCAGTGTTGTTCAATACCTGACAGTAACTGTTCATCACTCTTGTAATAGCGAAACTGGATATCATTATCAGCGTCGAGGACCGAGTAGTAGCCTTCATAGTAACCCGTTTCATCACGTACCACCGCACGCCATAACAGCGAGTTAAACGGGGTTGGCACAGTAAATATGCGCTGGTAATTGATAGCCTGTTTTTCAAGCGCATCTTCCACGTTATTTTGTACGACAAGCTTGGCCACCAGGGTCCATGAAAGATACAGGGTGCTGACAACCAGGCCAAAGCGGTTGATTCGATGACCTCGCGTGGTTTCGCGTGTCATCACCAGTGCCGCAATCACGCCTACCAGCAAGGGAATAGTATACAGCGGGTCAATGATAAAGATGGTTGACCAGGTCATGGGCGTAGTAATAAACGGCCAGAATATCTGGGTGCCATAGGCAGTAAAACTGTCGAGAAGAACGTGCGTGGCAAACACCAGGTAAATCATCAGCGCCCACTGCCGCGTGTGCTCCCGGTAGCGCGAATGAACACGATTAATCAACCAGACCAGCAGCGGCGTCACCAGCGCCAGCACAAATAACGAATGACTGGCCGCACGATGATAGGTAAAGTCCTTGACCACGTCGCCCAGCGGTATGAAGACGTCCAGGTCAGGCAGCGTACCGGCAATGGCGCCCCACAGGATGGCACGGTTACCAACCTTACGCCCCATCACTGCTTCACCGACTGCCGCGCCGAGTGTAATTTGTGTGACTGAATCCATAGGTTCTTTCGCGAAAACTGTTGTCAGGCCAATAGACCCGATTTTTTGCATATAATTCCTGTTATTGAGGGTTTTTCTGACGAATTCAATGAAACTTCTGCATTACTTTGCTTATGGCTCGAAACTGCACCCGGGCAGGATAACTCGAGCAAATGCAATCTACTGTACACCGGCTGTGCAACTGACCTGGTNNAGCATCGAGCAAGACAATACGAATGCTTTATTTACCTTGCGCATGCCGACTATATCGATGACTCACTCAAACCGTACCACTGGTATCGTGAACAGATTGTTCAAGGCGCACGTTACCTGGATTTTCCTCATGAGTATGTAACTCGACTTACCGATGTAAGCAGCGTAGACGACCCGGATCACGAAAGAAGACAGATGCACGCCAGCTTGCTTGATAAAATGACGACAAAATGAACCTGGCTTTCGTTACTTGTTTGCTAACATCACTGCCCGCACCGGTGCCGGATAACCCTCGATAGTTTTTGTCTGATCGTGTGGGTCAAGAAAATCTTTTAAAGACTGGTATTGCATCCAGTCGGTAACACGTTGTTCATCGGTTGTGGTAACCGTGTTATCGACACAACGCACATTGGAAAAGCCCGCCTGTTGTAGCCAGTTCGTCAGCAAGCTGACCGATGGAATGGCATGCACGTTACGCATCTGGGCATAGCGCCCTTCAGGTTGTAGCAGGTCACCGTACTGTTCATCGATAACCAGCGTTTCCAGTATCAACTCACCACCGTCACGCAGGCAGTTCCATAACTCGGCCAGGTGTTGTTTATAATCACGCCGATGGTACAGAATCCCCATGGAAAACACGCTGTCAAAGCAACTCATGTTTTCTATCAGATCTTCAATGCCAAGTGGCAATACGTGTACGGCCGAATCCTGAATATAGTTTTGTATAGCCTGAAACTGCATGACAAACACCACAGTCGGATCAATCCCGAGCACAAAGCGTGCACCGGCACCACGCATCCGCCAGCAGTGATAACCACTGCCACAGCCGATATCCAGCACATTCCTGTTCTCTAGTGGCGCGATGTGATGCTTAAGACGATCCCATTTCCAGTCTGAACGCCACTCCGTATCGATATAGATACCAAACACGTCAAATGGCCCCTTGCGCCAGGGGTGAAACTCGCGCAGCTGCTGAGTCAGTAATTCACGATCTGTTTCACTGAGATCACCATCCTCACCCACGCGCACCACGGCATGGTTCAAATCAATACTGGATGGTGTAACCGCAGGTAGTGCCTGCAGCACCCCTGACCACTTATCGAAGTTACCATGGAAGTTTTGCGAATAACGTTGCGGCAGTAGTTGCCTTAAATGCGCTGACCAGTCCGCCAGTTCCAATTCGTCCAGCCTGGCATAAAGCTCCTGTTCAAACATGGTGATGATTGCAAATTATTTAATTGCGCAAAGCGCGGCAAAGTTAAAACAACGGAACCAGGGATAAATTTGCGTAAAGCCAATCGCTTCGAGTCGCTGAACGTGGGTGCTCATGGTATCCGGTACCAGCACGTTTTCCAGCGCGGTGCGCTTCTGACTGATTTCGAGGTCGCTGTAACCGTTGGCCTTTTTATAGGCCATTTGCATGTCCTCGACGAACTGCTGCTTTTGCGTATCGTTAAATACCAGTTTTTCCGCCAACACCAGTACACCACCTGCAACCATGCCCTGGTAAATTTTTTGCAACAGCGCCTGGCGTTTTTCCGGCGCAATGAATTGCAAGGTAAAGTTAAGTACTACCACCGAGGCATTTTCAATCGTGACATCCTGAATATCTGCACATATGACCTGTACTGGTGTCAGACTCTTATCATGGCTGATATTTTGCTGACAGGTTTGCACCATGGCTTCGGCATTATCCACGGCAATAATCTCGCAACCGGTTACCTGGATCTGTCGACGCAACGCCAGCGTAGCAGCACCGGTGGAACAACCCAGGTCATACAGGCGTGTATTTGGCAACGCATACTGGCGCGCAAACAGGCCGAGGTGCGTGATAATAGCATCATAGCCCGGAACAGAACGGCGAATCATATCGGGAAAAACATTTGCCACGCTCTCGTCAAACACGAAATCGACAATCATGTCATGCCTGTCGGCATATAGCTTGTCACGCTTATCGTTACTCATGATGTGTTGATAACCGTAGATATTGTTCTACCCTGTGCAACATATGGCGCATCGAACCAAGTGTCATGATATAGCCCAGAATTACTCCCACTGTATTGGCAAGCATATCCGTGTACTCGAACAGGCGATCCTGTCCCATATCCTGTAAAAATTCCAGCGTGATACCCATGATGACGAAAAACACTGCATAAAAAATACGTGCCCGGCGAGTATGATACAGGTTACCAAACCAGGCCATCAAAATAGTATAGATAAGTAGATGACCCAGCTTGTCCTGATACTCAAAACCCAATTCAGGAACGGGTGGGCTTGGTGCAAGAAACAAATAGCAGGCAATGATTACCCAGCACCACCCCAACCAATGCCAGAAATGAAACCAGTGTAACTTTTGGATCCTAGAGGAAGACATATAAAAGAAACACGCCCAGCACAAGCCGATAAATTACAAACGGTAACATACCGATGCGATCCAGGAATTTGAGAAAATAGTGAATGCAAATAAACGCTGTCACCGCGGAAATCAACGTGCCGTACAGAATTGAAAGCCAGTCCACATTTTCCATCACGAGCAACTGCAGGCTTTTATAACCACCGGACATCAGGATCGCCGGGATCGACAACAAAAATGAAAAACGTGCCGCGGCATCGCGCGTCAGGCCAAGGAACAACCCGGCCGTGATGGTGATACCGGAACGCGATGTGCCGGGTACAAGTGCAAATATTTGTGACGCTCCAATCAATAT
>DJMK01000031.1 GCA_002436485.1 Proteobacteria bacterium UBA6492
AACCCCTGTTACCGCCGTGAAAGGACCTAGCAACTGATCGATATTAATGAACTAATTTCGTTTGTGTGCTTAAAATGTGCTAACTGTACTAATGCTCACTCTCCTATCAACAGATAGCTTACCATTCACATATGATAAACATATGCTCGATCTACTCTCCCGCTTTACTTAATTTGGCAAGCCTGGTTGTTTAATTTAACTAAATCACTTTTACTTTTAAAACGCCCAAGTCAACGCCAAAGACCAGCCCTCCTGCTGCACATCATAAACAAATGAACCATTTTCATAGTCAACATTAAGTAACCGATAACCTAGCGTGGTGCCGATCGCTTTATTCCATTGGTAACCAATATTGGCCGAGATATCATAAAAACTGTCAGAGCCGACACCAAAACCACCTGCGGAAAGCCAACCTACTGTATAAAAATTAGAATCACCTAATGGCATACGCCCTTTCACACCGATTAAAGGATCGACCCAGGACTCGGCATTGCGAATGCGCTGCCCGGCGAGAATTCCTAATCCACCACCAAATTCCAAAATAGTATCCGCCTTCCAGTAACGCAGACCACCAAATACATCTACCACGATTTTTTCCCTGTTATATACCTCGTATTCATAGGCTGCTGAAAAAATCTTGGATCGGGAGATGGATTTCATGGTGAGATTGATATTAGGAAGTAACGTCGTATCTGATTCTGTATCGGTATAAATAAAATCGAGAAATATACCATGTTGTTGCTTCTTGGCTTCGAAGATCATCATGAAGCTGGCTTCATTATCACTCAGCGCATCGCTGGGGCTAATATAGACCGGAACGACAGGTGAACCCGGCACGGTGGAGACGTTACCATCAAATCCTGCGAACCACACATAAGGTGTGAGCTTAAAATCCCAGTCTCCTTCGGCATGAAGCGGCATAGGCAAAATTAACAAAAACACCATTCCCAGAATAAGCTTATTCATATTTTCATCCTCACCATAGTTACTCTGTCGATTTTAAAATTTCTAATTAGTTAAACCGTTATATTTCATAGTTAGAATATAGTTTTAACGTACTTCCATCCATTGACAACGTTCTTTTATAACAGGGTCTGCCTTGTCTTCACTCATACCACGTGCTATTAATTTAATCACACGCTCGTCATTATCATAATCAGTATGCGCTTCACCCGCTGCAGCCAACTCAACCCCCAGAAGCTTCTTTACCTCGGCAATATTGATAATGACATTCACTAATACCGGGCACATACGCGAATCCATATAACTATCTTCATAGCCAGGTGGCACAGACCAGCTCAGGATATCATTAGGGTCGGAGAACGCAATAATGTTTGATCGTGCAAATACCCGCTGCTTTTTCTTGGTACCTTCTGCTGTACAGTAGTCAGTAAACTGATTTGTGACTTCCGGCACACCCCGTCCAAGCTGTAACAACGGAAGCTGGTTCGAGAGCATGAAAATAGTCAGCGTTTCCTGCTTTAAGGCATCCAGCCACTG
This sequence comes from Proteobacteria bacterium UBA6492, assembly GCA_002436485.1. Classification (GTDB taxonomy): domain Bacteria; phylum Pseudomonadota; class Gammaproteobacteria; order UBA6429; family Thiohalophilaceae; genus UBA6492. Next base: position 1,501 of record DJMK01000031.1, read on the forward strand.
CGAGACGTATTTGGATGCACTTTTCTGCTTTTCTCTCTTTGCCATGTCTGCTGTGACCGATTGCATGGTATCAGTGAGGATACGGCTGCCCAGGCTATGGCTAATAAACGCATAGGAATCATTTTTGACTTCATCTGGCGGATAGTTTTCAAATATGCATGCCTGGTCTGTTTGTTTTGGTATTTGCGCATAGTCTCGGGTAAACATCCAGCACAAAGTTTGTGATACCGCCGCCTGAATATTACCTTGCGCATCACCCAGGTAAATGAGCGGGTCGGGTAAATGGCTATTAACAAAAAGTTTCAAGTCATTATTCAGCCCTGCACGTCGAAAGGAATAGGCCCCCGAGTCATCGTACTTGATAATATCCTTGTCGGGATCAGTAATTTCCGACCAGGTCAGCTCATAGAACGTCATACCCCGGCTCCCATCCTTGCTACGGTAGCTATGCACGGTAACAGTCCCGTTACTATCTCCCAGTTTTCCCCGCATCAGTCCTCGCTCTACATTTTCCTTGAAACTATCCTGCGGTACGTTAAGTCGAAGTGAAATGACCTTGGGCACATGCTCCACGACATCCAGTTTCAGTTCTTGCGCCAGATTTTCGGCAAGCCGTGTTGAATAGCCAGGTTGATGTGTGCCAATACCATGCACCATGAGTACCTTCATGTCACCATCTGGCTTTGGACCAGATGCTGAGGTCTTTTCGATCATCTGTTCTATCCCGTCGTAGCCAGGTCCTCGAACGTAACACTGGCGTGTATCTTCTTCATCTTGCTTCATCAAACCACGCATCAGCCCTTCACCGAAACTCGAGCAACCACTTTGCAGAAGCAATATCAACACCAATGATAAAGGCTTCGTAGCATTGCTACGCCATAAAGGCATGTGCAGGCTCCTTTTGATCATCCGTTTCATCAGTAAATTGGCTAACTATCTAAAATCGGAACTGCGCACCGGCGACCAGCGCTAACGAACTCTCATCATAAAAATTGATATTTGAATCGCGATTAAAATACACAACCGAAGCCTGGCCCCACCAATTCTTACTGTTAAATATTTTCTTATCAAAGACAAAGAATGCTAAACCAAGCGTATCATCATCTTGTGTCGNNTGCAGCCTGAGCGGCCGGAAGCCCCAGTTGCGTAGTTCCACTTAATTCGTTATCAATTTCATAATCCAGTTGCGTATATTGCAGACCGAAACCAGTAGCCAGGATCTTGTCGTATTCCAGACGAAGCCCGTTACTGCTTCGGTCAGTCTCTACCCGATCCACGCCAACAACATATGGATCAGCCCACACTTGTATTGGATTGAATGCAGGTGAAGACACCGAGCTCAGCGCGATAATGCTCCTGTCGGCAAACTGCTGGCGCACGCCAAAAGTCGAAACAAGATCCAAACGGATAATATCTTCCAGATTATTACCCACGAATAATTGCGTTCGCGTAGAAAATGTATAGTTTATGTATCCGTTTAATTGTGGTATTGCAAGTGTCTTCTCTTTCGGCGCATCCGAAAGGGAATCGATGGTCGCATTACCAATGCTTATCGAATACTTGTCGATACCCGCAACCAGGTTCGACTCTGCGCGAAGCCCGCCTGCACCGATATTAACAAAACCCGACCAGCCAGTCTCATCTGGAATCGGTTCGATGGCATGTGCGACACCAGTTATTACGAAGAATACCGGTAATAAAAACATTTGCAAAATACGTATCATGAGACATCCCCTTAACCTTATCTAAAAATGTGTTTAATCATGCAAGTGTGGTGCAACAAGCATCGCTTTTTCTGGTCGATATTTGTCAAACAGGTTAATCAGCTTATCTGCTTCCTCTATCGTTCCTTTTGTCATCGTAATTTCTTTAGCGTCAACCAACTGTTGCACCGAGGCCTGACTCAAGGCCAGCTTGACCCAGGCTTCACCGGAGAGTGACAGGATCACATCTGCTGGCTGGTAATGTTTATCTGGTTCATCAAGGAACTCGGCAACGGCGCGTCGTATGTGCAAACCAACTGTTTTATCCTTACCACCAAAATCAAACAAGATTACTTTGTTGGTTTTACCGCTCTTTTCAGGATCCAGTCTGACTCTGAAAAAGTCGACCGTCACTTCCGGTGCTGCGGCAATCGCCTGAGGCATAGGTGGGATGATTCGTGGAACAGTGATCTTGCCCTCGAGTGCCAGTACCTGTGCCAACAGGTGTGAACGGGCATTCGCACCGGTGGAGAGATAGGCGAGTTGTCTTAACACTTTCGCCTTAAACAATCGGACCTCTTTGTCCTGCTGATCCAGTTTATACAGGTAATTCACTAACTGGGCTGACCAGGCATATTCCTTTTTATCATACGCTGCCTGGGCTTCCTGCAGGACCTTATCCCGGCCACCAATCAGTTGAACGATACGCTCGGCCTCTTCCCGTGGTGAGGGACGGAAAATGGTCGCGGCATCACCATTATACCAGCCAACCGTGTGATAGTAGATTGCCGGCGTTTGAAATGATAGCTCACCATAACTCTGGAAATTATGCGGATCTTCTTCTAGATACTCGGGCATTTTGATCATGTGTCGCAAATCATCAGGCCCATAGCCACCAAGAATATGACGTAATGTCTGGTCCAGGGTAAAGGCAATCCCATCCAGATAGGCATTAAGCGTGGCTCTTATTTTTTCTTTCCCTACGAGGGGTCGATGCGCATAGCCGATAAGTGCTTCCGGCTCTAAATCTCGAACCAGTTTGACCAATTCAGACCATTCCCGTGCATCCCGAAACAGATCACCGCGAATCGAATACATGTTCGGTGGTGTACCCCAGAGTGCATTCTCGATCATGATTTTCCGATCAGGCAGCCATACTGTGGTATGACCTTTATCATCGGTACCGTACTTGGTAAAAAACTGCATCTTGATACCGAGGATCTCAAATTCTTCACCGTCTTTAACGGGGCGATTGACCGGTAAAAAAGCTACTTCGCCAAGATTCAGATTGGTCGGGCTAAACCAGGCATCCGGGCCCTCGTCCGGGAGGTAAAAGTTAAATTGCTGTAAGGCACGCGCAGTAACATAAGGGCTGACTTCGGCAAAATAAGCAGGTGCACCGCCTGAAGACAGGTTACGCTGGACGATAGCATTGAGATCAGGATGGCCAATCACCATCACATCCTTATTGCCTTCCGCCATCACACCGGCACCAAATGCATAGTGCGTATGGCCATAGACGATGGCTTTGATAGGTTTATCAGTAAAAGTGCGTATTGCCTTGAGCAGCTTCTCACCGTCTTCCTTGGTATCGCCGGTGTCAAAAACAATTAAGCCTTCTTCCGCCTCCACCACGATGCAGGCAGATATCAAATACCCCCCGAGGACATACACACCATCAACCGGATTTTCGATTTCCGGACCTTTCGTCCAGGCCGTCTTGGGAAGCTGTTCCAGCACTTCCTTGTTAACAATCGCCCCGTTCGGTGCAGTCACCAGCTCTGCCGGACCGCCCATGTAGCGAGAGGATGGTGGACTCGATGCGGTGATCGTCGTTGGTTTTTCTACCGACGTCGTTTGTTCCCTCTCTTGCTTTTCACACCCAACTACCCAGGATAGAGAGAAAATGATTATTAACAATAGTTTACTATTCATCAGCTTTTCCTCTTAATTTAATTTTTTTCTTACTTCTCACATTCGTTTAGCGCGATTTCGGCAACACGAAATTTAGCTGAAATGTAAAGCGCACGCCTTCCGGACCAGTATCCGGTGAATCCAGCCAGTAGCCGAGTCCGCCCTGTATCCGGACAGGCAGTTTTCCCCATCTAACAACCTTGGCAACGGTCGCCGTGAGTGGAACCAACCACTCTTCAGTTTTCCAGTTATAGCTACTTTCGGAATTTACGGCAAAAGACCAGGCACTTGGCCATGTATAGGACACAAACGGCTGTAACAAGGTGTTGCTCACATCATTACGATCGCTGTTACCTGCAAAGGACCAGATGTGACTGGCAAGTGTACCGACAGTCCATGGTCCCTGCTGCGTCAGGATGAGTGATGTAGGCCCTGCGCTCCACTTGTCTGTACCAAGCAAATCATTGCTAGCCGTAGGTACAACCAGCACTGGTCCGACGCCCCAAATAATGCCACTGGAAGATGGTTTTGTTGGGGAAAAGAACAGGTTAATGGAAGTGTCACCCAGACCGGATTGGGAACCTGAACCCGGGGCGATATCCTTTTGTTTGATTATAGGTATGATGGTGCGTGTAATCAGGTTCCAGTCATCGTTCAACTGAATAGGAACCACCGGTTGGAAATTTGTTTTCAGAATCCAGCCTTCGTCATTAACACCGACATCCTGGTCATAGTTGAACTGAACAGGGATAATCATCAAGTCAGCGAGCGGATTATTTAATTCACTTGCGAGTTCGGCATCTGTCTCTGCGTTTGCTGCTGAAAGGAAACTTAACCCGATAATGGTTAGCAAAACTTTCATCGCTAGATTATTGCTTTTACTCATTTTATTTCTCCGATAGTTTTTCGGTAGTAGTTTTGCTTAAAACTACTCGGTTTACTTCGCCAATACCACACCCACTTCGTTTGCATAGTCATCCCATGCGGCCTGTAATTTTTTCAATAATTCAGGTTTTTCCCCGGCGAGATCGTTGGTTTCACCCGGATCATCAACCACATTATAGAGTTGCCAACCGCCTTTTCCATAAGGGGGGGCAATCGACACCGCTTTGTAATCACCCTGCCGCATCCATTTGCCATTTTGCATCTCACCACCTACGAACTCTTCATCGGCATATACAGCTTGCGCCGATCCATTCAGTATGCCTGCTAGTGACTTACCGCGCATGCGCTCTACCTGTCGACCCTGGTATTGTTCAGGGTGCTTAACTCCTGCTAAGTCCAGAATTGTCGGCATCACATCCCAAACATAAGCAAAGCTATCCACCTGTTGAGCACTTTTGACGCCTGGTCCTGCAATAAGCATTGGACTTCGGATGCCCCCCTCGGCAATGGTCATTTTAAAAAGATCGAGTGGACCTGCACTGGCAGACCCCCAACCCATACCATAAGCATAATGCGACATGGGGTGGCCAATATTCTCGGTGCGGTTGTCAAACTGTGCGAACCACTTGCTACCCAGATTGCCCGGATAGTCTTCGCTATACCAAGGGTTCGGGCCGTTATCAGACAGGAAAATAATAATTGTATTGTCGTACTCGCCAATGTCTTTTAAAAATTTAATCATGCGCCCAAAATGATAATCCATGTTATTGACCATCCCGGCATAGACTTCCATACCGCGAGACTCTAGCTCGCGTTGCTCCTGACTCAGTGAATCCCAGGGCTTCACCATGTGATAACGTTCTGGCATAACGGCCTTATCTGAAACCAGGCCCATTTGTTTGGCCGTTGCCGCGCGTTGTGCTTTGAGTACCTCGTAACCAGCATCGTACTTGCCGCGATATTTACTCAACCAGGGTTCGGGCACGTGCAGGGGATCGTGCGGGGCGGTGAATGCAAGATAGGCAAGGAACGGTTTGCCGTCGTCTTTATTTTGCCGAATGGCATCCATCAGGAAATCGGTATAGTTGCGCGTGGCATAGAAATCTTTCGGCAATTCCTTGAGCCGCTGATCATCGATTACGTATTCCGCCACTTCTTCGTGTACAGCGAGCATACCGAACATGTCGCGCCAATAACTGGCGCCACCGAGCAACATACTAAAAGAGCGTTCAAACCCGCGTGCATGCGGGAAGTTTTCCGGATCGTGCCCGAGGTGCCACTTGCCTGCCATATAGGTGTGATAACCGCCACTTTGCAAGGCTTCAGCAAGTGAGACAACCCGCTCGTTCAGGTAGCCTTCGTAACCCGGTTTACCTCGCTGCTCGGGTCGAAGCATCTCGCCCATGTTACCCAAGCCAGCGAGGTGGTTGTCGGTACCCGACAATAACATNNTGGGCCAGGGCATCGAGGTTTGGTGTCTCGATCTCGCTGCCGAAACTACCGATGTCTGTCCAGCCCATGTCGTCGGCCATCACCAATAGTATATTGGGTCGTTGCTGGTCTGACTTGGCAGATGAAGTCGCTTGCTGGTGCTCACACCCGGCCATTAACAACAATGCCGACAGAACAGACACCACCCATACTATTTTAGTGGCGTTCATAAATCCCTCCTTGCCATATTGTGTTTCGTAAAAACTACTTTTTTCCAATCATTTCAACTGTCAGTGACACAACACCCTATACTAATTATCGCATTCTACTGACTTAAAACAATGACCATCCTCAATTAAACCCTGATCCAGAATCGGTGCTAACGTTCTGGCAACCGGCTCACAACGATACTGCGCTGCTGAGATCCTAGAATTCAATCCGAGAGCGAATTCCCCAAACGTAAATCGTGTCGTCATTAGGATTGCGCACGGGATTGAAAATCACCTCAAGCGTAGGGCCAATCTGGATTTCCGGTGTCAACTGCACGCGGTAGTAGGCATCGATGGTGTTCTGGTGATCCAGTGCCCTATCCGCAGGATCAGACCAGGTGTAACCGACACCGACACGATCCTTGTCCTGACCAAAAATGCCATCGATGACCAGACCCACGTTCACCATATTCTTGACGGGAGTCGGACCATTAGCTCCGCCGTCCGCGTATCCATAGCGCACGAAAGGTGTATAACGACCGAACCGTTGAAGCGCCGAAATCCCGATACCCCAACCGTCATCAATTCCGGCAACCTCCCGTTTATCCTGGTGCCAGAGTGATACATGCACATGACCAGACGGAGGACGGCCGGGTGCTCGCTGTACCAGACCCGTATCGACACCCACTTCGAAAATAGTAAAGAGTTCGCCATCATAGGTATCGAAGCCGGATTCTTGCACATTCGCGTTTGCATCATGGATTCCGAGGCGGAGCAGAATACTGGGTTGGGGACGATATACAGCGAAGGCACCAAGTCCATTACCAGGCAATGGTATGGCTGCGTTGGTAACATGATTAAAGTCTACGAAGTCGGTTCGAAAGTTTTTAAACGGAAAGAAGTCGTACGCTGTAATCGGAAAGATCTTGCCAATACGATAGCCAAACCGATTGCTGAACTTCTGCTGTATCCAGAGTTCACCCATAACCAGATCTTCCTCGCCATAAGGTGCTGCACTCGAGTAAAGTCCGCCGTACTGGGTGAACAATCGCTGCGGAGGAATCTCTGTACCCAGCCTGCCGCGCTTGAAAAAGCCGAAACCAAGCATCGTCGGTGAACTCGTGCCGTGGCCTAAAAAGGTCCAACTACCACTGATATCGAGATCGTAACTGGCGGCATCATCCTCAGGGCCGAATGTATCACTCGCCTTTTGATAATAGGCTGTGTAAGAGATACCGAACTTGAATCCATGATTCTCGTCGAGGTCAGTCTTGAAGTCATACCAGGGTGTTAATGCTTCCGATAAGCCGGGGAACTGGAAGATGTAATTCTTTTGTTCTGCATCTTCATCCAACCTCTCGACGATGGAACCGGGATTGTTCATATTCATGGGTCGATCGTTGAACTCGTCGGTAGTATCGAGCGATGCAGCAAACATACTTGCTGATACCATCCATAGCATTACCCCAAGGCCGCATACTAACAAGGCCTTCATCGTATTTCCTCTGTCCGCAGACAAACACACATGATTTAAATTTATCTCCACTATTTCGATATCACTTCATCCAGTGGTATTCCTACCGAACCCGATGGCGGTTTGATCCTTAAATAGGCTGACAACGTCGCGGCCACGTCGATGGTTTCCACCGGTCGGTTAATACGCTGAGCAGCTAGACCGTTGCCCGCGAACACGATCGGCACAAAGGTGTCATAGCGCCATGGCGAGCCGTGATTCACAATGGCGACGTCACCTTTGGCAGTCGGGACCCAGTGCGGTTCATAGATAATGTATATATCGCCCGAGCGCTTCGGACTGAAGTTGCGCAGGACTTGCCGGGCAATGGGGGCCGCATCGGCAACACGCCCGGCCACCAGATCTGTGCTTGGGATCGCATAACCAATACCGTCAAATTCAATCAGCTCCTTCGCGACCACACGTGAGACCTCGGCGAGATTGAGTCCCTTCTTTTCAATCAGAGCATGATCGAGATAAACGTAAGGATGGAAGGTCAGCTTGATGACTTCCTTGCCTATACCAAAATGCGTTTTCAATTCTTTGTCGAGCTCGGAATAATCGAGGGTATCGAGATTGATCCGCCCGGCGTTGATACCCTTTGCGGCTGTATATTCGGGTGCCTCGGGTGCACCGTGATCGGCTGATAGCACGATCAGTGTATTCTCAAGGCCCACGGCCTCGTCAGTGAAGGCAAACAGATCGGCCAGGGCGCGATCCAGGCGTATCAGGTTATCCTCACTCTCCAGACTGGCCGGTCCAAAGGTATGGCCGACATAGTCCGTACTCGACAAGCTGACACCCAGATAGTCGGGTATCTCGTCCTGACCCAATCCCTCATGACGGATCAACGTTTTCGCAAAGTCCACGGTCAGCTCATCTGCCACGGGACTCGCTATCAATAATGTGTAGAAGTACTTGCTGTACTTGCTGTCCTTTTCACCATAGGGATGTGGAAATACGCGCCCAAATCCCAGGTCGGCCGGGTTCTCAAATGGGCGATCATCCTCTGCCCCATAACGGTAGCTAGCGGGGTCACCACTCAATTCCCAGTGTTTTCCGTAATAGGCATCCGCCTTTTTCTGTGCATTCCAGTCGTCTACCCACTGTGGGAACGCTTTATAATAGTATGTACTCGAAGCGAACCCGCCATCTTTGGTGGTATACCAGAATGCCTTGCCGACATGCCCGGCCATCGACACCGCGCCCCGATCCTTACCGGAAACAGCAAAGACCTTTGCCGCATCGCCATAAAACAGGCCCAGTTCATCACTGAAGGTGGTTGTCAGGATGGTGCGAGGTGATCGACCTTCGGTCCTGGAAACCTGAGATTTGTCCACTTCTGAATCCATGTCACGCGCGCCGACTCCACCGGTAGCCGCATAGTTGGCGTCCTCAATGTTATACATCAGGCGATCACTCTCGGCATCGAACCAGACGTTACCTACCATGCCATGTCGCGATGGATAGGCACCGGTGGCCAGGGTCACATGACCGACGATAGTCTCGGTGTTCGCGTGCGCATGATGGGCGTCGGTATACCAGATCCCCTGCTCGGCCAGGTAGCGA